>NZ_LDOV01000121.1 GCF_001029435.1 Photobacterium aphoticum | reverse complement strand
TCATATCATCAAAATATTTTGTTCCTATCACTCTATCATATTCATCTTGATATTCACGGCCTTGGTTGATAAATATATCGTAAAAATACCGCCAGTGTTGAGCCGCATTTTCTGAAAGTTCTTCGTTATTATTTACACTAGCTCCTCCATTAATCATTTTCCTTTTAAAATGTTCGAGACCACGTAAACTATAGTGATAAATAATTATATTATCAGACTTAACACTACTTTTCTTTTTTATGCGAACATTATGATTGCCATTCTCTATTGACAAATATCCTTTGGTCCTATGAATGACCTTTTGAATTTGTTTATCATAAATGCTATATGGAGATAATTTATTTTTAATGCTCTCAGGTACTCTTTCATAATTCTTTATTAAGTTATCATTTTCATAGAATTTATTTGTTTCATGCGGGTATATGTTATATATATCAACATAAATCACATTTGATGTCGTTTTCGCTAACTCATCTTTAAGAGAACTAGATGAGCAGCACCAAAATTCATCTGCATCTGAATTTATTATCCAATCGGCATTATATTTTTCACTGGCTATTCTAATCATTCTATCGACCCATTTCTTTTGGTCGTGATTATTACTAATTTCGCAAATTATTTCTTTTATCCATCCTTTCTTTTTATATTTTTCAAATATTTCTCGTGTAGCGTCTGAAGAGTTATTATCCGTAACTATAAATCCATCAACACCCATTGCTCTGTGGTATATAATTTGATGTTCAATTATATCAGCTTCATTTTTAGCCAGAATGGTCATGAATAATTTGGGGGCCTTAATCCTTTCATGTTTCACAACTGAATTCTTGGCTTTAATAAAATAGTTTTTTATACGTTCAAACATTAAATAATTACCCATGTTTTTTTATGTATTCGGAAAATTTCAATGCTCCTCGATCCTTTTCAGATACAATTGGGCTAATGCTTAATGGCCAACTTATATTTATATCATTATCAGACCAGAGTATCGACACCTCAGATGTAGGGTTATAATAGTCTGTACATTTGTATACAAACTCAGCCTCTTCACTCGTCACATAAAAACCATGTGCAAAGCCTTCCGGCACCCATAATTGACGTTTGTTTTCAGCAGAAAGGTAAATACCAACCCACTTACCAAATGTTGAAGATTCTTTACGGATATCTACTGCCACATCAAAAACTTCACCTGAAATTACGCGAACTAATTTACCTTGTGTATTTTCTGTCTGGTAATGTAATCCGCGTAGAATACCTTTTTTAGATTTAGAGTGGTTATCTTGTACAAATTGTGTTGGCTTACTTGTTACTAACTCTTCAAATTTTTTTTGACTCCATGTTTCCATAAAGAAACCACGTTCATCACTAAACACCGTCGGTTCAATGATTTTCACATCAGGAATATCAGTTTCAATTACTTTCATTTTATTCATTCTCGATGATTATTAATAATCAGATAATTGATTTAAAGCATATTGCCAGTCGCTGGCTTGAATACCAAATGTTTCTGTAATTTTCTGTGTATTAAGCTTTGAGTTTGCAGGTCGTTTCGCAGGTGTTGGATAATCATCCGTCTTGATACCATTAATAATGGGTGCTTTATTCAATACTTTTTGTTCCACTGCTTTAGCAATAATAGTTTGAGCAAAACCACACCAACTTGTATGAGGTAATCCAGAATAATGATAAATGCCGTATTTAGTTGTATCAAAATCACTATCTTCAGCTACAATAGTCTTGGCGATAGTAATTAATGCTGTAGCAATATCGCCAGCGTAAGTCGGGCCACCAAACTGGTCTGCCACAATACCTAGCTCATCTCGTTGCTGAGCTAAGCGAAGAATAGTCTTTACAAAGTTATTCCCATCCTCACCAAAGACCCATGCTGTGCGCAAAATAATAGTCCGAGAACAATTAGCAAGTACTGCTTGCTCTCCTAATAACTTACTTTTTCCGTACACACATTTTGGGTCTACTGCATCAGTTTCGATGTAAATGCCATTTTTATCGCCGGAAAATACATAATCGGTTGAAATATGCAATAATGCAGCACCAATACTTTCCGCAGCTTGAGCTAAATATAGAGGACCATCGCGATTAATCGCATATGAGAGTTCGACTTCTTCTTCGGCCTTATCAACTGCAGTATGTGCAGCAGCATTAATAATAATATCAGGTTCGAATGCTTTAACCGCTTCAAACACCGCATTCTCATTGGTGATATCGAGTTCATCTCGGTCAATGGCAAGTAATTCAACCTTACCGCTTAAACGTTCAACTAAGCTGCATCCCACTTGGCCTTTAGCTCCCGTCACTAATACTCGCATCAATTAGATTCCTTCAGAGACTCAGACGCAATTCGAAGTAGATACTGACCATATTCATTCTTTTTCATGGGCTCTGCTAAGCTAAGTAAATCTTCAACACTTAACCAACCATTACGAAAGGCAATTTCTTCCAAACAGGCTACTTTCAAACCCTGTACATTTTGGATTGTTTCTACGAAAGATGATGCTTCATGAAGGCTTTCATGCGTTCCGGTATCTAACCACGCAAAACCACGGCCAAAAAGTTCAACCTTTAATGAGCCGTCATTAAGATACATTTCATTAAGAGTGGTAATTTCCAATTCACCACGGTGGGACGGCTTCACTTGCTTAGCCATTTCAACTACACGGTTGTCATAAAAATAAAGCCCAGTTACAGCATAGTTCGATTTAGGTTTTTCCGGCTTCTCTTCAATCGATACCGCTTTCATCTCTTGATCAAATTCAACCACACCAAATCGCTCAGGATCTTTAACTTGATACCCAAACACCGTTGCGCCCGATTCACGTGAAGCCGCATTTTTCAGTGTTGTCGAAAATGACTGGCCATAAAAGATATTATCGCCAAGTACTAAACAAACACAGTCATCACCGATAAACTCCTCACCAATAATAAAAGCCTGTGCTAAGCCATCAGGACTCGGTTGGATTGCATACTCGAGATTGATACCAAAATCAGAGCCATCGCCTAACAAACGCTTAAAACCGGCATTATCTTCAGGAGTTGTGATAATTAAAATATCTTTAATCCCAGCTAACATTAGTGTAGAAATCGGGTAAAATACCATTGGTTTATCGTAGATAGGCAGCAGTTGTTTTGAAACACCACGTGTTAATGGGTATAGACGCGTACCTGAGCCACCCGCTAGAACAATCCCTTTCATTATTTCGTTCCCTTAGTTACAACGGATACTCCTAGACGCTCTCCTTCGTAAGAACCATTTAGTACACGTGACCACCACTTTTTATTATCCAAATACCATTCGACGGTTTTACGAATGCCGGATTCAAACGTCTCTTCTGGTTTCCAGCCCAGTTCACGCTCAATTTTGGATGCGTCAATGGCATATCTAACGTCGTGCCCTGGGCGATCAGTCACATACGTGATTAGCTTTTGATATTCTGCGACACCTGCAGGCTTGTTTGGCACTAATTCCTCAAGCAGTGTACAAATTGTTTTCACGACATCAATATTAGCTTTCTCATTGTGACCGCCAATATTATAGGTTTCCCCTACCACACCTTCAGTGACTACTTTATATAAAGCGCGTGCGTGGTCTTCGACAAACAACCAATCACGAATTTGCATCCCATTGCCGTATACAGGTAATGGTTTACCGTCTAAAGCATTCAAAATCATTAATGGAATCAGTTTTTCAGGGAAATGGTAAGGTCCATAGTTGTTTGAACAGTTGGTCACAATCGTTGGTAAGCCGTAAGTGCGATGCCAAGCACGTACTAAGTGATCGCTTGATGCCTTCGATGCTGAATATGGGCTTGACGGTTCATACGATGTTGTCTCGGTAAACAAATCATCTGTACCTTCTAAGTCACCGTACACCTCATCGGTTGAGATATGGTGGAAGCGAAAAGCTCTCTTTGCCACTTCATCCAATGTGATCCAGTACGCACGGGCTGCTTCAAGCAATGTATACGTACCTACAATATTGGTTTCAATGAACGCTATTGGGCCATCAATCGAACGGTCAACGTGCGACTCTGCCGCTAAGTGCATCACTACATCTGGTTGATATTGCACAAACAGTCGGTCAAGTTCATCACGATTACAAATGTCGACTTGCTCAAAATGATAGCGCTCATGTGAATCCACTTCGGCGAGTGATTCCATGTTGCCTGCATAGGTCAACTTATCGACATTAATGACTGTATCAGATGTATTCTTAATAATATGACGAACAACGGCCGAGCCAATAAAACCGGCACCGCCTGTGACAAGGATTTTCATGATTTTCTCTTTGTTAATGCTAAAACATACTCACGAATGTGAGCCTTGAATCTTCAATTTCAGATTTTGAATCGGAGTATTAGTGTTTTTTCATCTTCACACATCAGTAATCCTTACAGCCCTGAGACAAATTTTCTTCATTTGAGATAGCCCATTACAGGCCATCTCTTATAAACCCTAGGTTCTACTTTGTTTTTACTAAGGAGCCTAATAGGCGCACCTTTACTCTCAAAAAAAAAGCGCGACTATAATAGAGGCGCTGCATTCAGCGCCTCTATTCATTACTCTTAATCAGTCTACTTATTTATTCGACTCATAACTGTAATTGTAGTAACCATAATTACCACCATAATACGAACTTGCTTTGCGTACGACAGCATTCAAAATAAAGCCTTTTATCTCTATGCCATTTTGTTCAAAACGCTGCTTGGTGATTTCAATTT
>NZ_LDOV01000120.1 GCF_001029435.1 Photobacterium aphoticum | reverse complement strand
TGGTTGCTGTTGGCGACAGCATTGAAGAAGAGCAATCTCTTCTGACGGTTGAAGGCGACAAAGCATCAATGGAAGTGCCTGCACCTTTCGCCGGCGTTCTAAAAGAAATCAAAGTAGCGGCAGGCGATAAAGTATCGACTGGCTCTCTGATCATGATCTTCGAAATCGCGGGCTCTGCACCAGCAGCGGCTCCTGCGGCGGCAGCACCTGTTGCTGCTCCAGCGGCAGCAGCGGACAAAGAAGTGAACGTACCGGATATCGGTGGCGACGAAGTTGAAGTGACTGAAATCATGGTTGCTGTTGGCGACATGGTTGAAGAAGAACAGTCACTGATCACGGTAGAAGGCGACAAGGCT
>NZ_LDOV01000119.1 GCF_001029435.1 Photobacterium aphoticum | reverse complement strand
CTGGCTGTTGCTTTTAAAAAAGCGAATATTGGATGGCAGTGAAAGTTGGCTCCACTTTAACGTTTTAGTAGGAACGGAATACAAGATGAACATTGAAACATAAGCGAGTAGCGCACCTCCCCATGCCCAGTAGAAGGTTTCCATATCATGCATGGTGTAGATCAGCGCAAGTACCAGCCCCGATATGGTTGTGCGTTGAAGCGCTAACACCTTAATTTTCGAATCGCGTAGCAACAAGTTCTCAGAAATTAAGATCCAAGAGTGGCCAAGAATCAGTAAGAAAAGCTGTTCGTAACTGCGTTCGAAGAAAAATCCTGTTGCCA
>NZ_LDOV01000118.1 GCF_001029435.1 Photobacterium aphoticum | reverse complement strand
GCTTTGTCTTACTTGTTCTTCTCAATTGTCGCGACATACGTTTGGTTCGCTCACACAGACAAATTGATGAAAAAGCAGATGGCAGAATCTGCCGCGTAAACTCATTTCGAACAGATTGTAAAAGCCAGCACTTAGGTGCTGGTTTTTTTGTTTCTGGCTTGGAAAACTGGAGCAGGTGCTGGGTCAAAGCGGCATAATTTAGTGCTGAGTGAACACCGA
>NZ_LDOV01000117.1 GCF_001029435.1 Photobacterium aphoticum | reverse complement strand
GGATATGATTTTTTGAATGTTCCTCAAACGGACATCGGAAATCGTCTCACCAGGTGACGCTGGTATTTCTCTTAACGCAGCAATCTGACGGTCACGGCGCATTTCGTAGTATCGATGAACATACCAAAACACCCCAAGCTGGCACAGCGCAAAGAGAAAGAATAAATAAGGGTTTAAGGACATGTGTTCATACCAAGGCATTCCTACCCGGTTCGAAACAATCCATTGGACTTTACCTAAGTCCAAATCACCAATTTTTAATAGAGATTGTCCACGTGATGTTTCTCGCGTTGGCATAGAACTGATCATGGCCAACGTATCTTCA
>NZ_LDOV01000116.1 GCF_001029435.1 Photobacterium aphoticum | reverse complement strand
ACCCTGCAGTCGTGACTACCCAACAAACTTTTTCGGTACCTTATACGAAACAGTGGACAACCACAGGCTGGTACGCGCTGCCGGGGCAGACAATTACTCTGACCCGTCAGGACAATTCTTCTGCTACTGCCAGCATTAAGCTGAATTATCACCGCAGCAATACAAACCGTGCTTACCAGCAGAAAGTGTACCGTGGTCCGCTAGAACTGGCACAGCAGCGTTTGTCCATTGCTTCTGGTGAAACTGTCACCTTTTCTACACCTTACGGTGGTCCGGTCTACCTGTATCTGGAAGGCTCGGCTTCT
>NZ_LDOV01000115.1 GCF_001029435.1 Photobacterium aphoticum | reverse complement strand
TTATCGATGAATACGTGATGTCGGTACTCGGAATGGGAAACCTGTGCGACATCTACGGCGACCATTTCCGTGCGATACGCTACTACCAAAAGATCGATAGCATTGACCACGCGATCTCAAGTCGTTCACTAAGGCTGAAATACAAGCTGTATATGCTGGCTTGTTACATCTATCTCAACCGTATTAAAGAAGCCAAAGAACTGATCAAAGAGTGCGAAGAGCTCAGTATCCTCGTCAGCGATAAAGTGCTGTCTGGCCAGATTCATCTCTACCAAGCCAAAATTCACCGCAGCGAGATAAACATCGAA
>NZ_LDOV01000114.1 GCF_001029435.1 Photobacterium aphoticum | reverse complement strand
GGGATTCTGATCCTGTCTGAGAAATATATCTTCGATGATGAGCAGGTCCACGAGCTGTTAATAGACCTGCACCATGACTTCAAGCGTGCCAACGGTTACAGCGAGCTGGAAATCAGCCAGAAGCGCAGCGCTATCGAGAATGTCATGCGCCCTGACAGCATTGCCGCCCACAAAGAACTCTTTGCAAAAATTGGTTTCAGCAGCTCGGAAGTCTGGTTCCAGTTCTTCAACTTCGGCTCGATGATTGCGATCAAATAAGGTTCCGCGCTGTT
>NZ_LDOV01000113.1 GCF_001029435.1 Photobacterium aphoticum | reverse complement strand
TATAATCGTGTCTCTTGGCTCTGGCAACTTCATCGACACCAATATGGATTAGGTTATTCAGTTTCTCAGGGTCTAAAGCTGGCAAGCTTGAACGTAAGTATTCTCTATCGATATTTTTTACTGTTTCCCAACGGATCCCTAAATGCTGAGAGACGGCATGTATGCTCATGTGGCGACATAACCCACTGATGAACTTGCAAAAGCGAGCAGTATAACGACCGCCTTTAGCCACATACTCAGCCTCTTCAATTAACCGTCTTCCTTCTTTGTCTCTAGTTTTAGCCAGCTCAACTTCAATCGTGCAAGGCCGTCCACTCACAGGTA
>NZ_LDOV01000112.1 GCF_001029435.1 Photobacterium aphoticum | reverse complement strand
GGTTACGCAAACGAGAAAGGCGAGTGGGCGACGCTCCCGCAGCTGGGTACCGTCCGCATTGGTACCCGCGCGGAAATCGGCGCGTGGGCCACCATTGCCCGTGGTGCGCTGGATGCCACCATCATTGAAGATAATGTGATTATCGACAACCAGATGCAAATCGCGCACAACGTGCAGATCGGATATGGAACAGCGATGGCGGGGGGTACAATTGTTGCTGGTATTACTAAGATCGGTAAATACTGCATCATCGGCGGTGCGTTGGTACTGAACGGACACATCGAAATTGCTGGTTGCGA
>NZ_LDOV01000111.1 GCF_001029435.1 Photobacterium aphoticum | reverse complement strand
CCAGTTCGGCATGTACTTAACCGTGCGGAACAACGACTCGACATACGGGTTATCATCATTGACTCTTGGGCGGCTATACGATGAGGTAATGCCTAGCTCATCCATCTTCGCTTTGAACGTCAGCGACTTCATAGGCGCACCGTTATCTGAGTGAAGAACTAGCGGTTGATTGAAGCACTGCTCTCGCATCAAGGTTCGTTGCAGGAGCTGTGACGCTAACTCACCGCCCTCACGTTCATACACCTCATAGCCCACGATTTTTC
>NZ_LDOV01000110.1 GCF_001029435.1 Photobacterium aphoticum | reverse complement strand
GCTGAAGCTTTGCTTCTACCGCATCCCATATCTCAGGACTTGCCGCAGAGATTCTTTCTCCATTGAGGGCTAGTACTTTTTCTTTATGTATGTTGTGTATTTTTCAACCATGACCGTCATCATTGAGGTTGTGCAGCAGAGGGGGAGTTCGGTCAATCGCTTTGGCGAATTTAGCATCGGCAGTGACACCGGCTTCAAACTCTTCCCACAGCGCTACATACTGGGCGCCAAGGTTATC
>NZ_LDOV01000109.1 GCF_001029435.1 Photobacterium aphoticum | reverse complement strand
AAAGCGTAGATTTGCAGCGGCCGGAAAAGCGCCGGTGGAATTGTTGACAACCACGTTATCAATCGCATCTTCAATGGTATTGAGGATCTCTTGTCCGGTCATATCCAGATTCACCAACAAGTTGGTAAACGGCAGCACATCGAAGGCGTGGCCGACGCTGACGTCACCGGCAGGGATACTGTTACGAACGCCGCCGGTGTTCTGAATCGCAATATCAGAACGAAGTGACATGGCTTTAAAAGCTTCTGAGACAATGCTAG
>NZ_LDOV01000108.1 GCF_001029435.1 Photobacterium aphoticum | reverse complement strand
CCTTGCTTGATTTCACAGACACAAGGCCACGCGGCGGCTCAATACCGTTTGTCGCATTCGAAATCTGGGAAGACGTTTCAGATGGCATCAGAGCCGTCAGCGCTGAGTTGCGCAGACCATGTGCTTTGATTTCACCGCGCAGCCATTCCCAATCAAGTTTCAGCTCATGGCTACAGATTGAATCAACCGCTTTTGCATAGTGATCAATCGGCAGTTAGCCTTTCGCATACTTTGTTTCTTCAAACCACTCACACTTGCCTTTCGTCTTAGCAAGCTCGTTTGATGCTTTCAGCAAATAGAACTGAATTGCCTCAAAGGTTTCATGAACC
>NZ_LDOV01000107.1 GCF_001029435.1 Photobacterium aphoticum | reverse complement strand
CCTTCCCCCACCTAGCCGGCTTGTTTCCGAAACCTGGCATGTGGATGAACAAGGTCAACGCCCTGTTTGGCCTGATGATGCTTGCCACCAGTCTTTGGCTTATCAGCCTGATGACCAGCTTCTTCAGCCCAGCCATGGTGGCTGCATTCGCGGCCGCCCTATTGCTTACCCTGCTATGGCAACTTGGACGGGTAAAAGGCCGTAAACCGGTAATTTATACACTGGCTTTTCTGGTGCTCGCCTCGGGCGGCGGCTTAATCGCCGGAAGGATGACCGCTGATCGCTGGTCAACACC
>NZ_LDOV01000106.1 GCF_001029435.1 Photobacterium aphoticum | reverse complement strand
GACTGAACAGCAGCGACACTTTGCCTATTTCCAGACTCTGCCTGAGCTCAAGCGCATTGACATCAAACGGGTTGACGCGCGCTCCAGTCAGTTGCTGCAGCCCCTGTTTGAATTCTCGGGAGCCTGCTCCGGCTGCGGCGAAACCTCCTACATTAAGCTGCTGACTCAGCTGTTTGGCGATCGCCTGCTGATAGCTAACGCGACCGGCTGCTCATCCATCTACGGCGGGAACCTGCCGACAACGCCGTACAGCACCGACAGCCAGGGCCGGGGCCCAGCCTGGGCAAACTCCCTGTTTGAGGATAACGCCGAGT
>NZ_LDOV01000105.1 GCF_001029435.1 Photobacterium aphoticum | reverse complement strand
ATTCACATTGACCCATTCGTCATTGATATTGGCTAATTGTTACTTCGTGATTTGATGATCTAAATACACAAGGCTTTGGTCAGTGACCAGCTGACCATCAATATTCCAATACACTAGGATAGTATTTTGATACAAGTTAGCTAACTGCTCGTCATCGAGCCTATTTTGGGTCGTTCGGGTCGCATAGAAACCGAAGTGGCCATCACCAAGCATTTTATATTCCTGGATCAGTTGAGCATTCGCAAAATTATAAAAATAACCTTCTGACGGGAAAGCTAGTCGCTCACCTAACTGTACAGTGGGCGTTATCTGTATAAACGATTCTTTTCCCTGCCCTGAACCAATTGGCTTCACCTTAACCTCATGTGTCCTGCTAATGCCGA
>NZ_LDOV01000104.1 GCF_001029435.1 Photobacterium aphoticum | reverse complement strand
GAATAAGCGTCCAATCAACACACAGGCCGATGCAAAAGCTGCATGGATGGTAACACTAGAAAGATTTGGTGTTCGTTCAGGTGACTTAGCTAGTTTCCGTTATGGATTGAAGAAAGACAAACCTGACGTAACTGTGCTTGTAGACCCAAGTGGTGACTTCAACCTAAAGCTTTTCGACCAAATGAAAGCTATGGCAGACAAGTACTCCTTTGAGATTGTACTTGCTCCGCTGCTTGGTGGTGAATCTATTAATGAATCCCTAAAACTCTGGTGCGCCAAAGACCGTCAGAAATCACTTGATGAACTGATGGCTCAAAAGAGTGCTACTGGAGAGATATTCCCTACTTGTAATAAAGACCCCTTAATCAAAGCCCTTGGTGTTGCAGGTGTTCTGCAAATCAAAGGTCTTCCATTTTTTATCAGAGCTGATGGACTTCAACTGCAGGGAGCCCCTGACAGTCTTTCTGAATTCATGAGCCGAAACGTAGACAACATTGG
>NZ_LDOV01000103.1 GCF_001029435.1 Photobacterium aphoticum | reverse complement strand
GTTACTGGCTGGAGTTCATATGTATAAAAAAAGGAGCCTCATGGCTCCCTTTTTTTTGATGTATTTCTGTAGCTCAGTACCGTAAATGTTCGGTCTATTCGACTGGCAATAAACCACGATGCAACCGTTGTACAGAAGAGTGTACCCGAGCATAGCGCAACGATCGGTATGGTGACATCCGGGTGTAATGGCGCATTAAACACATTAATGCTTAGGTACATGATAATGCCCATAGGAAGCAGGCCAAACGCTACGCTTAGTA
>NZ_LDOV01000102.1 GCF_001029435.1 Photobacterium aphoticum | reverse complement strand
CGATATTCATACTCCGGCATGACCGGTTCGATATCCGCATCCGTTCCGTTAGCCCATGCCGGGCATACCGATAAACTGGGTAGCAGTAAAAAAATGGCCGGAGGACGCTTGCAATCATGCATGACTGCCAGCGAATACTGCAGAGCTTTGTTCAGCGAGCGATACCGAATGTTCATAAGCGATCCATTGACTATGAAAGCATGGCCACTGTGCAGATATGTTATTTTTATTGTGCTTTTAGTATAGGTAAAAATAAAAATATCACAGAGG
>NZ_LDOV01000101.1 GCF_001029435.1 Photobacterium aphoticum | reverse complement strand
TTGCGCACGAGACCATAGCGATGTGGTTCTGTTTGAATGCATAAGAAAGCGCTAAGCAACAGAAAAACAGTACAAACGGCAAATTCGACAGAATACCAAGGTTGGACTTAGTAAAATCGATGATGGAATCAAGTCCAAGATAGACGAACGCCAACAACAATAACGGTAACGTCAAACGAAACCAATTTGATGTGACGACAGAAAAAGACATTGGAATTAGCCTGGAAGTACTAGTAAATCGTTAATGTTAAGTTGTCTAGAATCCTTTGATTTATTGAATTTCCAAGCTTTTTACTAAACTAACAATATAAATTTGAGCG
>NZ_LDOV01000100.1 GCF_001029435.1 Photobacterium aphoticum | reverse complement strand
ATTCAGGCGGTCAACGGAGCTGACAGCCGTTATCTTAATCAAGTGACGGCAAACTATACGGTTGAAGCTCCTATGGAGGTGTGTTTGTTGGCAAACCCTGTATTGGCGCTAACGGCAAACCAAAGTGGTGAAGTTGCGCCAGGCACAACAGTGAGTTACACCGCTACGTTGACCAGTCAGGACAGTGAGACTTGTGATGCTGCGGTTGTCGATGTCATTGCCAACGTGCCTGACGGTTGGACTGCAGATAGCAATACGGTTACGTTAGAACCGGGTGGGAAG
>NZ_LDOV01000099.1 GCF_001029435.1 Photobacterium aphoticum | reverse complement strand
AAGTTCTTCAATCACACCATCAACTGAATCTTCACGACGTGCGGCAGGGTGGAAAATCAAACCATTACCTTCTGGGTGTTCAACAATAGTAGAGAAGTGTTTTGCCAGCTTGGAAATGTACTCATCATATTCTGAGTCCGGGAGGTTATTAGTCTCAGTGTCTTCAAAAAATTCATCCAGAAATCGTCTAAATTCTGATTCTGTGTAGTCTTGTAGTTTACCTTTTAGTTCCATTTCATAATCCTTTATGAATATCGATATGTCTTCTCGGAGTCATTACTCTTAAATTGTCCACGTCATACACTTTAC
>NZ_LDOV01000098.1 GCF_001029435.1 Photobacterium aphoticum | reverse complement strand
TACGAATGTCTTTGAGGCAAACGTAAAAACTCTATCGTTTTTGGTCATTGTAATGGGGTTAAGTGCTCTGGCACTTATTAAACCTCAGTTTGTTAAGGAGTGGTGTTCTAAGGCATCAGTTACGCTTGCTGTGCCACTAGTGGTACTAAGTGTTCTGAAGGTATTTATTGCCTACGCAGTAGAGCCTATGTGGTCTGTTATAGCAGTGTCTATCTTCATTAGTCTGAGTGTTCAGATC
>NZ_LDOV01000097.1 GCF_001029435.1 Photobacterium aphoticum | reverse complement strand
TGTCTGTTGCTATGTCTGACGTTGTTTCTGAGATGCAACAAGCGTTACACCACGCGGAAAGTATTCAACGTCAAACCAGTAACACAACGGAAATCAGCCAAGACGTACAACGTAAAGTTGAGATCATCACTGAGCATGCGAATGACACCTCTAAGTCGGCGGCTCAAACGCGTGAAATCAGTATGAATCTTGAGCAACTTTCTGAACATTTGGAGTCACTTATCAATCAGTTTTCACTTTCGCGTAAGAATTAAGCCGATTTGGCCATTTTTTGCCTGCGGAAACGACAATAAAGGTTGAAGCATAATAATT
>NZ_LDOV01000096.1 GCF_001029435.1 Photobacterium aphoticum | reverse complement strand
TGTCTCTGTACACCGCATGTGGTGGTATCCGCCCGGCTTACGCCCTGCCAGTGGTTTTGGATGTGGGTACAAACAACCCGCAACGTCTTTCTGACCCTATGTACATGGGTTGGCGTCATCCTCGTATTTCTGTGCAGGAATACGATACGTTTGTTGATGATTTCATGCAGGCTGTTAAGCACCGTTGGCCGGACGCGCTTATCCAATTTGAAGAGTTCG
>NZ_LDOV01000095.1 GCF_001029435.1 Photobacterium aphoticum | reverse complement strand
AACAATGAGTTGAATTGTAATCAGCTCAAATAAAAAAGGCGACCTTTTGGCCGCCTTTTATTGTTTATTGGCTGTTACTTAGTGTGTAAGCCTTTCTTTTCCAGCGCCTTGTAGATTAGCGATTGCTGGATAAGCGTTACTATGTTTGATACCAACCAGTATAGTACCAGACCTGACGTGAAGAACAGGAAGAAGAAAGTAAACATAACCGGCATAAAGGTCATGATCTT
>NZ_LDOV01000094.1 GCF_001029435.1 Photobacterium aphoticum | reverse complement strand
AACCGTTACTGCTAGCCAAGTACCGATGGCGATGTTACTGCCAGCTGCGGGGATGATTTTTGGCCTAGTGACTGCGATTCTGTTTAGCTACCGCAAACCACGCGAGTACAAAGAGACAGAAATGACGCATGTTGACACCAACACAGACCATATCAAGAAGAAAAACATCTTGTTTGCTGTCGCAGGTATCGTATTTGCACTTTCTGCGCAGTTGACCACAGGTTCGATGATCGTTGGGGGTCTTGCTGGCTTTATCGCGTTCACCTTTGGTGGCGTAATT
>NZ_LDOV01000093.1 GCF_001029435.1 Photobacterium aphoticum | reverse complement strand
AGACCAATTCAGCCCAAGTGTCGGCACAATGTATTTTCAAACCCTGCGTCTGCTATCACTTATGAACTTTAAAACGATGGCACTTGAATATTGTGATACCGAGGGAACGCTTGAAGCATACGCTGAAATTTTCAAAGTATTTGACCTGACTTCTGAACAAGTACAGAAGATCACTGGCTGCGATGAAGATTCCATCGAAGAAGTGTTGAACGACATCAACCCACTAATTTTCAAAGCTATTGGTTCGCACGATGAATATATTGATTTACATAACGTTATCAACGCTGCCTTGTACTACAAAGCAACCGTAGCAACGAAATGGTATCAGAAAGATACCCCATTCTATCGCGGTCAATCTGTCATTATGAACGCTATGGGACTGTTAGAAACTGTAAATAAAATCCGTCCTAACCCACTAAATCCAAATGACGTTAAAGGTATTGCCGCGCTAAAAGCTGC
>NZ_LDOV01000092.1 GCF_001029435.1 Photobacterium aphoticum | reverse complement strand
ATAAGCCCAACATTGTTTACAACACTCCTGACGGTACGCCGTTGATGGTGCGTGAAGTGTGGGATTACTTACGTTATAGCGGCGATGCGGATTATGCTAAGTCGATTTACCCTTTGGTACAGACGTACATCGACGGGATCGAGAAACACTATCTGGATGTCTATGGGCTGATGACGCACCGCGATCCGGATACGTGGATGGACGCTAATCTGGAAGCCCGTCTGCCGTGGTCTGCC
>NZ_LDOV01000091.1 GCF_001029435.1 Photobacterium aphoticum | reverse complement strand
TGGCAGTCATGGTGATTGCGACGCGTGATGCAGATAACAACAACCCGGCATACCAAACGTTTGTTGATATCTATCAGTCACAACCGATTCGCGACTATCTGCAGCAAACATTCAACGGTACCATCGAACCGGCTTTCTAAGCCAAATCAGGACATGTATTGCAGCCACCCCCTTCATCAGCGTGTATTCCGTTTACTCCGGTGATTGTGGTGGCTGCAACACTCATACCGGGTAAGTGTTGCTAATGGCAGTTACTTTGAGTTTCAGACTCGTCGACATTAAGACGAATGGTGAAGGTACTACCCTGCTGTGG
>NZ_LDOV01000090.1 GCF_001029435.1 Photobacterium aphoticum | reverse complement strand
ATATTTGGCATCTTGTTATCATTGTGCCCGAAAGTCTCTGGCGTCTCAGAGTTCTTTTTTTTTTCAAGCAGAGGCCGGCATCCGAGATAATTCCAGCAGTTCGCTGATCATTTTTTCCAGTCGCTCGGCCTCGGTATCAATCCGGGTCAGCTCTTTGCTTTCGCCCTGTTTGCGCTGGGCAAGCGCCGTGGCCATCCGTAACCGGGTCAGCGGAGAGCGCAGTTCATGCGAGATATCGGACAGCAGGCGCTGCTGCCCGCCAATCATCTGGTTAATGGCCTGCACCATCTGGTTAAAGCTGGCACCGGCCTGTTTGAATTCACTCGGGCCGGCTTCCAAGCGGGGATCGGCCTCAAACTCGCCGCGGGTCA
>NZ_LDOV01000089.1 GCF_001029435.1 Photobacterium aphoticum | reverse complement strand
CATTGAACAGCGCTTGAGTTTCAATTCGCTTCTCGGTTGCTTGAGCAATGCGGTCAGTAAGATTTGACAGTTCTGAACTGGTTAACGCCACAATACCGCTATCATCAATCAGCTTTTGCGCTTCCAGAAACTGCAGCAATGCTTGTTCTGAGCTATCCAACTTGCTCTTCAACTCTGCAAGTCGCTGGTTAATCCAACTGGTCGCTTGTTCAGTTGCAAGTAATTTTGACTCGAGATTGTTTTCGATAAAGGACTGGCCGACTTCATTGGCAATTTTGGCAGCCAATGCAGGATCTTCTGATTCAAAACTGATATTTACAAGCTGAGTTTTTCGGATAGGTGAAATCGTGAGCTTTGACTTAAATGTTTTTAGAACACTGCGATTTAG
>NZ_LDOV01000088.1 GCF_001029435.1 Photobacterium aphoticum | reverse complement strand
CCTTCACGCTGCTTGTCGTGTCTGTGTCTTCTGACAGACCCTGGCTCACATTCGACAGCGCTACCGTCGGCGCTTCGTTTACGTCGGTGACCGCGATGCTCGCGCTCGCCGTGTCGTCCGGCGTGCCGCCAGCCGTCGCATCGTCTACCGATACGCTCACATCCAGCTGGCCGTTGGTTTCGTGATCCAACGTCTCACCCGCTTTCAGGTGCAGCTCGTAGCTGCCGTTGTTGTCGACTATCTCGAACTTGTCTGCATCCGCTCCGCTCAGCGTCAGCTCATTCGTGCCCAGCGCATCGTCGCTCACGGTGAT
>NZ_LDOV01000087.1 GCF_001029435.1 Photobacterium aphoticum | reverse complement strand
AGGCCACACCCCGCAGGTGTTGCTCACCATGCCGCTGCTGTTTGGTTTAGATGGCGTGAAGAATATGTCGATATCGGCCCTCATCTTCATTGGTGTGTCATAGCCGGCTAACGAGATGTACGGCAATCTGCTGTCGATCTCCGACGATTTAATGTGGAACTACTTTGAACTGCTGTCTTTCCGCCCAATGAGCGAGAGTGAGCAGTTTAAAACTGACACCGTAGCAGGCCGTAA
>NZ_LDOV01000086.1 GCF_001029435.1 Photobacterium aphoticum | reverse complement strand
AAGTTTCTATATTTTACTGACAGGCTTGTTGCTCCGGAATAATCAAATCTAAGCGGCTTATTCAACTCTCCGTTCTTAACAACACGATTAGGTTCTTTCTTGTAAATAAATGTCGTACTTTCAGGTTTTCTTTTTATATGTTCAAGATCGGACTCAATGAAAACATAAGCATTGTGTAGCGATGAAAGGCTAGCAACATGACTAGATGTTTCATAAAACTCAGTATGATTGAGCACGCCCTGAAAATCAGAGAGAGGATTACCTTCAGCACGGAACAAAACCGGAAAATCCCATGTCGCA
>NZ_LDOV01000085.1 GCF_001029435.1 Photobacterium aphoticum | reverse complement strand
CAGCTGTTGTTACCGTTAATGTCACGCCTGTCAACGACGCACCAGAGTTCCTCTCAGGCACGGACACGCCGACAGACGCACCAAAGGATGACGTTTACAACTTTGATGCCGTTAAAGAAGGCAGCAAGTCGGGCGCACTAGTCGGAACGGTGAAAGCTGTGGTCGCAGATGGAGATACGTTGAGCTCCAGCTTCGTTGGCGGCGAGCTGACCAACGGCGTTTTCAGCATCGATCCAACCTCAGGGGCGATCACGTTAAATCAAGACATTGACGACGCTGACCTAGGCGAGTTTGACCTAGCAGTGGAAGTGCGCGATGGCAACGGCGGTGTGGCTACAGCGACGGTGAAGGTTGAGTTGGGGGATGTTACAGGCGCACCAGAGGTCCTCTCAGTGGAGGTCAGG
>NZ_LDOV01000084.1 GCF_001029435.1 Photobacterium aphoticum | reverse complement strand
GCAGCGCTCCTGGCGTTGTATGCGACGATGAAGTAGAAGGGCAGGCACTCGCTGACTGTGGAATTGCTAAACCAGAAATGGAACATAGCTTCATTCCCCATATCGTTTCTTATGGCTTTAATGAAGTGTCTGAAACCAAAGGCACTATGGAATTAGAATTATATGTAAGTGAAGGCGAGCCAACCGGTGAAGAGGAAATATTTCACTGGGAAGTTCTCTGAGTTAATAAGCCAATAAGCCAACCCATGCGGGACACACCGCTGGGTGTTGTTCCGCTTTTTTCTGTGGAGGAACAACGATGGACATTGAAACACAAGTTTTAGTCGAACTGATAAAAGCTGGTGGTCATATCCTGACGGCAACATTCCCAAGCCTGACAA
>NZ_LDOV01000083.1 GCF_001029435.1 Photobacterium aphoticum | reverse complement strand
AAGGCCGTCCGCCGACGCTCGGTACATCGACCTTCGCATCTTTGCTGACCATTTCACTCAGTGCACAACCGTATTTGACCTTTATTTCTTCCGCATCACCGAGCGGTGTACCAAAGGCATAAGCAATATCGCTGGTCACCACATTGCCGGCATACGAGATGACGGCAGCATGGCGCAGTGCGCCACCGGTCCAGACCGCGATATCCATTGTACCGCCACCGATGTCCACGACACACACGCCGAGCTCGCGCTCGTCCGGTGTCAGAACAGCATAACTGGCAGCCAGACCAGAGAATATCAGCTGATCGACTTTCAGATCACAGCGCTCAACCGCTTTCACGATGTTGCGCGCCATGTCGT
>NZ_LDOV01000082.1 GCF_001029435.1 Photobacterium aphoticum | reverse complement strand
AGGTATTCATTGAAATCTCTATGCAGCGTTTGAGCGCGCTGGGCATTTCACCGCAAACCATTTACGGCACACTGGAAACCCAGAACTTGGCGACCAGTGCCGGTGCAGTACGAATCGGCAGCGAGTATATCCGTGTTCATCCAACCGGTGAATTCCAGAGTGTGGAAGAGCTGGGGGATCTGATCATCACCGATGGTGGCTCTAAAGGGCTGATTTATCTGCGTGATGTGGCGGAAATCAAGCGTGAGTTCAAGGAAGTACCGGATAACCTGTTGGCCTATAACGGTCAGCAGGCACTGAACGTCGG
>NZ_LDOV01000081.1 GCF_001029435.1 Photobacterium aphoticum | reverse complement strand
GTACTGGTTGACCGCGTTATTACCCAAGATGATTTGAACAATGGCATCCAAGTCGAGATCACCGTTGATGGCGGCAAGGTAGAAGTGACCGCCCAGGTCGTGGATGCTGCTGGCAACCCGTCACCGGAAGTGAGTGACAATACCCGGGGTGCGAACGGCGCAGCACCAGCGCCGACAGCGGAGCTGCCGGGCGACACCAACGGGGACGGCGTCTACCACAG
>NZ_LDOV01000080.1 GCF_001029435.1 Photobacterium aphoticum | reverse complement strand
GAGGGCAATGTAACCTGCCAAAAAGGCAGCAATGATATATACAAGTTCCATGGCTTGACTGAAATTTCTTATGGTTAGAAGACGATGCCCCGTCTGACGGGGGACACATTTTGCGCAGAAATATAACACAAGGAGCATGCTCCGAATAGGAACATGCTCCTTGTAATTGTTACAATATGAATAACTTAGCGAGCTGTCTACCCGCTGAATCGGCTAGCTGTTTGGTTATTCTTCCAG
>NZ_LDOV01000079.1 GCF_001029435.1 Photobacterium aphoticum | reverse complement strand
GGTTGCGGGGGCCGGATTTGAACCAACGACCTTCGGGTTATGAGCCCGACGAGCTACCAAGCTGCTCCACCCCGCGTCCGATTTTTTCACCGTTAAGTACGATGACAACTTTGTCTTCACTTCAAAGAAGAAGTGGAGCGACACACGAGGTTCGAACTCGTGACCTCAACCTTGGCAAGGTTGCGCTCTACCAACTGAGCTAGTGTCGCATTGGTTGCGGGGGCCGGATTTGAACCGAGGTCCACGGATTTGCAATCCGCTGCATAGCCACTCTGCCAACGCGCCATTTCCACAACCATCGAGGCGTTCCTCGATG
>NZ_LDOV01000078.1 GCF_001029435.1 Photobacterium aphoticum | reverse complement strand
TCTCTCCTTCCGCACCATTATTCTTCAGTTTAGTTTTTACTAAACTGAAAATACAATCAGTAGCATCCGAATGCGGAAGTGGCGAAATTGGTAGACGCACCAGATTTAGGTTCTGGCGCCGCGAGGTGTGAGAGTTCAAGTCTCTCCTTCCGCACCATTCTCTCTTTGAGAGCAGCTTTGAAGAAAAGCAACTTGTAGGTCTATCGCCAAGCGGTAAGGCAACGGGTTTTGATCCCGTCATCCCCTGGTTCGAATCCAGGTAGACCTGCCATCTTTACAAGGTTGTGGATTACGAGTATAGTCGGCAACCCTAAATGGCTACGTAGCTCAGTTGG
>NZ_LDOV01000077.1 GCF_001029435.1 Photobacterium aphoticum | reverse complement strand
TCCTTTTACTGAAAAAGATGAAAATTTTGTCTTGACTGAATATCAGAAACGCGTATTATACGCAGCCTGACTTGCGGAAGTGCACAGCGCTAACGCATTGAAAGTCAACGTTCTTTAACAATTTGACCATGCAATCTGTGTGGGCACTCGTTGAATAGATAGTCAAAAAAGATTTATCAATGATACTAGTGACCAATTCGAATCGGAAACAGCCTTGAGCTGAAGAAGAGGAGAGCACAGTCAATTCATTCATCACATTGTGATGAATTAACAGTATTCATTGAGCCAAAACTTTAATTGAAGAGTTTGATCATGGCTCAGATTGAACGCTGGCGGCAGGCCTAACACATGCAAGTCGAGCGGCAGCGACAACATTAATCCTTCGGGTGCGTTGATGGGCGGCGAGCGGCGGACGGGTGAGTAATGCCTGGGAACATGCCTTAGTGTGGGGGA
>NZ_LDOV01000076.1 GCF_001029435.1 Photobacterium aphoticum | reverse complement strand
GTCGGCACACTATATCTTTTTTAGTCTTAAGCCATTTGGCTCAACACTGAATTGGCTCCCCCTGCAAGACTTGAACTTGCGACATACGGATTAACAGTCCGCCGTTCTACCGACTGAACTAAGGGGGAATTGTAACTTTCTTCTATCACGAATTATCGTGGCAGATAAAATATGGTGCCTCGAGGCGGAATCGAACCACCGACACGAGGATTTTCAATCCTCTGCTCTACCGACTGAGCTATCGAGGCAAAAGTGCAATCCGAAGACTGACTTTTGCAAAAGTTGTTTACACAACGCTTTGCTAAGAAATGGTGCCGACTACCGGAGTCGAACTGGTGACCTACTGATTACAAGTCAGTTGCTCTACCTACTGAGCTAAGTCGGCACACTAAATCTTTTTAGTCTCAAGCCATTTGGCTCAACACTGTAATTTGGCTCCCCCTGCAAGACTTGAACTTGCGACATACGGATTAACAGTCCGCCGTTCTACCGACTGAACTAAGGGGGAAT
>NZ_LDOV01000075.1 GCF_001029435.1 Photobacterium aphoticum | reverse complement strand
TCACATGGGGAGGCCCCACACTACCATCGGCGCTGTTACGTTTCACTACTGAGTTCGGCATGGGATCAGGTGGGTCCATAACGCTATGGTCGCCAAGCAAATTCTGTTGAAAACATTCCGCTGGCTATAAAGCCCGCTAGCTACGTTAAGTTGCTCTCTCGCTCAGTCATTTAGCAGGCTAAACTCCTTCACTCGACTCACAACTTGTCTTGCTATTGAACTTTATCCCGGCGCTACCTCTGGTAGGCGGAATATCTTCAAAATCTGGAAAGTAACTAGTATTCTCA
>NZ_LDOV01000074.1 GCF_001029435.1 Photobacterium aphoticum | reverse complement strand
GCTGGGGTCGCACACGACTAGGGATTTACGTAATCCCGTCATTTAGCGTATGACAAATGTAAAAAAGCCGCTGATTTCTCAGCGGCTTTTTGATGTGTGGCTGAGAGCTGGGCGTGCATTCACGGAGGGATTTTCAAATCCCGGTTTTCATAAGCAAAACTCGACGCATACGAAAAAGGCCAGCATTTCTGCTGGCCTTTAGAAGGTGGCGGAGAGATAGGGA
>NZ_LDOV01000073.1 GCF_001029435.1 Photobacterium aphoticum | reverse complement strand
CATGGCAGAAAGAGGCAAGGCGCAAACCTAAAATCATGAAGGAATTGGGGGAATCTTGCCGAAATCCAGTTCAAGTTATGCCCTGTGCGTTTCACTCAGCGCAATGTTGAAACGACTATGACATTGGAGTAGATACTTCGGCTAGATCGATTAGTGAAGATAAGCCCCAAATCTGGCTAGCTATTGAACGTAGCCGCGCTAGCACCTCCAACAAAACTCTTCACTAACTCACTATACTATGGGGTAACTGGCTTTCTGAGCTGCGCCTTGCCCGCCGTTCCCACTTTGATATGAAAGCGGGTATCTGGACCGTCCCCAAAGAACTCAGCAAAACCAATAAACCTATCCGACGCCCAATCCCCACCAAAGCCCGAGCCATACTAGATCGCGTGATGGAAACCTACGATGACGTGTTATTCCCAGAGCAATACCTCAATACATCAATTACTATTTCAGCTGCAAACCGTTATATACGCCGTATACGCGCAAGCCTGCCGGAACCCATGACTTCAGGCGATCACTATCTACCGGTGCCTCTGAGCTTGGTGTAATGCCCCACGTTGTTGAGAAGATGCTTGGCCATGAGTTAGGCGGTGTACTGGCCGTGTACAACAAGCATAATTGGTTGGATGAGTGGCGAGAGGTGTATGAGTTGTATGCTGAGAGGCTGGTAGCATATTTGGAGTCATGAGATGGCGTAGTGTGAATTGATTGATGCAATATTGGCTTAATATTGAGGGTGTGGATTGAAGATATGAAAGCTAAGGAAAAGCTTTTTGAATTAGTTGCTTACTATCAAGAAAAGTACAGAGCAAAATAACTAGCTGAAGTTGAGTATGTTGAGCAGTATGATTTTGGCTGCCAACTGCAATGCCCACCGTTAGCGGCTAGGCAGGGGTGTGTAAACATCCCATTTTTAGTGGCATCCTAAATTAGAGTTTTCCAAGTGTTCTGACTTAGCCTGGTATTCCCATGGCATCAGATCATTTAACGCACTATGTGGTCGTTCATCGTTGTATTCAATGAACCATTTTTCTGTCAGTTCTCGTACTTCATTCAGAGTTTTGAAGACATACATATTGAGTATTTCGTCGCGGTAAGTTCGATTGAATCGTTCAACATATGAGTTCTGCGTTGGTGTGCTGGGGTTGATGAACTCTAGTTGGATTTGATGCTGCTCTGCCCATTCAGCTAACGTAGACGATATGAATTCAGGCCCGTTATCCATCCGTAGCTTGTTTGGGTAACCACGCCAAGCAACAATCCGCTCTAATACTCTTACCACTCGAGGAGCGGGTAAATTCAGGTCAATCTCAATCGCCAACACTTCTCGATTAAAGTCATCGATAACATTAAAGGTTCTAAAACGTCTTCCGCACATAAGTGAATCACTCATAAAGTCCATCGACCAACATTGATTAATGCTTGCTGGCACACGGAGAGGTTCAGGGTTGCGAGTCGGTAAACGCTTCTTACCTCGACGGCGTTTATTCAGTTTGAGATCACAGTAGATACGGTGTACGCGCTTGTGATTCCAGCGATGTCCCCAGCGTTTTAGTATTTTGAATAGCTGACTAAAACCATAAGCAGGATAACGTTCAACAGCATCCTGCAACGCAGCAATAACAGCATCATTACGATGCTTGTCAGGTTGATAACGGTAAACTGAATCACTAATACCAACGATTCGACAAGCTCTACGGAGACTGATGCAGTGAGAGTACTTCGCGTAATCTACTAACTCTCGTCGAATGGCTGGTTTTACAGCTTTTTTTCGACAATATCCTTGAGAATTTTGTGATCCAAACTGAGTTCAGCAAACATCTGTTTAAGACGACGGTTTTCGTCTTCAAGTTCTTTCAGTCGTTTCACATCAGAGGCTTCCATACCTCCGTATTTTGATTTCCAGTTGTAATAGGTGGCGTCAGAGATGCCATACTCGCGGCAAACCTCTTTCACCAATCTACCGGCTTCAACTTCCTTCAGGATCTTGACGATATGAGTTTCTGTATATCGTGATTTTTTCATCAGCGTTCTCCGTTTTATCCAGTTTAATTCGGAGAACTCTATTTGGGAATGCCTCTAGAATAGGGGATGATTACACGAGGACGATTTCTTCTTTCAAATTTATGCAATTGGATGGCAGGGTGAGATCGCGAACAT
>NZ_LDOV01000072.1 GCF_001029435.1 Photobacterium aphoticum | reverse complement strand
ATCCTGCGTCACTTCACGCTCGAGAATGACGTTACCGGCACCGTCTGTCACTGTGATGGTATCGCCCACTGCCGTGTCAGCCGCCAGCGTCACTTTCGCCGTCACAGTGCCGTCAGCACCCAGTTCATCATTGTTGTAGACGCCGTCACCACTGGTATCACCTTGCAACTCAACCGTTGGGGCAGAAGCACCTTCTAGATCCACCAATGCGCTATCGCTTGCTTCTGGGGATTTGTTGCCCGCAGGGTCTGTCACTTGTGCCGTGACCTCCACGCGATCACCAAACGGT
>NZ_LDOV01000071.1 GCF_001029435.1 Photobacterium aphoticum | reverse complement strand
CTGTGTCACTTCACGCTCAAGAATGACGTTACCTGCACCGTCTGTCACTGTGATGGTATCACCGACTGCCGTGTCAGCCGCCAGGGTCACTTTGGCGGTCACAGTGCCGTCAGCACCCAGCTCATCATTGTTGTAGACGCCATCACCGCTGGTATCACCTTGCAGCTCAACCGTTGGCGCAGAAACACCTTCTAGATCCACCAATGCGCTATCGCTGGCTTCTGGAGACTTATTACCCGCAGGGTCTGTCACTTGTGCCGTGACATCCACGCGATCACCAAACGGTAACACTTCGACAAAGATGCCGTTATCCAGATCGTCATGCGTCAC
>NZ_LDOV01000070.1 GCF_001029435.1 Photobacterium aphoticum | reverse complement strand
GCTTTTCTGCTTTTCTGCTTTCTATCTATATAGTGCGCTTCTATATAAAGAGACACTCGCTTGCTAAAGGTGACGGATGGGGTGCAGAGCCAGCTTCATGTGTTCGTTTTGTGCTGAGAAAACCATTGCTGGCATTCATCCATGGATAAAAGCGGACAGAAAGAAGAGGGGATGGTGTTGTGCTTTGGCTGTAAAACACCCCAAAATGGCATTCCTGTTTGGTATTTGTTCGGTTGTGCGATTTTGATGAAAAAAATGCAATTTCACGCTTGCCAATGTGATCGAACTCTCTATAATGCGACCTCACTGACACGGACAACGGCATCGCCGGTAACGATAAGTCAGTTTGTTCTTTAACAATTTGACCATGCAATCTGTGTGGGCACTCGTTGAATAGATAGTCAAAAAAGATTTATCAATGATACTAGTGACCAATTTGAATCGGAAACAGCCTTGAGCTGAAGAAGAGG
>NZ_LDOV01000069.1 GCF_001029435.1 Photobacterium aphoticum | reverse complement strand
ACATGCTCAGGCTCAGGCTCAGGCTCAGGCTCAGGCTCAGGCTCAGGCTCAGGCTCAGGCTCAGGCTCAGGCTCAGGCAAAAAAACACACGACGTCAAGCACTGCCACTCAACCTCCATTGCCACAAGGCTGGTTGACCGTATTGACGCAACGCTGGTTAGCCCATGTTAAACAACATTGGCTGGTCTGGCTGGGAGGGCTGGCCATGGTGGTCGGTGCCGGTTATTTGATGCAGGTGGTGGGCAGTAAATTCACGATCCCGGCTGCGCTTCGCATGCTGCTTGCCGCTGGATTATCTCTCTTATTAATGGGGGCAGGTGAATGGTTGCACCGGAAAATAGTAACGCTCAAAACCGCTTATTTACATAAAAAATCGGACGCCTATATCCCAGCTACGCTCTATGCCGCAGGGATGAGCGGGTTATACGGTACGTTCATTTTCGCCGCTGTGAAGCATCAATTGATCGCCCCCTCCGTAGCCCTTATCGCAATGGCGAGTCTGGCACTAGGTGGATTATGGTTCAGTTTGCGGCTCGGCCCATTGATGGCCGTATTAGGGATCATTGGGGGGTATTCCGCCCCACTTTGGATAGGCGGCAGTGAACCCAATTTATTCCTGCTCACCACCTATGTTTGTGTTATCACGCTGGCTAGTCTGGCGCTGATACAAAAAAGTCCAATCCGTTGGCTGATCAGTGGTGTGATCCTCGGGCATTCGCTGTGGTTAAGTTTGATTGCGGTGACCATTTCCCCTGAACAACGCTTTACCTGGTTCGTGACCTTTATCCCCATCAGCACTTATTTGATGGTTTTCGTACCACGCATGGGATGGGCACTGCATTTTCGCATCATGCATCGAGCACGCTGGCCATTTTTCCATCCGGCGTTCTCTGCTCTCTTGCTAATGATGATCACGTACCTCACCGTGTGCTTTGCTGAGCCCCTGACGACACAGAGTCTGCTGTTATTCGTACTGCCTTTCGCCTTATTGATCCTGCCCGCTTGGCGGTATGGCCGTGCGCCACGGATCTATGTCTCCACTATCCTCGTGGCCATGCTCTGTATTGAATTTCTGACCCGCCATCTCGCACAAGCCGAAGGTATAAACACGGTATGGGTGTTGCTCATCAGTGCCGCACTGATTGTATTGGTAATTTGCCGTGTGATCGGCCAATACTATCAGGGTGATCATGCTCGATCACAGCAATGGATAACGATCTTTGCCGGTCCTGTCATGTTAATCGGCTCACTCATTTGGATCGATCAGGCGCATCCGGATCACCGACTCATTTGGACGGTCTTTACCATGGTCTGCGCGATAGGGTTAGCCTACTTTGCCCTGTATCAACGTCGCATCACGACCCGCCTGTCTGCCAGCCTGCATGGGGTACTACTGACCGTCAGCGCCATCTACCTCACTGGCAGCGCTTTCACCTTCGCATTGGCACTGCAAGTGTTGTTGATTGCCTGTCAGCAATATAAGTCGTGGTTCACGCCTCATGCCGTCACGATTAAAGTACTGATGTCGCTGCTGATCTTACGCATTACGCTGGTGCCGTTTATACCAGGCCTACAAACGGCCTTTACGCCGGAATGGACATGGATGGTACTCTCTGTCTTACCGACTTTGGCCGTACTGCTTGTCACTCGGTATGTATTACTCAAACACAATGCGACACTGCGTGCCTGGTTCGATGCCGCCACGTTACATGTCAGCGTGATCCTGCTGTTTGCCCAAACAAACTACCTCGTACTGGGCAGCTATAACTTCCTGCTGGATGGCGATTTTTACAGTGTCGCCTTGTTCGCGGGACAAACACTGGCACTGGGGGCGGTCTACCACTATAAGTCCCGCCATAGCACCCAACTACACCGCCTGTACCAAGGTTACGCACTCGCGTTGTTCAGCTTAGCTGGCCTACTCGCGCTGAGCCTCAATACCGCTTACCAGCCCCTTTTACACGAGGATATCTCTGGGGCTGATTGGCCATTATTTAACGGACTGACACTGGGTTGGGCACTACCGGCCTTACTGGCCATTGGCTGCGCTCAATACCGGTGGTATCCAACGCCGCTGCGGGCCTCATGGCTTTATACGGCAGGCTCCGTACAGTTGGCACTTTGGGCGTTGTATTCCATTCGACAGTTTTGGCAAACCGACACACTCCGCTTAAGTGCAGCAACCAGCATGGCGGAACTATTCACCTATTCTGTGGCGCTGATCATCGCTGGCGCGCTCTTTACTTATTGGGGCGTACAACGACAACATCCTCGCATACAGCAAGTGGGATTGATCACCATCGGAATTGCGGCTTTCAAAGTGTTCTTGTGGGATGCCGCTGCATTAGAAGGATTATGGCGTGCGATGAGTTTCCTCGGTCTGGGCGCCTCTCTGATTGCCCTCGGTTGGTTGTTTCAGCACCTGCAACGATCACCCACCGATGTCGAGCACGCACCACCGACTGCCTCAAAGTCATCATAGTTAACGTCCCTTTTAGAACAGATAGCCCTATAAAGACAAAAAGCCCTGCTGGAGACAACAGGGCTTGCACACAATCGGGACTCATTTCCTTGAAAGGGAAACCCTTTCACCTAAAACGACAAAACCCAGTCCGAAGACTGGGTTTCTTAATAAGTAGCGGAACGGTGGGGACGCCTAGTCTGGGGTTATCCGGCCGAAGGACGGACATTCAAAATTATTCAAATACGAAAAAGCCCTGCTATTTCTTGCGGGCACGCCCAGTGAGGGCTTTCGAAGAAGTGGCGGAGTGGCCGGGGTCGCGCACGACTGGAGCTCAACGCGCACGGCCAGTCGGGGCTGGCCATCCAGCCGCGACCTAGAGACCGTAGGGCTCTCTGGGAGAGGTATATAGCAAAAAACCCTGTCGTTTCCGACAGGGTTTCTTAATAAGTGACGGAACGGCCGGGGTCGCGCACGACCGGGACTCAAGCCGAAGGCTCGTGAGAGTCCATCCAAAATACTACAAACGATAAAAAGCCCCGCTATTTCTAGCGAGGCTTCTTAATAAGTGGCGGAGCG
>NZ_LDOV01000068.1 GCF_001029435.1 Photobacterium aphoticum | reverse complement strand
ATCCTGCGTCACTTCACGCTCAAGAATGACGTTACCTGCACCGTCTGTCACTGTGATGGTATCGCCCACTGCAGTATCTACAGCCAAGGTCACTTTGGCGGTCACAGTGCCGTCAGCACCCAGTTCATCACTGTTGTACACACCGTCACCGCTGGTATCACCTTGCAGCTCAACCGTTGGCGCTGAAGCACCTTCTAGATCCACCAATGCGCTATCGCTGGCTTCTGGAGACTTATTACCCGCAGGGTCTGTCACTTGTGCCGTGACATCCACGCGATCACCATGCGGTGACACTTCGACAAAGATGCCGTTATCCAGATCATCCTGCGTCACTTCGCGCTCGAGAATGACGTTACCTGCACCGTCTGTCACTGTGATGGTATCGCCAATAGCTGTATCCGCCGCCAGAGTCACTTTGGCGGTTACAGTGCCGTCAGCACCCAACTCATCACTGTTGTATACACCGTCACCGCTAGTATCGCCTTGCAACTCAACCGTTGGGGCTGATGCTGCATCAGTATCTACCAATGCGCTATCAGTCGCTTCTGGAGACTTATTGCCCGCAGGGTCCGTCACTTGCGCGGTCACATCCACGCGATCACCATGCGGTGACACTTCGACAAAGATGCCGTTATCCAGATCATCCTGCGTCACTTCGCGCTCAAGAATCACGTTACCTGCACCG
>NZ_LDOV01000067.1 GCF_001029435.1 Photobacterium aphoticum | reverse complement strand
TAGCGACAAGGGCGGCGTTGTGTTGGCGGAGCGGACGGGACTCAACGCGCACTGCAAGTCGGGGCTGGCCTTCCAGGCGCGCCCAAAAGACCGAAGGGCTTTCGGGAGCGTTAGATATGAAAAAGCCCGACGCTTTCGCATCGGGCTAAATCGTTGGCGGAGCGGACGGGACTCGAACCCGCGACCCCCGGCGTGACAGGCCGGTATTCTAACCAACTGAACTACCGCTCCAATTCTGTATGAAACCCGGATGAACCCGATTTCTAGAATGTGGCGGAGAGATAGGGATTTGAACCCTAGATACGCTATTAACGTATGCCGGTTTTCAAGACCGGTGCTTTCAACCACTCAGCCATCTCTCCGTAAGTG
>NZ_LDOV01000066.1 GCF_001029435.1 Photobacterium aphoticum | reverse complement strand
TGATTAAGTCTCTGTAAAGAGAATCTGCAGGTCTATCGCCAAGCGGTAAGGCAACGGGTTTTGATCCCGTCATCCCCTGGTTCGAATCCAGGTAGACCTGCCACTTTTAAAGCTGTTGATTATCATGTATAGTCGGCAACTTAAAATGGCTACGTAGCTCAGTTGGTTAGAGCACATCACTCATAATGATGGGGTCACAGGTTCGAATCCCGTCGTAGCCACCATTCTCCTTCTTAGTAAGGCGAATACAATTTGCGGAAGTGGCGAAATTGGTAGACGCACCAGATTTAGGTTCTGGCGCCGCAAGGTGTGAGAGTTCAAGTCTCTCCTTCCGCACCATTCTCTCCTTGAGAGCAGCTTTGAAGAAAAGCAATTTGTAGGTCTATCGCCAAGCGGTAAGGCAACGGGTTTTGATCCCGTCATTCCCTGGTTCGAATCCAGGTAGACCTGCCATTCTTTAAGATTGTTGATCAAACATCAGCACTTTATTGGCTACGTAGCTCAGTTGGT
>NZ_LDOV01000065.1 GCF_001029435.1 Photobacterium aphoticum | reverse complement strand
TAAGTCTCTGTAAAGAGCATCTGCAGGTCTATCGCCAAGCGGTAAGGCAACGGGTTTTGATCCCGTCATCCCCTGGTTCGAATCCAGGTAGACCTGCCATTATTACACTTTACGTTCAATCTTTATTGATTAACGGAAAGTATGCGGAAGTGGCGAAATTGGTAGACGCACCAGATTTAGGTTCTGGCGCCGCAAGGTGTGAGAGTTCAAGTCTCTCCTTCCGCACCATTATTCTTCAGATTAGTTTTTACTAAACTGAAAATACAATCAGTAGCATCCGAATGCGGAAGTGGCGAAATTGGTAGACGCACCAGATTTAGGTTCTGGCGCCGCGAGGTGTGAGAGTTCAAGTCTCTCCTTCCGCACCATTCTTGCTCTGATTGAT
>NZ_LDOV01000064.1 GCF_001029435.1 Photobacterium aphoticum | reverse complement strand
TAATGCCGATCAGTTAAGGCTTTAGTCGGCAGATCAGTTGAATGATCCTCGCAGTATGTAAAAATCCGATAAACACTGTTTATCGGATTTTTTTATGCATGTTTCTCAAGCTCTAGATATCATCAATAATTGGAAACCGAATCAGATAGAAACACTCGCTGATCTGATCCCCATCCCCCTCATTGAAGAAGCATATCAACTTACAGATACCGTTACCTTGCGGAAGCGAAAGCTAACTCTTGAGTCTATGGCTTGGTTACTTGTCGGCATGGCTATTTATAACGACAAGTCGATGGCTGATATCGTAAACATGCTAGATATTGTTGATCGAGACGGCAAGCCATTCGTTGCTCCGAGCGCCTTAACTCAAAGAAGAAAAACATTAGGAGAAGCCGCAGCTAAAGCTCTATTCGAATGCACTAAAAAGCATTGGTTTGATCAGTCTCAGCTACCGACATGGAATGGGTTAACACTGCTCGGTGTTGATGGTGTTTTATGGCGCACCGAAGACTCTAAAGATAATGCACAAGCTTTTGCCAAGCCAACTCAGCGTGATGGTAAAGAAACGCAGTATCCACAAGTGCGTATGGTCTGCCAAATGGAGCTTAGTAGCCATTTAATTACAGGCAGCGCCTTTGACTGTTACACCGTTAATGAAATGAAACTGGCCGAAAAATTAGTAGAAAACACTCCTGATAACAGTTTAACGCTCTTCGATAAAGGCTTTTACTCTCTTGGTTTATTACAAAAATGGAACGTCACGGGAATAAATAGGCATTGGTTAATTCCAATGAAAAAAGGTCTTCAATATGAGGTAGTTCGCTCACTTGGAAGACAAGATAAGCTCGTAAAGCTAAAGAGTAGCCCCCAAGCTCAGAAAAACTGGCAAGATCTACCCAAAGAAGTCGTCGTACGACTTGTATCGAGAGTGAAAGACGGCAAGCAATATGATGTACTCACTTCGATGATTGACCCAATGCTATACCCCAAAAACGATGTGCTGGGTCTCTATGGATACCGTTGGGAAATAGAGCTTGGCTATCGAGAGCAGAAGCAATATATGCTTGGTAACAAACTCACCTTACGCAGCCGATTACCGGAGTTGGTCAAACAAGAACTGTGGGGAATTTTGATGACTTATAACCTTGTTCGTTATCAAATGACGCAGATGTGTATGACTTTAAAAGGCGACTACTTACCGTACCAGCTGAGTTTTAATGGTGCCTTAGCACATATCATGCGGTTATTAGTTGGTCTTCCTTACTCCTCTCCCGGAGCTATACCGAGGCAATTAAAAAATTTCTACGGGATGACCGAGAGCTTGATCCTAGAGCCAAGAAGGCAGCGATCCTTCCCAAGGGTTGTTAAGAAAAAACCCTGTAGATACCCAAGAAAAAACAATGCCGTTCACCTTAAGTGAACGGCATTATGCTATTG
>NZ_LDOV01000063.1 GCF_001029435.1 Photobacterium aphoticum | reverse complement strand
TAGGATACCACCGTCCATCTGTGCAGCACCGGTGATCATGTTTTTAACGTAGTCAGCGTGTCCAGGACAGTCAACGTGTGCGTAGTGACGAGACGGAGTATCGTACTCTACGTGAGAAGTAGAGATTGTGATACCACGCTCACGCTCTTCTGGAGCGTTATCGATAGATGCGAAGTCACGAGCAGCACCACCGTACACTTTTGCAAGTGTTGTACAGATAGCAGCAGTTAGAGTAGTTTTACCGTGGTCAACGTGGCCGATAGTACCAACGTTAACGTGCGGTTTTACGCGTTCAAATTTTTCTTTAGACATGGATAGTCCCTCTAGGCACGGAATTTGGTGGCATTACGACCACACAACCTGACATGGGTTTGTAGAGTATATATCAAAAGTATTGAGGTAACTTAAAGAGGGGGGTGGTGCTGATAGGCGGATTTGAACCGCCGACCTCACCCTTACCAAGGGTGCGCTCTACCAACTGAGCTATATCAGCACACTAGAAGTGTGGAGCGGGCAGCGGGAATCGAACCCGCATCATCAGCTTGGAAGGCTGAGGTAATAGCCATTATACGATGCCCGCAAAACTCGTAACTCGATAAGCTATTCAATCAATCGAAAATGGTGGAGGGGGAAGGATTCGAACCTTCGAAGGCAGTGCCGTCAGATTTACAGTCTGATCCCTTTGGCCACTCGGGAACCCCTCCAAATTTTTTTTGCACTTTCACTCATTTAGGAGAAAGTGGTGCCGACTACCGGAATCGAACTGGTGACCTACTGATTACAAGTCAGTTGCTCTACCTACTGAGCTAAGTCGGCGTAAGTGCTGCGCATTCTATTGAACAATCTCAACCCTTGCAATACCTTTTTTGGATTTTTTTCCGCAAAACTCATCGCTTGGGCAATTTTTGCTCATCATCGGCATTTTGCGTATAAAGCTAAGCCTTCCAAGACTAAATCCGAGCGGTGATGATAGTGTTTGCCCCAATTCACAGGCAGGTGTCGTACGCCGCCGCCACACAAAATCACTTCCGGCTCGACTTTCAGGCGATCAATCGCTTGAGACAGGCCAAATTCAATTAACCCCACCAGCGCCGCACGACAGCCGTTCTTCAGGCCATCCGCCGTATTATCGGCAAAGGTTAAGGCATCACCATGGTCGCGATCCGAGAACACCTTGGTGGTATTTTCCAGTACCGACTTCATCATCAACTGATAACCCGGTGCAATCCACCCCCCTAGGTGCTTACCTTCTTCTGTCATCACATCAAAGGTTAATGCGGTACCAATGTCGACAATCACGGTCGGGCGTTTGAATTGCTGATGTACTGCCACCAGCGTTAACCAGCGGTCCACACCCAGATACTGATACTCACTGTACGCATTCTTCACCCCAAAATCTTTACGCAGGGTTTTCACTTGCAGCACAGGAATGTTTGCCATCTGTGAGATACGCTGAATGGAGTTATCCACTTCCACCGGTCCCACGCTCGCAAACACAATCCGATCAATCCCGCTTTCAATCAATGGCTCAAGCACCATTTCTAATTTACGGCTAGGATAACGCCCTAATAGCTCAATATTGCCATTGTCAAATAACTGGGCCACCTTGACATAGGTGTTACCCGCTTCAATTAAAATTTGCATTAACAACCTCTAAGGCTGATTTCACCACCGATGTAAGGCACAAGACCTTCCTCGGTTTCTAATAATAGTGCCCCCTGATTATTGATCCCGCGTGCAATGCCTTCGACCACACGAGGGCCCATCAATAGTTTCACAGGGCGATTCAAAAAGTTATCTAGTCGATTCCAGCGCTCGATAAATCCATCGAGGCCTTTTTCTTCGTAATCGGTCAGGGTTTGGGCTAATTTCGCGATCAGTGTCGCGGCCAGTTGATTACGACCCGGTAAGGTATCACAAGCCTGAGTGAGGTTAGTCCACCCCTGCTCAATACTCTCGCCTTCTTGCTCCGGCATCGCAATATTGAGGCCCATGCCAATCACCAAATGCGCGGCATCACCGGCCTGTCCGGTCATTTCAACCAAAATCCCGGCCAGTTTTTTATCTTGGTAGTACAGATCATTGGGCCACTTCACGCGGATCCCATCAGCGCCGAGCGATTGCAATGCCTCTGCAATGGCCACGCCCACCACCAGGCTGAGCCCCATTGCGGCCGCCATCCCCGCCTCGAGTCGCCAGTACATAGACAGGTATAGGTTGCTGCCAAACGGTGATAACCACTGACGTCCACGGCGACCACGTCCTGCCTGCTGATATTCCGCCACACAGACAGCACCAGAAGGTAACTGACCCACGCGATCCAACAGATATTGATTGGTCGAGTCAATGACCGGGATCACCGACAGATCGGCACACGCCGTGTGCGATAAGATGCGCTCAACGGTCAGTAATTCAAGCGGGGCCGCTAAACAGTACCCTTTGCCCTGCACCCGGTAGATATCGAGTCCCCAGGATTGCAGCACTTTCACCTGTTTAGACACCGCTGCGCGTGACATCCCCAAGGCCTCACCCAAGGCTTCGCCAGAATGAAATTGCCCATCAGCCAATAAGCTGATCAGCGTCAAACGCGTTTTATGCTCTTTCATGCGATTGCCTCAGCCAGGCACGTCTCACCAGACGCCGCCATAAAACGCACTTCGTGTTCCAGTACAATCCCAAAGGTCTCCGCAACCGTATCCACGACATACTGGGCCAATGCCAATACATCTGCAGATGTTGCTGTGCCGGTATTCACTAACACCAAAGCTTGCTGATCATGCACACGCGCACCACCGATTTGATGGCCTTTTAGCGCACACTGATCAATTAACCAGCCTGCGGCTAATTTACATTGCCCGTGCGGTTGCGGGTACATCGGCATGCTCGGGTAGCGCTGTAAGAGTGCCTGTGCTTGGGCTTCTGAGACCACAGGGTTCTTAAAGAAGCTGCCTGCATTCCCCATCACCGCCGGATCCGGCAATTTCTCACGGCGAATCGCGCAGACTTCATGCAGGATGTCTGTCGCGGTCACCGTTGCAGGATCAAACTTGGCCAAAGGACCATAGGCGATATGTGGAATCCATGCTTTGTTTAAACGCAAACCCACAGCAGTAATGGCATGGGTATTTTTGAGCGCGGCTTTAAAAATTGATTCACGGTAGCCAAACTGACACTCTTCAGCCATCAATCGGGTACACTCGCCACTTTCCAGCGCCACCACGTCGACATAGTGGCAGACATCTTTCAGCTCCACGCCATAAGCGCCGATATTTTGTATCGGTGAAGAGCCGACACAGCCCGGGATCAACGCCAGGTTTTCCAGCCCCGGCATGCCTTTTTCAACCGTCATGGTCACCAACGCATGCCAATCTTCCCCGGCACCCACATGCAGCTCAAAGGCCTCGTCCGTCTCCGTAATGGTGATCCCCTTAATACGGTTGACCACAATCACGCCGGCAAAATCTTCACAGAATAGGAGGTTACTGCCCTGCCCAACGATCAACTTCGCGAATGCCTGATATTGCTTATCTCGCCATACAGCAACCAGCTCATCGACCGTTTCTACGACGACAATGTGCGCAGCGTTAACCGTTAGACCAAATGTATGAAAAGGTGCCAGTGACCTATCCTGCAAAACTTTCATGCCTATTTTGACCCATACCTTTTATACTAGGGGCTGTATTTTAACTGATTCATCCCCACTTGGCAGTGTTTTCCCATGAGTAAGCTTAGTTTTCATCTTCTTGAGCCATTACGGTTCCCGCTGATCAACCGATTCTATAAAGCCTATTATCCTGCGGGGAAAGCCAAGAAAGATGAAACCATCTGGGTGGGAGAGAGCAATCAAGGCATACAATGCTGTGTGCGTTTTAAATACATTGAAGATTATCAACTGCTCACCGGCATGCTGGTTCACCCAGAGCAACGTGGCCAAGGCATCGGTCAACACCTTCTGCAGGCCGTGCAAGACCAACTCACCCAGCAGCCTTGTTATTGTTTTGCCTTTGCCTATCTGGAAGCCTTCTATCAAGCAGCGGGATTTGTCACCCTGTCCGATGACGCACTACCCGCACCGTTGCAAAGCCGCATAGAGCGATACCGAGCAGGCGGGAAGTCATTAATCCCTATGCGTTACTCCCCTAACCTGACAGATAATTGATTCATCCGTGATACATGCCGCCTCTGTGGTGGATAGACTACGGGCATTTTCTGATATAATTGCGCCCTTCACTAACAGATTCATCCTTAATAAGGTCGCGTAAACGAGGCGATAATGGATTCAGCTATTGCAAATAAGCAACGCATCGATCAACTCCCATGCATTGCACATAAACCAGGTGATTTAGAAACATTGTTTGATGCAGGATCGTTCCGCGAACGCCTGCACCAAGAAATCACGACCGCCACACGTCGTATCTATCTGGTTGCCCTTTATCTGCAAGATGACGATGCCGGCCGAGGGATCCTGACCGCGCTGTATGACGCCAAACAGGCGAACCCTGATCTTGATATCAAAGTCCTTGTCGACTGGCACCGTGCCCAGCGAGGACTGATCGGCGATGCCAAATCTGACGGCAATGCCGCCCTGTACCGTGAATTTTCCGAAAAGTACGAACACCCGATCCAAATCCTTGGGGTACCCGTTCGCAACCGCGAAGTGTTTGGTGTATTACACCTGAAAGGTTTTGTGATTGATGACAAGATCATCTACAGCGGTGCCAGCCTCAATGATGTGTACTTAGCGCAGCATAATCGCTACCGGTACGATCGCTACCATGTGATCCATAATCCGAATCTGGCCGACAGCATGTCTGGCTTTATTTTAGACACTCTCGTTAACAGCGATGCCGTTAACTGCCTAAGCCAAAAAGATCGTCCTGAGACAAAATCACTCAAAGGCGCGATCCGCACGCTACGCCAGCAACTGCAAAAAGCCAGCTATCAGTTCCAGCCAGAACGCATTGCAGACAATGAAGTGGGCCTGACACCGCTGGTCGGCTTAGGAAAACGCAAGAACCGTCTCAACCAGCACATCTGCACCCTGATTGCGAGCGCACAAACCGAGCTGACAATCTGTACCCCATACTTCAACTTCCCGCGCAGTATCAGCCGAGAAGTGAAACGTGCCCTACGTCGAGGTGTGAAAGTCACCATTGTTGTCGGGGATAAAACTGCCAATGACTTTTACATCCCGCCAAGTGAGCCGTTTAAAACTATTGCCGGCCTACCTTACCTGTATGAAGTCAATCTACGCAATTTCGCCAAGCAGAATGAAGCCGCGATTGCGCGTCGTCAGCTTGCCATCCACTTATGGAAACACGACGACAACAGCTTCCATCTGAAGGGTATTTGGGTTGATCGTAGTTATATGCTGATCACGGGCAACAACCTGAACCCACGTGCATGGAAACTGGATCTGGAAAATGCCATTTTGGTCCATGACAAAAACCAATTGTTGGCTGAGCAGAAACAACAAGAGCTAAACTGTATTTTGAAGCACACACAGCTGATCGGCAGTTACAAGTTCATTGATAAGATTGATGCGTACCCGGCACCGGTGAGAAAGCTGATCAAACGTATCCGTCGTATTAAGGCAGATCATATCCTCAACCAAATTCTCTAGGAGGGAGACATGACGATTGCGGCTATTGATGTCGATCCACAACAAACCTTTACGCCACTTTGCCCGGATGAACTCCCTGTAGAAGGGGGAGATAAAATTGGCGCGGCGTTAAATGCACAGGCCGCATTGGCAATGTATCGTGTACTCACTAAAGATGCGCATCCGAGCAATGCTGTCTGGGTCGTCAATCGTCATGATGAGATGCTACAACCACTGACACATAAGAATGCCGATTTAACATGGGTGGCCCATGCGGTACCGGGTACGCAGGGGTTTGAAACGATCCCTGGCCTGCCAGCCGTCACTGAATATGATCATGTGATCTGGAAAGGGATCGAGCCGGATCTTCACCCATATGGCGCCTGCTACCATGATCTTGAAGAAAAGCTCAGTACCGGTTTAATCGAATGGTTAGCCAGCAAAGGGGTAACGACGCTGATCGTTGGTGGTCTTGCCACTGACTACTGCGTGAAAACCACGGCCTTGCAATTAAAAGCAACAGGCCAGTTCGATGTCATTGTCAATCTGGAGGCCTGCCGAGGCATTGCCACAGAGACGGTAGAAAGTGCCTGTATGGAGATGAAAGCCGCTGGCATTCATGTCGTCATCAATACAGACGCCGTGAAACAGCGCCTCGCCATATAACCACTCCTCTGCATTATCAATGCCCACCGAATCGTTAAGAGTCGGTGGGCATTTTTATATCACCACGTCATCCGGTTCACCATTCATACACCCGCTAGCCAGTTTTCCAGATAAGCACTCACAAGTTCTCAATGGACACCCTCACCACGCCTCAGTGACTTCCAAATGTTTGGCATTGGCTTAGGTCACCAGATTGAAAGCCTTTTTTGAACCACGCGACCCGCTGCTCTGAAGATCCATGCGTAAAACTATCGGGCTGTACACTTTGCCCTGCCATCGACTGTAATCGGTCATCACCCACAGCACTTGCCGCAGCAATGCCTTCTTCTATATCTCCAGGCTCAAGCAGCTTCATCTCGTTATTGACGTAGAATCCCCATACGCCTGCATAGCAATCCGCTTGCAGTTCAAGTTTGACACTCAATTCATTCGCTTCAACCCTAGAGGATTGTTGCTGCTGTTGGCGTACTTGATTACTGGTACCAAGCAAAGTTTGTACGTGGTGGCCAACCTCATGTGCAATAACGTAAGCGAAAGCAAAATCTCCCGGTGCGCCAAGCCTTTTAAGCTCATCCATAAAGCTCAAATCTAAATATATTTTCCGATCTGCTGGACAATAAAACGGGCCTGTCACCGCTCTACCCACCCCACACCCTGTCATTGTAGAACCGCTATACAACACCAACGTGGGCTCCGAATAACCATTAGGCAACAGCTCCCCCCAAACACTTTCAGTCGTCCCTAGTATGGCCGCAACGAATTGAGCATTTTCACCCGTTAACTCTTGGCTATCTGCTGAATTATATGATTGCTGCGTCGTTGGCGGCACACCAACAATTTGCCCCATCAGGTCGCCATCCCCCATAAGGGCTTGATACCCAAAGAACAAAACACCGCCCAGCAAAACGACTCGGCCTACCTTACTTTTTAAAAGGAAAGGCAGAAAACGGAATAATTGCGCAACAAGCAAACCTGTAGAAGCTGAGTGTCTGCCCCCCGGTTGACCTCGACGATCTTCTACATTTGAACTTCTTTTACTATTGCGCCATCGCATGTTTCCCTCCAAAGATTCTGCCAGTGCACCGTCATAGTGTGGGCTATTTTTAGCGTTCTTGCCGACACAGAAAACACCTAACATGAAGGTCAATTTCAAGCGCTTCTGCCTCAACGCGCACGGCCAGTCAGGGCTGGCCTTCCAGCTGCAACTTAAAGTGCGAAGCACTTTTCTGGATCGCAGATAGCAAAAAACCTCAGCATTTCTGCTGAGGTTTCTTTAATAAGTGGCGAAGCGGCGGGGACGCCTAGTCCGGGGCTATCCGACCGAAGGACGGACATTAAAATGATTCAGATACGAAAAAGCCCTGCTAAAAATAGCAGGGCTTTCGAAGAAGTGGCGGAGCGGACGGGAC
>NZ_LDOV01000062.1 GCF_001029435.1 Photobacterium aphoticum | reverse complement strand
AGTGTCACTTCGGCCGTAACTGTACCGTCTGCACCCAGTTCATCACTGTTGTACACGCCATCACCGTTGGTGTCGCCCAGTAGCTCTACTGATGGTGCTGGTGCTGCACCGTTATCAACCAGAGCATTATCGCTCACCTCCGGTGACGGGTTACCAGCAGCATCCACGACCTGTGCGGTCACTTCTACCTTGCCGCCATCAACGGTGATTTCGACTTGGATGCCATTGTTTAGATCATCTTGGGTAATAACGCGGTCAACCAGTACGGTGCCATCGGTGTCTTTAATGATCACGCGATCGCCCACTTCGGTGCCCGCTGCCAGTGTCACTTCAGCTGTCACGGTGCCGTCAGCACCCAGTTCATCACTGTTGTAGACGCCGTCACCGTTGGTGTCGCCCAGCAGTTCTACCGATGGCGCCGGAGCGGCTTCTGAGTCAACCAGAGCATTGTCACTCACTTCCGGTGACGGGTTGCCAGCAGCATCCACGACCTGTGCGGTCACTTCTACCTTGCCGCCATCAACGGTGATTTCGACTTGGATGCCA
>NZ_LDOV01000061.1 GCF_001029435.1 Photobacterium aphoticum | reverse complement strand
CAGTGTCACTTCAGCTGTCACAGTGCCATCCGCGCCCAACTCATCGCTGTTGTACACGCCGTCACCATTGGTGTCACCCAGTAGCTCTACCGATGGCGCCGGAGCGGCTTCTGAGTCAACCAGAGCATTGTCGCTCACCTCCGGTGATGGGTTGCCGGCAGCATCTACAACCTGTGCGGTCACTTCAACATTGTTACCGACAACCGACACTTCAACCTGGATACCGTTATCCAGATCAGCCTGCGTGATTTCACGGTCAACAAGAACAGTACCGTCGGTATCTTTAATGATGATACGATCGCCCACTTCAGTGCCCGCAGCCAGTGTCACTTCAGCTGTCACAGTGCCGTCAGCACCCAGTTCATCACTGTTGTAGACGCCGTCACCGTTGGTGTCGCCCAGTAGCTCTACCGATGGGGCCGGAGCGGCTT
>NZ_LDOV01000060.1 GCF_001029435.1 Photobacterium aphoticum | reverse complement strand
TTCCCCCTTATTTCGATCTGTAGAACGGCGGACTGTTAATCCGTATGTCGCAAGTTCAAGTCTTGCAGGGGGAGCCAATTCAGTGTTGAGCCAAATGGCTTAAGACTAAAAAAGATATAGTGTGCCGACTTAGCTCAGTAGGTAGAGCAACTGACTTGTAATCAGTAGGTCACCAGTTCGACTCCGGTAGTCGGCACCATTTCTTGCAAAGCAGAGACTTAACCATCCTGCTTTTGCCTCGATAGCTCAGTCGGTAGAGCAGAGGATTGAAAATCCTCGTGTCGGTGGTTCGATTCCGCCTCGAGGCACCATATTTCATCTACAACGACTTGTCGTGATAGATAAAAGGTACAATTCCCCCTTAGTTCAGTCGGTAGAACGGCGGACTGTTAATCCGTATGTCGCAAGTTCAAGTCTTGCAGGGGGAGCCACTTAAGAAACCTCAGTCGAAAGACTGAGGTTTTTTTTCGTCGGTACATTCTCCCCTCTCTTACGCTGTATTCCTTTGCCACCAAACCCACCCTCACTTTGTGCCGAAAATGTCACAAGCTATTCTCTATGCCCATGATTAGGTTTACAAAATATAACAAGGCCATTATAAATACCGCCCTCTCCCATTTCTCTCGGCCAACTGGCCCGGTATGGATACACATGAAACTCAAACACCAAGCGTACCTTCTCTCCGCCATGATCCTGTTGGCGCTTTTCATCAGCAGTGCCTTTGGTTTATGGTCAGCCCGTGTCGCGAGCAGTGATGACAACAAAGCGCGCGTAACCGAACTGTTCAACAGTGCCTACAGCATTTTGACCGAAGTGGAAAAAATGGCGCAGGAAGGCAAGATGACAGAAAGCGAAGCCAAAGCCTTAGCCACCCGCTTACTGCGCAATAACTTGTACAAAGACAACGAATACGTCTACGTGGTCGACAGTAACATGACCTTTGTCGCCGCCCCGCTGGATCCGCAGTTGCATGGCACCAGCTTCAATGACTTCAAAGATGCCGACGGCAACAGCATCGGCCAATTGATCCAACGCGTATTGGGCAGCCGCAGTAACCAGTTGGTGGAGTACACCTGGCACCAAGCCCTGCCGGACGGCACGATTGAGAAAAAGCTGTCAATTGCCAAGAAAACCCCGCACTGGGGCTGGGTAGTCGGCACCGGTATTGGCTTTAATGAAGTGAATGCCCGTTTTTGGTCTAACGCCCAATGGCAACTGCTGTTTGGCTTGCTGGCTGGCGGCATGATCCTGCTGGCGTTAACCGTGGCAATTAAACGCATTCTGAACCTGCTGGGCGGTGAACCGGATGACGTGCGTGCTGCCGTGCAGTCCGTTGCCAACGGAGAAATTCGCACGACCTTCCCGACGACGGCCCCACAAGGCAGCATCTATCTGGCCGTGCAGCAGATGAGCGTGTCACTGGCCCAACTGATGGGTCAACTGGAGCAATCCATGCAGGCGCTGCGCGGGGAGCTGGCCCATGTCGCCGATCGTGCCAACGCCCTGACCAGCTTGAGTGAAACCCAGCAGCAATCCACCGAGATGATTGCCACTGCCATGACGGAAATGGCCTCGTCTACCGGCCATGTGGCGGAATCTGCCAAAGAAACCGCGCACAACACCCAAGATGCCGATCAGCAAAGCCAGTACACTCAGCAGCTGATCCAATCCACCGTGGTGAACATCGAAGGACTCGCGACCGAGCTAAGCACCGCCGGTCAAGCCGTCTCGCATCTGGATAATGACATCAACAGCATTGCCAAAGTGCTGAATGTGATTGGGGATATTGCAGAGCAAACCAACCTACTGGCGCTGAATGCGGCTATCGAAGCGGCGCGTGCGGGTGAGCAAGGCCGAGGCTTTGCTGTGGTCGCCGACGAAGTCCGTAGCCTAGCAGGCCGTACCCAGAACAGCACCAAAGAGATCCGCGAGATGATCGACAACCTGCAGCAATCATCCCGCCATGCCCTGACGGCGATGGATACCTGTGCCAGCACCAGCATGAGCACCGTTGAACAATCGCGTCAGGCATCAGAGTCGTTGAGCCAAATCGTGCAAGCTCTGGAGTCGATCACCACCATGAGCCATCAGATCGCCTCTGCCGCTGATCAGCAAAAACACGTCGGTGATGACATTGCCGAACGTATTAACCTGATTGATGACAGTGGCCGTCAGCTCAGCACGGTGATCACCCAAAGCCATGCCAGCACCACCACCCTCAGCGCGCTGTCACAAGCACTTGAGGATGCTATCAGCCAATTTACTATTCTCTCAGCGCCTCGCCGCTAAGCCTACCTCCTCCAGCCTGACTCAGGGCGAGCATCTCTCCCCTGAGTCGGCTTTTTCGACGCATATCGCGTGGGATCCCACCTAAATACATCATACAAACAGATTTTTATGCGCTCTCCTGTACGCTGACATTTCTGATTTGCGCTGCCACCGAATTTAAGCGAAACCCCCTTTGTAGAACAAAAAATCTACAAAAGCATCGATAAAAAACAACAACAAGAATTCGATATCAGCCACAGCGATCAAAATGGAGAGATCAATGAAATTCAGCCAACCCAAAGCGACAGCCCTGGCGGTTGCCTCGCTTTGCGCGCTGGGCTATAGCTCAGTCGCATCCAGCCATGGGTATATGGAGTACCCACCGGCCCGCCAAGAGATCTGTGCACAAGATGGCGGCTACTGGGGCGCACAAGACGGATCCCAGATCCCGAACGCCGCCTGTCGTGCCGCTTTCCTTGAATCCGGATGGTTTCCTTTCGTACAAAAGCCAGAGTTTGCCAAACTGGTCTCGAACTACCGCGATCAAGCCGCTGTAGAGAAAGCCGTGCCCGATGGCAGCCTGTGTGCCGCCTCCGATAAGAAAAAAATCGGTATGGACGTGGCCTCCGCCGACTGGCAAAAAACCGCGATCACGTTAGATCCCAACGGCCAGTTAAAGGTTCTGTACCGTGCCGAAACCCCGCACAACCCGAGCTTCTGGGAGTTCTACCTCACCAAGCCAGGTTTTGATAATGCCACTCAAGTACTGACCTGGGCGGATCTGGAGCTGGTGGATAAAACCGGCAATGTACCGGTCAGCGTGATCAACGGTAAGAAGTATTACGAGCTCACCATTACCCTGCCAACCGATCGTACCGGCGATGCCATCCTTTACTCACGCTGGCAACGTATTGATCCGGCCGGTGAAGGCTTCTACAACTGCAGTGACATCAGCTTTGGCGGCGAACCGACCGAACCGAATAAGCCAGCCCCTTGGGTCAATGCCGGTCCGCTACTGAAAGCCACTACCGACGCACAGCCTGGCGACACCGTCTGGTTCCGCATTTTTGATGCCAACGGCAGTGAGAAAGTATTTGAAAAACTGCCGATTGATGGCAGCAATGACGCAGAATCGGTATGGGCGCAAACACTGGCTGATACCATCAACACCCGCTTTGCCCAACACGGCCAAATCGGCGTGCAGGATGCCACACAAACCGTGGTGTTCGAGCCAAGTGATCTGTATGCCAATCAGGTGTACCTGCCAAGTGCCGACTTCAGCTTCCGTCTAGAAGTGAAATCCGATGCGCCACCGGTAGAACCACCACCACCTGTCGAGCCGCCACCACCGGTAGAACCCCCACCGCCTGTCGAGCCGCCGCCACCAGTAGAACCACCACCTGGCGAAACCACGTGGCAGGCCGATGCGGTGTACCTTGCCGGTGATACCGTCATCTATGATGGCCAAACCTATACCGCGAAATGGTGGGTACAAGGTCAACGTCCGGGTGAAAGCGCCGCCTGGGAACGCAATGCCCCGGCAGGCAGCCAAGAGTGGATGGCCAGCAAAGCGTATAACGCGGGCGATCAGGTCACCTACCAAGGCAACACCTACAAAGCCAAATGGTGGACCAAAGGCACAGCCCCAGGGACTGCGGGCTCGCCATGGCAAGTGCAATGATCCTTTCGCAATATCTATTAGCATGGGGCCGCTAACGTTAAGCCGCTCACCTGCACGTTAGCGCGTCTGCGCCTAGCACACTGACTCACGTCCGCCTCCTCGATATGGGGAGGCGGCGTTTTATCAACCCACGCCGACCTTGAGTTACCCGTCCACACTGGCTACGTTTATACTCATCCCTCTTGCTTGCAAGGATGACACGATGCTCACACTGTACGGCTACCCACAAACCCGCTCACTACGTGTGTCATGGCTCTTGGAAGAGCTCGGACTGGATTGGCACTATCACCCTGTCCATTTACATCAAAATGCCCATCGGGCGCCGACCTACCTTGCCATTAACGCGCAAGGCAAAGTGCCTTGCCTGACCGACGATGATCTGACCATCAGTGAATCAACCGCCATCTGTCTCTATCTGGCCGAAAAATATGGACAACATTGGCTGCCTGAACCCGGCAGTGCCGACTCGGCCCATCACCATGAATGGATCAGTTTTATTACCACCGAACTGGAACAGGCGCTATGGAGCATGGGTAAACACCGTTTTGCCCTGCCAGAAAGCATCCGGTTGCCGGAAATGTTGCCGGTTGCGGCCTGGGAATGTCGGCGCGCGTTAAAAACCGCCGAGCAACGCGTCCCGGAAACGGGCTTTCTATTTGGTCATTTTCCCACCGTTGCCGATCTCTTACTGGCCCACACCTTAAATTGGGCGGCCAAGTTTGAACAAAAAATCCCTCTGAAACTGGAAAAATACCGCCAATTTGTCAGTCGACGCCCTGCACTTGCTCGCGCGGTAGAGCGAGAACAACGCGCCTTGCAAGGCACCTGATGCCAATAATTTGCCCCTAAAACAGGGCAAAAAGTTCAAAATACGAGCGAAAGGCTTAAAAAAAGGTAAGTCGTGCATTTTTTCAAAAAAAAAGCATTGACGAAATCAGCGAAAACCAGTTTAATGCGCTCCGTTGCCTCGATAGCTCAGTCGGTAGAGCAGAGGATTGAAAATCCTCGTGTCGGTGGTTCGATTCCGCCTCGAGGCACCATCATTCACTTTGTGAATCTGGTGCAAGCAACAACAAACTATTCCCCCTTAGTTCAGTCGG
>NZ_LDOV01000059.1 GCF_001029435.1 Photobacterium aphoticum | reverse complement strand
CCAACTGAGCTAATCGCCCTCCGAGTTTTACATCTTCGAGGAGAAGATGGTGGGTCGTGCAGGATTCGAACCTGCGACCAATTGATTAAAAGTCAACTGCTCTACCAACTGAGCTAACGACCCTTAGTGGCGTCCCGTAGGGGAGTCGAACCCCTGTTACCGCCGTGAAAGGGCGGTGTCCTAGGCCTCTAGACGAACGGGACTAAGTGTTTCTAAGTTGTTGGGCAACTTAGATGCTCTTTACATTTCAACCATACAATCT
>NZ_LDOV01000058.1 GCF_001029435.1 Photobacterium aphoticum | reverse complement strand
CTTAACTGATCGGCATTAGTGCTTCGGTACTCTCTTTTTTTATGCCTGAAACGTGATAGAGGCCGTTTTTTTCACCGCTCTGACCAGTTTAATCAACTGCACAATCCGGTGAAATGCAGCGAATGATGGTGATTCAGATGGCGATAAAATCATAAATACGGTGAAGAATGACCCATTTCAGAGGAATCGTGTTAACTGCCTGTGAGCGATAGACGGGGTTGATAAAAAAGCGTTACAGTTGTTGCAGTCTGCCGCATTGTGTTATTGCGTGTGGTGGGCACATAGCATGAAACACGCACAGTTTTCATTTATTAGGCTAAAAATAAGCCCTAACTATGTACTATTAGCCTGTATAGCTAATTGAAAGTGAAGGTTATTCTCCTTTGCTGTATTTCTGCGCTGGCATCGGTCTACCCCGTGCTGTGCATGTTTGACGGGTCCTCCAGGCCGGTTGAACCTGTAACGGCGACCGCATGTGACAGTGGTGGAATGAATTAGCTATGCAGGGTGGTAGTCGCGACCTGGAGGCAGAAATATGGAAATGTTGTCCGGCGCTGAGATGATCGTACGTTCAATGATCGATCAAGGCGTAAAGCATATCTTCGGATACCCTGGTGGTTCCGTGCTGGATATCTACGATGCACTGCATGAGAAGAGCGATATCGAGCACGTCCTCGTCCGGCATGAACAAGCCGCTGTACACATGGCTGACGGCTATGCCCGTGCAACCGGTGAAGTCGGCGTGGTGTTGGTAACTTCCGGTCCGGGGGCAACCAATGCGATCACCGGCATTGCGACCGCTTACATGGACTCCATTCCGCTCGTGGTCTTCTCGGGTCAGGTCATGAGTAACCTGATCGGTAACGACGCCTTCCAAGAGTGTGACATGGTCGGGATCTCACGTCCGGTTGTGAAACACAGCTTTCTGGTGAAAAAGCCAGAAGACATTCCTGCGATAGTCAAAAAAGCCTTTTATATTGCTGCCAGCGGCCGCCCTGGTCCGGTGGTGATCGATATTCCTAAAGACATGCTGAACCCGGCAGAAAGCTACCCGTACCAGTACCCAGAGCGTATTGCGATGCGTTCGTACAACCCGACCACCAATGGTCACAAAGGCCAGATCAAGCGTGGTTTCAAAGCCTTGCTGGCGGCGAAAAAGCCGGTGTTGTACGTAGGCGGCGGGGCGATCATGGCCGATTGCAGCCAGCAGTTGCTGACATTGGCGGAGACGCTGAACATTCCGGTGGTGAACACCCTGATGGGGCTGGGGGCCTTCCCGGGCAGCCATGAGAAGAACCTCGGGATGCTGGGCATGCACGGTACCTATGAAGCCAATATGGCGATGCATAATGCGGATCTTATCTTTGGTATCGGGGTGCGCTTTGATGATCGCACCACTAACAATGTCGCCAAATACTGCCCGAATGCCACCATCATGCACATTGATGTGGATCCGTCTTCCATCTCTAAAACCATTGCGGCTGATATTCCGATTGTGGGCTCTGCCGACACCGTACTCAATGGCATGCTGAAGATGTTGGATGAGCACAGCGCTGAGCGCGATGCTGCAGCCTTGGATAGCTGGTGGAGTGAAATTGCCACCTGGCGTGCCCGTCAGTGCCTGAGCTACGACACCAGCAGTGAGCGCATTAAGCCGCAGCAGGTGATTGAAGTGCTGCACCGTCTGACCAATGGTGAGGCGTATGTGGCCTCAGATGTGGGCCAGCACCAGATGTTCGCCGCGCTGTATTACCCGTTTGATAAGCCGCGCCGTTGGATCAACTCCGGTGGCCTTGGCACCATGGGCTTTGGTTTGCCAGCAGCCATGGGCGTGAAGTTTGCGCTGCCGGATGCTGAAGTCGTATGTGTGACCGGTGACGGCAGTATCCAGATGAATATTCAGGAGCTGTCGACCGCCCTTCAGTACGATATTCCGGTCAAGATCATCAACCTGAACAACCGCTTCCTGGGCATGGTGAAGCAGTGGCAGGACATGATTTATCAGGGTCGTCATTCTCATTCTTACATGGATTCCGTACCGGATTTTGCCGCGATTGCGGAAGCTTACGGCCATGTTGGCGTGCGTATTTCGGATCCGAACGCACTGGAAAGCGAGCTGGAAAAAGCCTTGGCGCTCAAAGATCGTTTGGTGTTTATTGATATCAGTGTGGACGAAACGGAGCACGTGTACCCGATGCTGATCCGTGGCGGTTCAATGAGTGAAATGTGGCTAAGTAAAACGGAGAGAACATAATGCGCAGGATTGTATCGGTACTACTGGAAAATGAACCGGGTGCATTGTCACGTGTTGTCGGCCTGTTTTCCCAGCGAGGGTATAACATTGAATCTTTAACCGTGGCCCCCACGGACGATCCAACGTTGTCGCGTTTGAACATCACCACCCATGTAGAAGATGACGCCGCACTGGAGCAGATTGAAAAGCAACTGCACAAGTTGATCGACATTCTTAAGGTCAGCAATGTCACCGAAGGTGAGCACGTTGAGCGTGAGCTGATGCTGGTAAAAGTGAAGGCCAGTGGCTTTGCCCGTGCCGAAGTGAAGCGTACCGCTGACATTTTCCGTGGGCAGATTGTGGATGTGACCAGCCAGATCTATACCATCCAGCTGGCAGGGGCGAGTGATAAACTCGATGCCTTTATCGCGGCGGTCAGTGAAGCGACCGAGATCATTGAAGTGGCCCGCAGTGGTGTCGTGGGTGTGGCGCGCGGTGAGCGAGCGCTGAAAGCCTGATGGTTTCATGGCCTTCAGATAAAACCTCAGCCCCATAAGGCAAAGCCAAATAAAGCAAAAGCCGGATAGTGATATCCGGCTTTTTTGTGGGCGGAAAAAACGGTCTTCTTAGACTAAAGTCTATAGGTAGCTCGCTGTCGTGACCCAGAGGAGAAGACCATGTTAACGAAAGCCCCAGCCAAATGGATGGCAAGAACCACGGTGGTCAGCTTGGTCCTGCTCGGGTTTCAGGTCAGCGCCCTGTATTTCCTCTTGGCCGTTTTACTGCTCAATACCCATCACAAAGAAATCTTCTGGTAATGCGACGCCACTCTGAGCCATCACGCCTTATAGGTACTGTTTGATGTGCTCTAACGCGCGCTGTGAGTGGTTGGCGAGTAAGCCTAACGCTTCTTCGCTGTTGCGGGCCAATACTGCTTTCATGATCGCTTCGTGCTCACCGTTGTCGTGGTAACGCTCTTCGTTGCTGCGGTGGTGGCTGAGCCAGATATGGCGGTAGCGGCCAATTTGTTCATACACCTGATGGTACAGCGACAGCATCACCGGCGATTGGCTGCCTGTCAGCAAGGCAAGGTGGAAGTCACGGTGACACTTTTCCCACAGGGTAAATTCGGTTGCTACATCCGCAGGGTGCAAACGGCTGAGACGGTGGTAGGTGGTGAGAATGTTGAGTTCCCAGTCTTCGTCACCGGCTTCCATAGCCTGAGACAAAAGCAGTTTAGAGAGTTCTAAATTGGTCTTATACAAATCGTCTAATTCTGCCACCGACACCGGTGCTACCCAGCAGCCTTTTTGTGGGGCGAACTGGACATACTTACGCCACGATAATTGGACGAGCGCTTCGCGGATCGGGGAGGCACCGACTTGGTATTGGGTAGTTAACTCGGCGACGACCAGTTTCTGGCCAGGTTTTAGAATGCCGGAGAGAATGTCCTGACGGATCATCTCCATCACTTTCTCACTAAGGGTTGGGCTGGACACTGTTTTCCTCACTGTCAATGTTCGGTGCAAACAATCATCCTCTGAAAGTATGATTGTGTGGGCGAGTATACGCAGGAATAAAATGAACCGCGATTGTCAGCATGCAGAAGTGTGAGATCCTACACTTTATGTGTATCTTGTTGCTTATTAAGTGAAAAGTAGGGCAAGGCGTGCGGCGTGTTGGGACGAGTTTGGCGGCATTCACAGAGCATAAAAAAACGGGAGCCGAAGCTCCCGTTTTTCCGTCATTTGTACAAGCGTAACTTATAGTACGTGTACAGATGCAGTGTTGGTTGTGCCTGATGGTACTAGTGCACCAGAAACCATTACCACGATGTCGCCTTTCGCGCCTAGACCTGTTTCTAGCGCTAGCTCTTTACCGCGTGCGTAGAAGTAGTCAGTGCTGTCGATAGAGTCAACGATCACAGGTGTTACACCTTTAGACAGAGCAAGCTGTGCTGCTGTCTTAGCGTTAGTGGTTACTGCTAGGATGTTCGCAGTTGGGAAGTATTTACGTACAGAACGTGCAGACTTACCCGCTTCAGTAGCAACAACGATCAGTGGTGCGTTTAGCTTCTCAGATGTGTCTACTGCGCCTTTACATACTGCTTCAGTGATGCGTAGACGTGGGCTGTCTAGACGAGAACCTAGCTCAGCTTTAAGTGCAGTGTCAGTACGCTGACAGATCTGCGCCATGATAGTCACAGCTTCGATAGGGTATTTACCCTTCGCAGATTCACCAGAAAGCATTACTGCGTCAGTACCATCCATGATGGCGTTCGCAACGTCACCCGCTTCTGCGCGTGTTGGACGTGGGTTCTTGATCATAGAATCCAGCATCTGAGTTGCAGTGATAACCACTTTACGTGCACGGTTACACTTCTCGATCATCATCTTCTGCGCGAAGATAACTTCTTCAACTGGGATTTCAACACCTAGGTCACCACGAGCAACCATGATACCGTCAGAGGCTTCTAGGATAGCGTCGAAGTTATCAACACCTTCCTGGTTTTCGATCTTAGAGATGATCTGGATGTTTTCGCCGCCGTTTGCGTTTAGAAGCGCACGGATTTCTTTTACGTCTTCTGCTTTACGGATGAAAGAAGCAGCAACGAAGTCAACGCCTTGCTCACAGCCGAACTTAAGGTCAGCTTTATCTTTTTCAGCAAGTGCAGGCAGTTTTACAGAAACGCCAGGTAGGTTAACACCTTTGTTTTCGCCTAGGTCGCCGTTGTTCAGTACTTTACACTTCACTTCAGTGTCAGTTGTTTCAAGTACTTCCATTTCGATTAGGCCGTCATCCACAAGGATAGTGTTGCCTTTCGCTAGGTCTTTTGCGAAACCAGGGTAAGTTACCGCTACGCGATCTTGGTTGCCGATCACTGAAGTGTCAGTAGTGAATGTGAATTCCTGACCTGCAACAAGAGAAAAATCTTGACCGCCTTCAAGCTTGATTGTACGGATTTCAGGACCTTTAGTGTCCAGAAGAATCGCTAGCTGCTTACCAGTGTTAGCCATTACTTCACGTACGTTCTTGATACGCTGACCGTGTTCTTCGAAGTCACCGTGTGAGAAGTTAAGGCGCATTACGTTCATACCAGCGTTAGCCAGTTTAGTAAGCATTTCTACTGATTCTGTTTTAGGTCCAATCGTACATACGATCTTGGTCTTTTTCATTGAGAATGGTCTCCGGACGAACTTTTACCCAAGGGAAAATGGAATCACAGTGTTATACCTGAAAATGCAGAGCCAACAGTGATAATGCACATCGAAAATAGGATGCTCTTTTCACTCTTGTCTTTTCACCTTACAGAACGCGGTGATAATACAAAAAAATAACAAAAATATAGCCTTACCCAAGCACGGGTCTGCTTGGGTAAAACAGCTCTTGTTCATGCACGATGTGCCGCTGAAGCCCCGTCATCACGCAGTCTAGCGAGATTCGATGACGAAAATATGTCCGGCTTACATAAATGTGTCTGCCAAACAAGCGACGTATACTAGCATAGTTCAACTCTTTGATCACCTTGTGAGAGTGTGCAAATTTTTAACGCACGCTCAAAGAGAAGTTGGGATTATCTACATATTTCACAGATTTTTTTTGTTTATTATCAATGGATGATTAATTTTTAGCTCCGAAATAAATCAGCAGTGTTCAGGTCGCCTTCATAGAGAGAGAGGATAATGCTTGGTGGTATGGCCTGTTGGCATTATATTGCTAACAGGAATGTGCGAATGCATCTGACACGCCTCTTTTTGACCGTCTGAAAAGCACAGTCATCCTGTTAAGGGGATGAGCGGGGCCGGCATGCATGTCGTCGTGTTTATTAGGAAAGTGCCACATCGTGTCTACCCACAGCCTGCTTCATGAACCCCTCGCCATTGATGCTCAGTATGGTTTGGTGATTCACCGAAACTTTATTCCCCTGTTTGCTAACGATGCCTATGCGCATTGTTTTGGCTACAACACCGGCCAAGAGATCCTGGCGCTGCCCAGCCTGCTATCACTGATTGCTCAACATGAGCAGGATACCGCAAAAACAGCTTATCAGCGTGTGATGACAGGCCTTGATCAGCCGGGCGTACGCACCTTTGAAAACCTCAATAAAGACGGTGAATTGATCACGGTATTGACGGTCGACAGCGTGGTGGACTGGCAGGGTGAGCCGGCGATGCAGATCATCGTAGTGGATTTGAGCCGTCAGATCGCCATGCAGCGCCAGCTGCTGGCCAGTGAGCAACGCTACCGTGAACTGGTGGACGGATCGATTCAGGGCATGCTGGTGCATAAAGATTTTCAGCCGCTGTTCTGCAATCAAGCCTATGCGAACATGTACGGTTTTACCGACGCCAATGCCCTGTTGGCGCAGCCCTCTATATTGCCTTTTATTAATACCCAATTTCATGTGCAAGCCTGGCAGGATAACCAAGCCTTATTAGCCGGACAGGTCGCGGTGATCAAAACCGAAGCCAAAGGTCTGCGGGCCGACACCTCGGTATTGTGGCTGAGTTTGTTGTCGCGCCCGGTCGACTGGAACGGGGAGCGCGCGGTACAAGTAACCGCGATGGACATTACTGAGCAGCACGAGTTACGCGAACAGCTGGAGTATCGGGCTAATTTTGATGGCCTGACCAATGTGTATAACCGTCGCGCCTTATCGGAGCATTTGCAGCTGCAGCTGAAAAGCGCCATTACCCGTCGCCGGCCGTTGAGTTGCTTGTTGATCGACATTGATAATTTTAAGGCGATCAATGACAGTTTCGGCCACCATGCCGGTGATGTGGTGCTGCAGCACTTTGCCAAAGGATGCCAACAACTGACGCGTCAACACGATCTGCTGGGGCGTTGGGGCGGTGAAGAGTTTGTGCTGGTGTTGCCGGGGACGGCATTGCAGCAAGCGCAACACATTGCCGAGCGTTTGTGTTGTGCGATGGCCAGCATGGCGGTGCCGGTCGGTACACAGTCTATTACTTTTACCGTGAGTATTGGGGTCGCCGCGTTATCGCCCGCGATCCAATCAATCGAGCAATTGGTAGGCTCAGCCGATGTGGCACTGTATGATGCTAAACACCGAGGTAAAGGCCAAGTGGTGGTAGCCGAGGTGACCGCGCCGTGTTTGTATTAACTGACAGGGTGTTGAGCGGGCAGATCACAGAATGGCGTACAACATGCCGTTTTCTGTTGTGTCAGCACAAAAAGACAGACGTGTTTCTTCTACAATAGGGAAGGGGAATTGGCAGGGTCACTGTTTGGCTGCGCTGAATAAAAACACCATAATAACCGAGAGAGTTTACCCTCTGCGAAAACAGGAGAACCCGTAGTGAAGCATGAAACCGTAACCATGGATGTGCCTGTCGCGATCGCCGAGCGCGTGCAGGCGTTAATTGATGCCCATGAGGCAAAAGAGAAGTTTAACATTGAGCGCAAAGCGGTCGTGAATGATCTCCTTGCGATGGATGCGCTGAGTTGTGAGATGGCCGTGTATCGCTTGCCACAGGGCGAGTTGCTCGACACATTGCGTTTTGTGTATGAACTGTCTGGGACGAACAGCAAGTTCATCAAAAACATTCTGAACCAAGCCCGAGAAAACCCACAGAAAGCCCTGTCAGACGCCCAGCGCGCTTCTGCCAAAGGGATGTTGTTCAATTTGCTTAATGAGCCGTCTGTGCTCTCTGCGATGAAAGAAATCTAAAAACGATGGCCGTTATGGGCGGCCACTCGTTAGCCGCGCGCCGAGTTATAGATACTCAGTCATCGCCGCCAAATCATAGATATGAAAAAGGCCGAAGCGGTTATTCACCACTTCGGCCTTTTCGTGTTCTTGCGAACGAATCTGGTGGCCCCTGACAGACTTGAACTGTCGACCAAGCGATTATGAGCGAAGATCCGATCAAATTCCCCCACACATTTTACGGCCTAGTTCTGGACTGAAATTTTACATCACACCTTTGCGAGCAAAACGTTGTCGCCCTTGTCGCGGTGTCGCCATGTCGTCGGCGACAAGCAGGGTGTTGAGTTTTATGGGAGGTGGAAGACCGGAAGCTGACCGGAAAAGACAGGACGTTTACCTCAGAAACAAAATCAAAAACAAACGCATATTATTTATTTGTAATGGCTCTTACTGGTTCGTCTGGTAAGGGCCTTTTTGTTTTTAACTGAAATGAGGTGATACATGCCACGTAAATTAAACAATAAAGAAAATGTTACTCAGCCAACCCTTAGCGAGAGTCCAGAGCTAGCTACTGAGGAAACTCCTGTGAACCACTTCGCTAATGTCGTTTTAAATGGCATGGCGAAAAAGCTCAGTCCAAAAACTGAGAACAAAGTGTTCTATGAGCTTGCGGTACATGATGATCTAAATGCTATATATCTGCGCATATCTGGTAACGAGGGAGGTGGTTTACATAGCAAGGAGTGGATTGCGCTAGATGATATTTTTGCAGTACTGGACAGTCAAAAAGATAAGCCGTTTAAGAGTACCGTTCTGAAATCTTTGTTTAAAGGTGGCAGTGCTAACAATGTGGGTTTTCTCGCTGCTTGTTTAAGAGATATGTCACTTACCGTCCCCGCTGAAAAGTCAGTGTTCTTGCATTCGCTAACGCCTGAGTATGAGCAACGCTGCGAGGAATTGCGTTCTCTTGTTAAACCAACAGAAAAGACCAAATGAATGTTTACTTATATAGAGGGAATGGCATGAGCAAGATTGATAAGAGAGCACTAACAGCGGCAATAGTAGTGAATACAGATAATGATGAAACTTGCTACGAGATAAAACCCAGTACCAAGGGAGCACTGAAAGGTGCAGCAACGGGTATGATTATAGGACGGTTTTTTGGTCCCGTAGGTCTAGCTGTCGGTGCTGGAGTAGGTGGCGTACTGGGCTTCGTTCTGGGTGATGAAGACTAAGGGAATAGGCTAGAAAAGCAGTGGTAGCTCGATGAGTTACTGCTGTTTTTTTTTTTGAATATGTGAGTGTTCCCGTGTTCACGGTGTTATGTTGCGCAGTTGCTTTTTAATTTACATTTTCCTTACCTTAATGTTTTCATGATTTTTTCCTTATGGCCTAGCGCGTGGGATGGAAAGCGTCGAGCTCTAGTGGTTAAGCCCATTAATGGGGTGTATAACGCTGGCCCATGATTTTCTCGGCTTTCTATAGGCTCAAAGTCCTGACTCGCTCTAAAGGCATTAAAAGTTTCAACATATCTAGTATAGGACGTTTACCATTTTGAACGCCCAATTGTTGTGTAACTGTAAACATTAACCATGAGGAAATATACATGAAAAAACTATCACTAAACGGCGCAATGCTGGGCTTTATCGCTCCACAGCTCTCTGAGCAAGAGGTGTTAACGCGGCTTGCATATAACGCAGCGCTCATCGCAGAGAAAGTGGAACAACCAGTCAATGCTGCTCGAGTTGGACAAGAGTATTATCTGGTTAACCCAAACGATGCGGAGCTAGAGCAGGCGTTGAGTGATGCCGAGCATTCTGTTCGGTCTTATGACCTCTACCTAGTGAGGTACCAACATAAAGCTGCAAATTTGGTACCGGTACCTACCCATTCTTCGAATCCGTGGAATATGACGAAGTCTTTGGTTTTAGACACGGCGACAAAACAGGTAGTAAAGATTCGTTCGAACAAAGAGCAAGAGTGCTACGAGTTTGAAGTGGTATCTGAACTGGCTCGCACTGATTTTGCAGAGGTAACAGAAGAGCAATGGACTGAGATTCAAGAGAAGTTTGCTCAAAACCATCAGATTAATACGATGGATGATGCCGTTCGATATGGGTTGCTAAAGGATACGGGGAGTAACGATGAAGTCGAACAAGCTTTAAATAAGACCGAGGAATCGGATAGTGACGACTTTGGTGAGTATATGAAAGAAACATTCAATGAAGAATTGAACATGGATATGAACATGGATACCGATGATGATCTTCTAGCATTGTTAAAGTAACCCCATAAAAGCTAAAAGCACGCCTAAATATACACATCTAAATATCCCCAAATAATACACGTCTTTTTTACACCAATTCTCTGCTGACCAGCAGTGTTTGTGCATTGTCACACCTGTTGGTTAGCTGCTGACTAATCTCGACCATTTGGTCATTATATTCGGTGTTAAATTATGAGCGACAAGAAAGCCCTAGTAGAGTCAATTGCAGATGAGTTTGAAGTGAAAGATTTTCTATTCAAAGAAGGCTACGCATATTACAAGCAAAACGTGGGGGCCATCACCAAGTGCATCCCACTAATGTCTCAAGAAATGTCCAACATCATTAGGAAGAAAGCACGAGAAGGTCTAGACCTTAGAGTCCGCAGTAACATTATAGAAGAGGTTAAAGCAGAACTTGAGGCGATGGCTTATGAGTCCCCCGTGTTCACTGGGCAGTTAGCCCAACGCGTTGGTCTAGACCCTATAACAAAATCAGTACTTATCGATCAAGGAGATGAAGGCAGCACTCTTTTGCTTCTTAGAGATGGCAAAGTTGAAATCATCAAAGATGGTGATGAGTTCCATCATGTTCCATTTCTTCGGTCCCCTCAAATGCTGGCATTGGCTACGCCTGATCTTACAGGGTCTTGGCGAGATGGTATAAAACTACTGCACCCTTATGTGAATACCTCGACCAGTGAGTTGATGATGCTCATTGTTTACATTACATACGTACTGGCTCATCCCAAAGCCGTTGGCGTTCCATACCCCATCCTTGTTATTCTGGCAGAAAAGGGCTCAGGCAAAAGCTTCACCTCGGGAAATATCGTTCGAGGCCTTACCGACCCTAACACCAATGCAACACTAACATTTCCTCGTTCAGACAAAGACTTAGCCATTCACTCTAACAGTAGCTACATGCTGATGTACGACAACATGCGCTCTTTGAGTCGTCCTATGAGCGATTTGTTGTGTTCAGTGGCAACGGGTTCCAGTTTTGCAACTCGTAAGCTCTATGCTGATAGCGATCTATCGAGCATGAGGCTGCACTCGCCGTTGGTACTCAATGGTATCCACTCCTTTATTAAGGAATCTGACCTTGCCGACCGTTGCTTGCGTTTGTCGTTAGCGAAAATGGATGAAAAAAACCGCCGTTCTGAACGAGAACTCAAGGAATGCTGGGCAAGAGATTTACCCGTGATCTTTGGTTCGTTACTTCAGTTATCTGCTCTGCTTCTTCAAGTAGAACCGAACGTTAAACCAGTTCACTCTGCTCGTATCATGGACTTCTCAGCATGGCTGGCAGCATTTGAGCAGGTCGTAGGATTGCCAGAGGGGAGGATGCAGAAAGCTTACAAGGACAATGTCAAATCGCTCTCAGCATCTGGTGTAGAGCATGACTCGTTAACCATCGCCTTTGAGAAATTTATCGCGATGAATTGCAAAGACAGCACTGTGTGGGAGGGGGAACCGAGCGAGTTACTACGGATGTTACAAATGCTGGAAAGTTCATACGGCATGCCTAAAACGGCTGCATCTTTGACAGTTAAGCTCAAATCCCAAGAGGCGAGCTTTAATGCTGCGGGGATCTTTTTCCTTATGGGTCGAGGCAAAAAACGCTTCATCAAGGTAGCCGGTAAACCATTTTCGTAAGTCTGGTGACGTAGGTTGACGACGTGACGCCTCTGACTGTGGGGGGGGGCGTTGAGTGGTGACAAGCAATTTTCAACTTTAGGTGAGTAATATGGCAAAGCAAAAATTTTATGTCGTATTTGAGGGACGTAAGACTGGCATTTTCAACAGCTGGGATGAGACAAGGACGTATGTTGATGGTTACAAGGGGGCAAAGCATTGTAGTTACAAAACACGACAAGAGGCTCAAGAAGCGTTAGATGAGTATCTTGCCCCCTGTGGTCTGAACGATGCTGAGCTTTTGGATATGAGTGACGATGAAATTAGTAGTGAGTTACTTATGTTTTTGGAGGAGGGAGATGAATGCCCTTTCTAAGATACGAGTGAACAAAGTGACATAGTGAACAACTCAGCCCGTTAGGATGCAGTTCTAGCGGGCTGAATGTTTTGTAAAGCTCTAAAGGCGGTTAAAGAAGTCACCGACAATCCAGTCCCACAATGCTTTTGCAACAGCTCCAAAGATAATGACAAAGACAAACTTGACTATAGCGGCTACTAAACCTGCTTTAAATAAAGCCACAAGACTGCCAAGAATCGCCACTGAAATCACAATCTTGTTGTATAGACTCACTTCATTGTTGTCATTCATGCTAATACACCATAAGCATATAGTTGATGTGCATATAATTAACCTTGGGTGGGGTTCATGCAAGTAAAATGTGTATAAATTTAGCTCTCTTACAGTTCATATTAATGGAATAGACAATGCAAAAAATTGGACTTGTTTTATCGGGTGGTGGTGGCAAAGGTGCTTATGAAGTTGGTGTATGGAAAGCGATGGAGCAACTGGGCCTTGCCAAAGACATTTGTGCTGTCTCCGGAACTTCTGTGGGGGCATTAAATGCAGCGTTATTTGCTCAGGGAGATTTGGCTAAAGCAGAAGAAGCTTGGCTGAGTATGAAACCCTCTGATGTGTTGAGTATCAATCTGAGGGATACTCTGGCTGCGCTACTTAAGGGCGGTATTGTTGTTTCGCCTGCTATCGCAGCGGTAGTAAAAACTCTGGCGATGAGTGGAGTGTTCTCTCGCGATGGTTTACATCGGATCATCCAAGACTATCTTGATGAGACGGCGATAAAGCAAAGAGGCATGCCTTGTTACGCCTGTGCTACAGAGCTACCTACCTTTAAGAAGATCTACTTTTCTTTGCAAGAGCATCGCCAAGAAACGATAGAAGATATTTTGTTAGCATCGTCAGCAATTCCAGTGATATTCCCTAAACAGATCGTACAAGGTAAGCGTTACTGGGATGGGTTTATTCGAGATAACACTCCGATAAGACCGCTTGTTGATGAGGGGTGTAACATCATCATCGCAGTCATGCTCAGTCGTTCAGACCTTATTCCAACAGACCTGTACCCAAATTGTAAAATCATTCCTATCTATCCACAGGAACATCCCGGTGCCCCATTAAGCTTTACCGAGTCAGCCAGAAAAATGCAGCACGGCTATGACGATACTATGGCAGTTCTCGCGCCTGTTTTTGAACTGGTTGAAGGCAACTATCAGTACAGCGTGGAGTTACTCAAATATAAAAAACAGCATGATGAATTTGAATATCACATGCAACAACGAGTAGCTAACAAAACAAATTTAATCGCTTCAAAACAAAATTTGCTAAAGGAAATGAGTAAATGGTAACGGCAGTAACAGAGACATCAAAGCTACCTGTTGAAGTGGATGTGCTTTCACAAGTTGATACATTCATTGATGATTTAATTGTAAAACATGGCAAAAATTCAGAGATGGTGAACCTGATGGCGTTAGAGGCAACATCACTCGCAACATCAGTATCATCACGTAGTAAAGAGCTAGAAAGCCAAGGTTTTTTAGCTCGTCTGTGGGGGGACTTAACGGGCAAGAACCAAAAGGTAACTGTGCGCAATACTTATGAGCTAGCTCAGAGTCAGTATCTCGGCCAACAAATGTTGAACAAACTGGCTGAAAACAACCTGATGACCTACCAAATGGTCGTTTCTCTGGGCGATAAAGTGAATCGCGTCGTCGCCGACGTCAACGAAACACAGCAAGAACTGGCAGAGCTGAACCAAAATCTAGCCACATTTTTTGCGTCGATGCGTCAAACGTTAGAGGCGAAATTTACCAGCCTGGAGCGTAACGATGATTTGTTGTTCTGGAAAGAAACACTGGGATTTGAAAGGGTATACCAAGGCAAAACCTATGGTGAGTTAACCCGTCCTGAGAAAATGGTGTGTCTGGCTAACGAGTTCTACCACCACTCTCATCAACAGTGGAGCCCTAGAGATTTATCTTTTTTTAAGGCGGTGATGGTACAAGTTGGGCATCATCCTGATGAGAAAGTATCGCTAAAAGAGGTGTACCAAAGCTATCAAGAGCAACCCGTTTTGCTAGAGCAGTTGTTTAAAGGCATTGATGCCAAGCCTGAATTAGATGATGCGGAAACACTCATGCCAGCGTTGATGGGACTAGGTAAGTTGCAAACGCTAGAAACTATTGATGCTCACATCATTGATACCATTTTAGAGTACTCCCCAAATGCCTCTAAGCAAGATCTTAGCCTGACGTTAGCGACGAAGTATGTGCAGCAAACCTCTGGACGTGATCTTGAGCGAGAAGTGCCATTTTTTGATGTGGTGATGAACTTGGTTGAAGATTTAGTGTTTTATAAGCAACTTCAGGCGTCGCAAAAACAGCAAGAATGTGATGAAGTTCAGGAGGCTCTAGATGTTATTGAATTGAGTAAAGTTCAAGGCGAAAGGAACATTTCCACTGAGTGTTCAGACTTTAATCTTTTCTTGCAATCTAATGTTGCTCAGCTAAAGGTTATAAAAATAGGACATCGTAAAGATAAGGTGGGAACATCAATTTTTTATGGGAAAGAATATATTAAGGCTGGTGAGATCTTGCATCTGTTACCTAAATCATCACCATGCGTGCTGATTAATATGTATGGTTCAAGGGTGTATCCGAAGGGTAAAAAATGCAATGAAGTAGGTAATTTATGCGGTGGGAAATTAATGTTTGATGCAGATGAGGTTGTTATTCCACGTCATTTGAAAGACATATTGCCAAAATACTTTTCAGATTTAACTCTTATCCCCGGAAAACCAAATGGTTTATCCGGACCATATTGCTTAATTATACTCGATCTATTTAGTACCTTAACTAATGGGGTGGTTAGTAATTCAAATGGGTATCAGATCGAGGTGTTAGATTTTGATTATTCAGATTGGCGAAATCAAGATTTATTTCATTAAATGTTGTTAATTTCAGTTGGTTATACGGGGTAGCTCAACACCCTGCTTGTCGCCGACGACATGGCGACACCGCGACAAGGGCGACAACGTTTTGCTCGCAAAGGTGTGATGTAAAATTTCAGTCCAGAACTAGGCCGTAAAATGTGTGGGGGAATTTGATCGGATCTTCGCTCATAATCGCTTGGTCGACAGTTCAAGTCTGTCAGGGGCCACCA
>NZ_LDOV01000057.1 GCF_001029435.1 Photobacterium aphoticum | reverse complement strand
TTGCCAAGGTTGAGGTCACGCCAATTTACCTGAAGATCAGGGACCTCGTGTGTCGCTTCAAATAAATAGTCGATGTGATCAAACACGAGGAACCTCGTGTCTCGCCCAGATTCGGGCAAGCTGGTCGCGTCGCTCAAGAACATGGCGCGTTGGCAGAGTGGCTATGCAGCGGATTGCAAATCCGTGGACCTCGGTTCGACTCCGGGACGCGCCTCCATTCTACAAAGAACCAGCATGAAAATGCTGTTTTTTTGTATCTGTGTTTTGTCACCACATCATCAATATCTTCTTTTTCCACCACTACGCACGATTTATCCCTCTCGTGTTGGTTTTCCTACGTATTCATTTGTCAGACTAATATCATCGACAGAATAGTCATTTTTCGTTTAGTCATACATACCGTATTGATGTAAACCTGCAAAGGAATATATGGCTGGTTATGTCAAATATTGCGCCTTTATGAGCATTTGTTTTGAACTCGCTGCAAGACTGTATGCTTTTTGTGTAAATGACTAATTACGTCGTAATTATGACAGAAATAGAGAAAATATTACTTGGCAGACATATCCGCCTATGGTACTTTTCTGCGCAATCTCAGGGGGAAGTTGTACTGAGGCATACTGTATCAGGAAGTATTCGGGCTGATTGCTCTTGGTACGCTGTAGGTATTGGCTATTAACGATAGTCAATAGAAGGGCATTAATAGCGCAGACCTGTTAGGAAAAAAAGCAGGCGCATATTGAGGGAACCCAACGTGAAATTTTTATCATTACCAAACCTAATCAGCTTTGTCTTACCCAATTGCAGTATTATTACTGAGCCTTGATCTTTCTGATCACAATTACTGGTTTTATAACGCACTGAACGTTTTGAGATAACGTATTTTGCCCTAAAAGCAAACGTTTCCAAATTTCGGTTCGTTGTTGGTCACGCCGAAAATACCTGTTATTTCGGCCGTTTATAGTCAATGCGTCACAAGAAATGATGCAACTTGCACGCTAACGTGACCCGACTCTTCCAGCCAGATTCTCACTATTCCAAAACTCAACAATGAATAGTCAGAGCGCCCGTTGTGTATTACAGCGATGGCGAGGAGAGGAGTGTCAGTCGTCTACGTGCGATGTGATGAGATGGAAAGAAAATGAGTAAAGTGTTTGACCTTGATGAGTTAAAACTTGCTTCCAATGTACCTGTGGTACATGACGTTTACGATCTAACCCCTGACGAGCTATTGCTGAGTCAGGAGCATTACGAGTCGGAAGTGCGTTCCTATCCACGTCGATTGCCGCTAGCTATCACCAAGGCGTCTGGCGTGTTGGTCGAAGACAGCCGTGGCCAATTGTTCCTGGACTGTTTGGCAGGTGCCGGTACGCTGGCAATGGGTTATAACCACCCTGAAATCAATCAAGCGATCATCGATCAGCTTCATGCGGGTCTGCCTTACCAGACGCTTGATATTACTACCCCTGTAAAAGACAAATTCATCAAGGAAGTGATGAACTTCCTGCCAGCTGAATTTGCTAAAAATGCGCGTATTCAGTTCTGTGGTCCTTCGGGTGCCGACGCAGTAGAAGCTGCGATTAAACTGGCAAAACAAACCACAGGCCGTAATACCATGGCAGCCTTCCACGGTGCTTACCACGGTATGACAAACGGTACTATGGCGATGATGGGTAACCTGAACACCAAAGCACGCCGTACCGGTCTGATGTCTGATGTGCACTTCCTACCTTACCCATACAGCCTACGTTGTCCGTTTGGCCTACACGGTGATGAAGGGGCGAAGCAGAGCCTGCGTTACATTGAGCGTATGCTAAATGATGACGAAAGTGGCGTGCAGAAGCCTGCAGCTATCATCCTTGAGCCTGTACAGGGCGAGGGTGGTGTGATCCCTGCTCCGGCATTCTGGCTACAAGAACTGCGTCGTATCACCAAAGAGCACGGCATCCTGCTGATCTTTGATGAAATCCAGTGTGGTATCGGTAAAACCGGTTACAACTTCGCGTTTGAAGAAGCGGGCATCACACCGGATATTCTGTGTCTGTCAAAAGCTGTGGGCGGCGGCTTGCCAATGTCTCTGCTTGTGTTTGACAAGGCGTTTGACTCATGGCGTCCAGGTGAACACACCGGTACATTCCGTGGTAACCAGTTGGCGATGGCAACCGGTGCAAAAGCACTTGAAATTATCCGTCGTGATAACTTGGTGGCACACGCACGTGAAGCGGGTCAGTACCTGCGCGAAGGTTTGGAGCGTATTGCTGAGCGCGTTGACTGTATCGCAGAAGTGCGCGGTAAAGGCCTGATGCTAGGTATCGAAATCTGTAAGCCAGACGGTTCTAAGAACAAGTTTGGTGAGCCAGAGGCTGATCCAGCACTGACCATGGCGATTCAGCGTGCAGCGCTAGAGCGCGGTTTGATTATCGAAAAAGGTGGCCGTCAGGGTTCGGTACTGCGTTTCCTTCCACCATTGATTATCAGCTACGAGCAGCTTGATTTCGCATTGGCAACCCTAGAGAAAGCCATGATGGTGACAGCGGGGCCAGCAACCGCAAAAAAGTCGTCAGCGAGTAACGCAGCAGAAACATGGCGTGAGCATTTTATCCATACGGGTAAAGGCGGTGCCGATGCGTTTGAATCTGCGTTGAACCAAACCACACGTGTAATGAAAAACGTGTTTGAAAATACAGACTCGCCATACTCAGGTTTGGACCCACAGGTGCTAAAAACCCTGATCAACAACATTGATCTGGATAACCAGCAAATGCCATTGGACGCTGTGATTGAGCAAACCGGTGAGTTGATCGCCAAGAACTCTATCATGGTACAGCATCCACACTGTATTGCTCACCTGCACACGCCACCGTTGTTGCCATCGGTAGCGGCAGAAGCGTTCATCGCGGCACTGAACCAGTCTATGGACTCTTGGGATCAGTCAAGCGCAGCAACGTTCGTTGAGCAAAAAGTGATTGATTGGGTATGTGAACAATACCAGCTGGGTGAGCGCGCTGATGGCGTATTCACCAGCGGTGGTACACAGTCAAACCTAATGGGTCTGCTACTGGCGCGTGACAAAGCAGCAGAGATGATGTCTGGTCACAATATCCAGAAACAAGGTCTGCCTGAGTACGCCGGTAAAATGCGTATTCTTTGCTCGAAGAAATCACACTTCACCGTGCAGAAATCAGCCTCGCTAATGGGCTTGGGTGAACACGCGGTCGTGACGGTGGATACCAATCCAAACGGCACGATGAAGCTGGCATCACTGATTGAAACCGTTGAAGCGCTTAAAGCAGAAGGCCTGTTGCCATTTGCACTAGTGGGTACCGCAGGTACAACAGACCACGGTGCGATTGATGATCTGAATGGTCTGGCTGAAATCGCTGAGCAGCACAACCTATGGTTCCACGTTGATGGTGCCTACGGCGGTGCATTGATCCTGAGCCGTCATAAGACGCGTCTTGAGGGTATTGAAAAAGCGGACTCTGTTAGCGTTGACTTCCACAAATTGTTCTTCCAAACAATTAGCTGTGGCGCAGTGCTGATTAAAGACAAAGCAAACTTTAAGTTCCTGCTTCATCACGCGGATTACCTGAACCGTGAAGATGACCTGCTACCGAACTTGGTGGATAAGTCTATTGCAACCACAAAACGTTTTGATGCGTTGAAAGTGCTGATGACCATGCAGAGCGTGGGCCCACAGGCACTGGGTGCAATGTACGATCACCTGCTGAACCAAACACAGCAAGTGGCAGACATGATCAACCAGTCAGCGGACTTTGAGTTGTTGGCAGATCCTGCACTTTCTACCGTATTGTTCCGTTACATCGGCAACAATGCAGCAGAAGAGCTGGATGGCCTAAATAAACAGCTTCGCTTTGATGCATTAGTCAAAGGCAAAGCAGTAATGGGTGAGACGGTAGTTGACGGCAAGGTAGCGCTGAAATTTACCATCCTAAACCCATGTTTAACCATGGCTGACTTCGATGCGCTGTTGCTAGAAGTCCGTCAGCTTGCAGCCCAGATTGAAGAGGCTAAGAGCTAATTAAATAGGCTGGCACAGCAGCTGAGTCTGCTGTGCCTATACCTGACTACGCAGGCGTGGCGGGTATAACACTTACTTTAACTTATGGAATAAAAGACGAAATGGCAATTCTACAGATTGGTGCTGGTGGTGTTGGTTGGGTAGTTGCACACAAAGCTGCTCAAAATAATGATGTGTTAGGGAATATTACTATCGCATCTCGTACCGTTGATAAGTGTGACAAGATCATCGAGTCTATCAAAGGTAAGAACAACCTTAAGGATCCATCCAAGAAACTAGAATCTCGTGCCGTCAATGCCGACGATGTTGAAGCACTGGTTGCTTTGATCAAGGATGTACAGCCTGATCTTGTTATCAATGCAGGCCCACCGTGGGTCAATATGCCTATCATGGAAGCATGTCTACAGGCGAAAGTGTCTTACCTAGATACTTCAGTGGCTGTTGACTTGTGCTCTGAAGGCCAGCAAGTTCCTGAAGCCTACGATTGGCAGTGGAGCTACCGCGAAAAATTCAAAGATGCGGGTATTACCGGTATCTTAGGCGCCGGTTTCGATCCGGGTGTTGTGAGCGTATTTGCTGCTTATGCAGTGAAGCATTTGTTTGATGAAATCGACACGATCGATGTCATGGACGTGAATGCGGGCGATCATGGCAAGAAATTCGCCACCAACTTTGATCCTGAAACCAACATGTTGGAAATTCAGGGTGACTCTTTCTACTGGGAAAATGAAGAGTGGAAACAAGTACCGTGTCACTCGCGTATGCTTGAATTCGATTTCCCGCTATGTGGTACACACAAAGTGTACTCAATGGCACACGATGAAGTGCGCTCTCTTAAAGAGTTCATTCCCGCTAAACGCATCGAGTTCTGGATGGGCTTCGGTGACCGTTACCTGAACTACTTCAACTGCATGCGCGACATTGGTCTGCTAAGCCCAGATCCACTGACATTGCACGATGGTACGGTTGTACAGCCACTACACGTCCTTAAAGCACTATTGCCAGATCCAACGTCATTGGCACCAGGGTACACAGGTAAAACCTGTATCGGTACATGGGTGCAAGGCCGTAAAGACGGTAAAGAGCGCAGCGTGTTCATCTATAACAACGCCGATCACGAAGTGGCGTATGACGATGTTGAGCATCAGGCGATTGCTTACACGACGGGTGTCCCTGCGATCACCGCTGCACTGCAATACTTCCGTGGGGAGTGGGCAGATGCGGGTGTATTCAATATGGAACAGCTAAACCCAGATCCATTCCTAGAAATGATGCCGCAGATCGGCCTCGATTGGGATGTGTTGGAGTTACCCGTTGGTCAACCGAACATCCAAATTTTGAAATAATTCCTGCGAATTATGTTTAAAATTGACCAGTAAAAACGTATTTGAGCCGATGTTTATGCATCGGCTTTATTCGATTTAAGAGCGATGCAAGCCATGCAAAAAAGTGAATTGAAAACCCCGTTCTTCATGATCAATGAAGACAAGTTGATTGCGAACCTAGAAAAAGCCAAGCAGTTGAAAGAGCTGTCAGGTGTGAAATTGGTGCTTGCACTGAAGTGCTTCTCGACTTGGGGCGTGTTCGACATCATCAAGCCTTACCTTGACGGTACAACCAGCAGTGGTCCGTTTGAAGTGAAATTAGGCTACGAAACCTTCGGTGGTGAAACGCATGCATACAGCGTGGGTTACAGCGAAGATGACGTGAAAGAGGTGGCTGATATCTGTGACAAGATGATTTTTAACTCTCAGTCACAACTTGCCGCTTACCGTCACTTGGTAGAAGGGAAAGCGTCGCTCGGTTTGCGTTTGAATCCGGGTGTGAGCTACGCCGGTCAGGATCTGGCGAACCCAGCGCGTCAATTCTCCCGTCTGGGTGTACAGGCTGATCACATTGATCCTGCACTGTTCGATACGCTGGATGGTGTGATGTTCCACATGAACTGTGAAAACAAAGATGTGGATGCATTCATTAACTTGTTGAATGCCATTTCAGAACAGTTTGGTGCTTACCTGGATAAACTGGACTGGGTAAGCCTGGGCGGCGGCGTGTTCTTCACATGGCCGGGTTACGACATTGAGAAACTGGCCGCTGCACTGAAAGCCTTCTCTGAAAAACACGGCGTGCAGCTGTACCTGGAGCCGGGTGAAGCGATTATCACGAAAACCGCTGATTTGGTCGTGACAGTGGTGGATATCGTTGAGAATGGCATGAAAACGGCGATCGTAGACAGTGCGACAGAAGCACACCGTCTGGATACCTTGATCTACAACGAGCCGGCAGCCATTGCAGAAGCCAGCGAAACCGGCGATCACCAGTACATTATCGGCAGCTGTTCTTGCTTGGCCGGTGATCAGTTCTGTGTGACACAGTTTGACGCGCCATTGGAAATTGGTCAGCGTCTGCATATCTTGGACAGTGCCGGTTACACCATGGTGAAACTGAACTGGTTCAACGGCCTGAAAATGCCATCAGTGTACTGTGAACGCAGTAACGGCGAGATCCAAAAGCTGAATGAATTTGGCTACGACGATTTCAAACGTTCATTGTCGCGTTGGTCCATCGCTTAATTTCAGTTTTTAGCGATAAATTAGAAAGCCATAAAGGTCAGAGAGGAGCATTTGCTCCTCTTTTTTTTGTGTTCACAATAGTCGTTGAAAGAGGGTGAAATAATGGCGTTCGTTTGCATTCATCGTGAGAGAGCGATTTAATGAATGAAAAGGGTGGGTAGAGAGGAACGCGAGTGAATATTGCGATTGCTATTATCATGATTATCTTTGGTGCTGAAATAGTGCGGAAATTCTTTCAGCATCGACGTGAGATGCGAGAGCTTGCCTATAAGCATGAGCAAGCGTTAAAAGAGAATGACGAACATTCACGACTGAAAGAAGAAGTCGCACAGTTGAAGGCAAGAGTTGAAGTGTTAGAGGCGATTGTGACGGACAAAAAGTACACGTTAAGCCAAGATATTGATAACTTGTCGTGATTTCTTGTGCGCTTGAACAACCGAAAAAAAAATGGATGGTGGCTTGGTAAGCAGATTCGGCGTAAAAAATGCATGAATGTGTTATAAAGTAAGCAGTTGAAAATATTTTCAAGAAATATTGTTGACTCAAAATTTAAAATCAGTAAATTACACCACGTACCGCAGCGGAGTGACTTACTCAGTTCGGTATCGGAATGGCGCGTTGGCAGAGTGGCTATGCAGCGGATTGCAAATCCGTGGACCTCGGTTCGACTCCGGGACGCGCCTCCATTGCGACACTAGCTCAGTTGGTAGAGCGCAACCTTGCCAAGGTTGAGGTCACGAGTTCGAACCTCGTGTGTCGCTCCAAATTAATGGATGATGTGACCGAACACGAGGAACCTCGTGTCTCGCCCAGATTCGGGCAAGCTGGTCGCGTCGCTCCAATTTAGATTAAAGATATGGCTTAATTAAGCGGTATCAAATGGTGTACCTTTCAGGCACCGCAACGAATT
>NZ_LDOV01000056.1 GCF_001029435.1 Photobacterium aphoticum | reverse complement strand
GGGGCTGGATCACCTCCTTAAACGATAGACTGCTGTTTTATGCAGTGTCCACACAGATTGTATGGTTGAAATGTAGAGAGCCACTTAGTGTTGCCCAACAACATTAAGTACGAACAGTGTCCCGTTCGTCTAGAGGCCTAGGACACCGCCCTTTCACGGCGGTAACAGGGGTTCGACTCCCCTACGGGACGCCACGGGTCGTTAGCTCAGTTGGTAGAGCAGTTGACTTTTAATCAATTGGTCGCAGGTTCGAATCCTGCACGACCCACCATTCTTTCTCACGAAGGAATTAAAACTATCGTGGGCGATTAGCTCAGTTGGGA
>NZ_LDOV01000055.1 GCF_001029435.1 Photobacterium aphoticum | reverse complement strand
CAGGGTGAGATCGCGAACATTTTCTGACCAATCACAGCAGATTTGACCTGCTGATCGAGTTGTGATCTTATACTCCCTTTTTCAGGAGTATAACCATGAACATCGACGCATTTTCTAAGCATTTCGGCGACCTGAAAGACCCGCGCCAGTCCGCCAAAATCAGCTACCCATTATTCGATGTTCTGTTCTTGGCGGTATGCGCCATCATCGCCGGCGCCGAGGGTTGGGAAGACATCGAAGACTTCGGTGAAGTTCACCTCGATTGGTTCCAGCAAAAAGGTCTATTTAAAGACGGGATGCCTGTTCACGACACCATCGCCCGTATTGTTTCACGTCTTGACCCAGCAGAGTTTCAGGCATGCTTTACAAACTGGATGCAAGTGATATCTGAGCGCTCTGAGGGCGAGCTTATCGCTATCGACGGCAAAGTCCTGCGTGGCTCCTACGACCGCGAAAGCCGCCAGTCGACTATTCACATGGTCAGTGCATTTGCCACAGCTAATGGCGTGGTTATCGGCCAGTTGAAAACCGATGCTAAGTCGAATGAAATTACAGCCATCCCGGAGCTTATTAAATTACTGGATATCAAAGGCTGTCTGGTATCAATTGATGCAATCGCCTGCCAGACAAACATTGCTTCAGCCATCATTGATAACGGCGGTGACTACCTGCTAGCGGTTAAAGGCAATCAGGAAACACTGGCGAAAGCCGTGCGTCAGGCGCTGACAAAGAAGACTTCCGTTGCAAGCGTCACCACTGATGTGGCAATAGAACAGGAGCATGGGCGCATTGAAGCCAGAGAATACCATGTGCTCCCAGCAAAAGATCTGGCACCGCAATTTCCCGATTGGAAAGGTCTAACGAGCATTGGTGTTGCTATTGGTTATCGCATTGATAAATTAGGCAAAGAATCGCTGGAGTACCGTTATTACATCAGCTCAGCAGAGCTGAGCAAAGAGCGTTTTGCTGCGGCAGTTCGTGGTCATTGGGGCATAGAAAATAGCTTGCATTGGGTGCTTGATGCAACCATGAATGAGGACGATTGTCAGATTTACCGGGGTGATGCCGCCGAAATTATGGCTTGCATGCGTCATATGGCTCTGAACATGCTACGAGCTGAAAGCTCAAAGAAAGCCAGCATCCGACGTAAACAAAAGATTGCAGCCATGAGCAGTCCCTATCTGGAGAAGGTTTTACTGGCTGGCTTCAATACAGTGGGTGAAAAGTGAGCATTCATGCTCTCGCCCTG
>NZ_LDOV01000054.1 GCF_001029435.1 Photobacterium aphoticum | reverse complement strand
CCTTCACGGATAGCAAAACGTAGACCTTCGTCCATCGCGATAGGAGCGATTAGAGTAACAGTCATAGAGATGTTATCACCAGGCATTACCATTTCAACGCCTTCTGGTAGCTCGATAGTACCAGTTACGTCAGTTGTACGGAAGTAGAACTGTGGACGGTAACCTTTGAAGAATGGAGTGTGACGACCGCCTTCATCTTTAGAAAGAACATAGATTTCTGAAGTGAAAGTAGTGTGTGGAGTGATTGAACCTGGCTTAGCAAGAACCTGACCACGCTCAACTTCGTCACGCTTAGTACCACGTAGAAGAACACCAACGTTCTCACCAGCACGGCCTTCGTCAAGAAGCTTACGGAACATCTCAACGCCAGTACAAGTAGTCTTAGTAGTATCTTTGATACCAACGATTTCTACTTCGTCACCAACAGTGATGATACCTTGCTCAACACGACCAGTTACAACAGTACCACGGCCCTGGATTGAGAATACGTCTTCGATTGGAAGAATGAACGGCTTGTCGATAGCACGCTCTGGCTCTGGGATGTAAGTATCTAGCGCTTCAGCAAGCTCGATTACTTTAGCTTCCCACTGCTCTTCACCGTTAAGTGCACCTAGAGCAGAACCCATGATTACTGGGCAATCGTCGCCTGGGAAGTCGTACTCAGATAGAAGTTCACGAACTTCCATTTCTACTAGCTCTAGAAGCTCTTCGTCATCAACCATGTCACACTTGTTCATGAACACGATGATGTAAGGGATACCAACCTGACGGCCTAGTAGGATGTGCTCACGAGTCTGAGGCATTGGACCATCAGTTGCAGCAACAACTAGGATACCACCGTCCATCTGCGCAGCACCAGTGATCATGTTTTTAACATAGTCAGCGTGTCCTGGGCAGTCAACGTGTGCGTAGTGACGAGTCGGAGTATCGTACTCTACGTGAGAAGTAGAGATTGTGATACCACGCTCACGCTCTTCTGGAGCGTTATCGATAGATGCGAAGTCACGAGCAGCACCGCCGTAAACTTTAGCAAGAGTAGTACAGATAGCTGCAGTTAGAGTTGTTTTACCGTGGTCAACGTGGCCGATTGTACCAACGTTAACGTGCGGTTTTACGCGTTCAAATTTTTCTTTAGACACGATCGTGTTCCTTCCTAGTTGTGATACGCCCCACTGAAATTAAATATGGGACGCGTCAGAAGTTGCTATTTTATGCGCCAATAGCCATTGGCGCAATATAGATCTTGCGATTAACCACGTTCTGCGATGATAGCATCAGCGACATTCTTAGGAACATCAGCGTATTCGCTGAATTCCATAGAGTACGACGCACGACCCTGAGTCGCTGAACGCAAGTCAGTTGCGTAACCAAACATTTGTGAAAGTGGCACTTTAGCACGGATAACTTTAAGACCAGCTGGGCCTTCATCCATACCTTCGATCATGCCGCGACGACGGTTAAGGTCGCCAACAACATCACCCATCCAATCTTCCGGAGTGGTTACTTCAACTTTCATCAATGGTTCAAGAATAACAGGTTCTGCCTGAAGCGCACCCTTCTTGAAAGCCATAGAACCGGCAATCTTAAATGCCATTTCGTTGGAGTCAACGTCGTGGTAAGAACCGTCAAACAAGGTTGCCTTGACATCCAGTACAGGATAGCCAGCCAGCACACCGTTGTTCATCTGCTCTTCGATACCTTTTGCAACAGCACCGATGTACTCTTTAGGTACCGCACCACCAACAACTTCATCCACGAACACGAAACCTTCATCAGGCTCCGATGGTTCAATTTTAAGCCATACGTGACCGTACTGACCGCGACCACCAGACTGGCGCACAAACTTCCCTTCCACTTCCGTTTTACCACGGATAGTTTCACGGTATGCAACCTGCGGTTTACCAACGTTACATTCAACGCTGAATTCACGCTTCATACGATCAACAATGATATCTAGGTGCAGTTCGCCCATACCAGAAATCAATGTTTGACCTGACTCTTCATCCGTTTCGACGCGGAAAGATGGATCTTCTGCCGCTAGTTTACCTAGCGCCACACCCATTTTCTCTTGGTCTGCTTTTGAACGAGGTTCAACAGCAATCTGAATAACTGGCTCAGGGAATTCCATGCGCTCTAGGATCACTTTATGATCAGAGTCACACAGGGTGTCACCTGTCGTCACGTTTTTCAGACCAATCGCCGCAGCGATATCGCCGGCGCGGATTTCTTTAATTTCTTCACGTTTGTTCGCGTGCATCTGCACGATACGACCAAAACGCTCGCGTTTTTCTTTTACAGAGTTGTAGACGCTGTCGCCAGAATTTACAACACCAGAGTAAACGCGCAAGAAGGTCAGGCTACCAACGAATGGGTCGGTCGCAATTTTGAACGCAAGCGCTGAGAATGGTTCTTCATCGCTTGAATGACGTTCAACACTGTTACCATTTTCATCTTCACCACGGATAGCTTTCACTTCTGTTGGTGAAGGTAGGAATTCAATCACTGCATCAAGTACAGCCTGAACACCTTTGTTTTTGAATGCTGAACCACATGTAGCCAGAACAATTTCATTGTTCAGGGTACGCTGGCGAAGACCGGCTTTAATTTCGGCTTCAGACAATTCACCTTCTTCAAGGTACTTGTCCATCAGCTCTTCCGTCGCTTCCGCAGCAGCTTCAATGAGGTTCTGACGCCATTCCTCAGCAAGCTCAACCATATCAGCCGGGATATCTTCATAGGTAAATGACATACCCTGATCAGCTTCATCCCAGTTGATTGATTTCATCTTGATAAGGTCAATCACGCCTTTAAATTCGTCTTCAGCACCAATGTTTAGCTGGATTGGCACTGGGTTCGCACCAAGACGGTTTTTGATCTGGTCAACAACACGTAGGAAGTCGGCACCAGCTCGGTCCATCTTGTTTACGAAAACCATACGCGGCACTTCGTACTTGTCAGCCTGACGCCATACGGTTTCAGACTGCGGCTCAACACCTGATGAACCACAGAAAACAACAACGGCACCATCAAGCACACGTAATGAACGCTCTACTTCGATAGTAAAGTCAACGTGTCCAGGGGTATCGATGATATTTACGCGGTGTTCAGGGAACTGAGCTTCCATACCACGCCAGAAGGTCGTAGTGGCAGCAGATGTGATAGTGATACCACGCTCCTGCTCCTGCTCCATCCAGTCCATGGTAGCAGCGCCGTCGTGAACCTCACCAATTTTGTGAGATAAGCCTGTGTAGAACAGGATACGCTCGGTAGTTGTTGTTTTACCGGCGTCAACGTGAGCACAAATACCGATGTTACGGTAGCGCTCGATAGGCGTTTTACGAGCCACGGCAGAGTCCTCTTACTAAGGGGGGCCTTAGAGTATGGTTTAGGCACAGCCGGCAAAGCCGGCTGTGCCCAAGTGGTATTACCCGGTAAGTGATTACCAGCGGTAATGTGCGAACGCTTTGTTCGCATCTGCCATACGGTGAACGTCTTCACGTTTCTTAACAGCAGAACCTTTGTTGTCAGCTGCATCTAGCATTTCTGCTGCAAGACGCTGAGCCATAGATTTTTCACCACGCTTACGCGCAGCTTCAACCAACCAACGCATAGCTAGTGCGTTACGACGTACTGGACGTACTTCTACAGGCACCTGGTAAGTTGAACCACCCACACGGCGAGATTTAACTTCTACCGCTGGACGTACATTTTCAAGAGCTTTTTCAAAGATAGCTAGGTGTTCTTCACCAGAACGCTCAGCCATAGTTTCTAGTGCAGAGTAAACAATTTTCTCAGCAGTAGATTTCTTACCGTCAACCATTAGGATGTTAACGAATTTTGCCAGCAATTCAGATTTGAACTTAGGATCTGGAAGGATCTTACGCTGACCGATTACGCGACGACGTGGCATGGAATTTCTCCGTTGTCTTCTTCAGGTTATCCAAAACTTTTCAGTTTCTTCAAAAATCAAATAATTTTAGTGTTTGGCCTTACTTAACGGAATCCATTAAGACTTAGGACGCTTCACACCGTACTTAGAACGACCTTGTTTACGGTCATTTACGCCAGCACAGTCTAGTGCGCCGCGAACTGTGTGGTAACGTACACCTGGAAGGTCTTTAACACGACCACCACGGATAAGAACAACTGAGTGTTCCTGAAGGTTGTGGCCTTCACCGCCGATGTATGAAGTTACTTCGAAACCGTTAGTTAGACGAACACGACATACTTTACGTAGTGCTGAGTTAGGTTTCTTAGGAGTTGTAGTGTATACACGAGTACATACACCACGCTTCTGTGGGCACGCTTCTAGTGCAGGCACGTTGCTTTTTACAACTTGCTTAGCACGTGGCTTACGTACCAACTGGTTAATAGTTGCCATTAAATAGCTCCTGAAATATTACTTTCGTAAAGGTGAAAAATCCGCCTCCCAACAACAGGAGGACGCGAAATTTTATGCATCGCACTCAAAGGTGTCAAGATATAACCAGCGATCATTCAAACGATTATTTCTTAGACAACCTTACACTGGCGATATTTTCCCGCTTCGCTGGCGCTGATCAATCCCACTTCATTTGCGTTTCATGGGTGACCGTCAAACCAACAAAGCCTTTGTAATCAACGCACTGAAGATCACTTTGTGACGCAGGCGTTAGTCCGCGCGCCAACAAATCGGGGGTCAGTAAATAAATTTTTACGCCGCGCTCAATCAATGTCTCAACAGCTTCATTTTGGCCCAAGATGGCCAAAACCGCGTCTTGGGTCAGCAGGACCGCGTCATTTTCCATCGCCAATGCCGCACATTGCGCTAATGAGGAGGATTGAAACGGTGAGCGGGTCAGAATATGCAGCATCACTACCTCAGAACGTCAAAATGCGTTGGCAAGCATGCAAGTGTGCCGTGAAAGTCGCCGGATCACACACCGTCACGTCGATCAATAAAGCCGCTTCGCTCAGGCCGCGTGCCTGCAACGAACGTTCGCACACGTAAATCTGTTCGATATCGTATAAATCCAACATCTTGAACGTGGCAATGTAGTCGCGGGACAAAATCTCAGCCGGCTGCTGCCCTTTCAATAACTGCAACACACCGTCGCCATGAAAGAACACCGCGATTTCTTCGGTGTAGGCCGAGGTGGCTAAAATCGCGTCTAGTCCTTCACGCCCGGCGGCACGACCATGCGGCGCACTGCCAAAAACAAAACCTAGTGTTTTCATGTTTGCCTTCATTAAAACTGGATCACGCGATCGGCGGTCAACAGCGCTTCGGCCAATCCGCCCAGCCCGGCTTGTTCAAAGCCATCCGCCAGATTATGCGCGGACAATTGGTTTTGCGCCGCTTCCTGCTCACCGACAATGCCACGACGCAATGCGGCGGCCACACAGGTTTGCAGTTCAATCTGATGTTGTTTTGCCAATTGCTGCCAGGCACTCACCACATCGAACTCATCCGAAGCGGGTGCGGTCAGTGCGGAGCCGTTGTACACCCCGTCTTGATAGAAGAAAACACGGGATAACGTGTGCCCTTCTTCTAGCAGCGCGAGCGCAAATTGGTAGGCCGCGCGCGCTGATTGCGTGCCGTAAGCCGGCCCTTCAATCACCAACGCATAATTCAGGCTCACTTTTCGCCGTCCTCAGTTTTACGCTGACGAATGTACAGGTACACGGTGTGCTTAGAGATATTCAAGCGATCTGCCACACGGTTGATGGCATCTTTAATATCAAAGATCCCTTTGTCGAACAGCTCCATCACGATTTGACGGTTCTTGGCATTGTTCGACACATTCTTATCGGCATTGATTTCTTCAATGGTGCGCTCAACGGTCTGATCCACCAATTCATCCACATCGCTGGCAAAGTTCACCGATGACGCCGCTTGTTTCGCTTCGTCGGTTGGCATGAACGATTGCAGGATCTGCGAAAATGGCGCATCCAGGTTCACGTTGATACACAACAGGCCAATGATGTTGTTATCGCCATTACGGATCGCAATGGTGATCGACTTCATCAAGTCGCCGCCCTTGGCACGGGTGAAATACGCACGTGAGAAGTTACGCTCAGAGCCTTCAATATCACGCAGCATACGCAGTGCCAAATCGGTGATTGGCGAGCCCACTTTACGGCCGGTGTTTTCCCCGTTGGCAATTTTGATCGCCGAGGTATTCAGATCGGCCAAAGAGTGCAATACGATCTCACAGAACGGGCCAATCAAGGCCGCCAGGCCATCCACCACGGCTTCATAAGAACGCAGAATAATATAATCGTGCTCAGTGAATTTACGCGGTTCGATCAAATCGTTCTCAACCATCAGATCCGAACCAAAGTTATCTGTAGATACCACTAGTCTCTTCCTTGCTCATACCCATTGTGTTTACTTCTCTGCGCACACATCCCGTGCGCACGGGAAAATAAATAGAATGGGCTATACCTCGCTCGGTGTAAAAACACTACCGCGAGTGATAAAAATTAAAATCTTGCTAGCAAGTTTATCAGATTTATGAAAGGAGCTAGAGGGTTTCTTGTGACATCTTCAACCCGAGGGATAAAAAAACCCAGCCTTGGGCTGGGTTCTGTTTACTGGCTCACAGTCTATGTCGGCAACACGCAGTGATTGCGGTGCCCTTCACTATGATTACTGTGTTGCCGCGTCAGTTGCTGGCTTGTCAGCTTTTACGATATCAAGCAGTTCAACTTCAAACACCAATGTTGAGTTTGCTGGAATGCTTGGGTTCGCTTGAGAGCCGTAAGCCAACTCTGGTGGAATAACGAATGTGAACTTAGAGCCCACAGGCATTAGCTGAACGCCTTCCGTCCAACCTGGGATCACTTGGTTCAGTGGGAACGTCGCTGGCTGGTTACGCTTGTAAGAGCTGTCGAACTCCGTACCGTCAGTCAGGGTACCCTTGTAGTGTACTTTTACGGTGTCAGTCGCCGCAGGCTTCTCACCTTTACCTTCGGTATCGATGTGGTAAAGCAGACCTGATTCCGTCTTCACTACGCCGTCTTTCTTCGCGAACTCAGCACGGAACTCATCACCGGCTTTTACGTTTTTCGCCGCTTCTGCTTCTGCTTTGGTCTTCACGATTTCAGCGACACGCATATCAAGCGCTTGTAGCGTCTTCTGCGTTTCTTCTGGTGTTAGACGGCTCTTACCCGCAAACACATCGCTCACACCCGCAACCACTTGCTCACGGCTCAGATCCAAACCTAGCTCTTTTTGCTGATCAAGGTTAGCAGACAGGTATTGGGCTAGAGACGCACCAATCGCGTAAGCTGCTTTGTCATCTTCAGATGCGAACGTTGCCGCTTCTGCTGCAGGCGCTTCCGCTGCTACCTGCTCTACTTTTGCAGGTTCAGCTGGTTTTGTTTCTGCCGCTTTCTCATCTTGGCAGCCTACAGCCAACAGAATGGTTGCAGCCAACACAGACATCTTAAGAACAGGTTTCATGTATTTCTCCATCATTTTTACTGAGGGAATGCCTCAATTTTTTATATCGGCTTTCCGTCTTCAGTATGAAAAGCGCTTTAGATAAATATACTAGGGCAATCACCCTTAGTAATCACCTTATTAATTAACTGCAAATCAGTGAATTAATAAGGTTATAGACAATATTTCTTAACAGAGTCCAGCGGAATCCAACCTTAATGCGAAAACAATGCAAGATGGCCATACTCATTGTGGCACTCCTCACGCTCGCCGGCTGTTTTTTCTCCGGGGCAGAACGCCAACGCTGGACACTCGCCCCCGAAGGGACCACCAGCTTCAGCCTCAGCCGTGAGGGGCGATTCGCGCTGTATTACTCAGCCCAACAAGGTATCGTGCTGTGGGATTTACAGCAAAACAAAAAGTTAGCTGATTTTGGTTCTCAAGATCCATATCACAATACGGTGTTAACCAGCCGAATTTCCGACAACAACCGTTTCGCGATCACCGCCACGGCGCAAAACTTTGCCGTGTGGGATCTCGCCTGGGGCCACTCCGACGGGCTGTGGTCGATTTCCGATGGCCAAATTCTGGACGTCGCCATCGGCAATAACGGCCAACATGTGCTGCTCGCCCTGTCGAACGGCAAAGCCCTGTATGTCGACTTGGGCAGCGGAAGACGGCTAGAGTTCCTTGCGCACCGAGAAAAAGTCAACGCCGTGGCCATTTCCCCCAATGGCCGCTATGCCTTATCCGGCGGTAATGACCACTATGCTTACCTGTGGGATACCCGCGACGGGCAAATTCTCTTTCGCTTTGATCATACCAGCCGGGTGCGCACCGTCGCTTTACAGCGGGATGGCAAACTGGCGTTTACTGCTGATGGCCACAAAGGCGCGTACATCTGGGATCTGAGCAACGGAAAAAAACAGGCAACCTTAGCGGTACGCGCCCGCCAGCAAACCTTCTCCAGTGCCCGCTTTGCCGATGATGGACTCACACTGGCCACCGGCACCCCTGCCCGACGGGTCGAAACTTGGGATACTCGAACCGGTGAGAATCTGGGACGCTGGGAAACGGCGGCGCAACAAGATACTCGACCCCCCGCTGCGGTGGTGTATGATGTCGCCATTACCCCTGAGGGACAGATCACTTCAGGGACATCAGCTGGTATCGCCCAACAGTGGACGACGGAATAACGCAATGACAGAGATCGAACAACTGCAGGCTCGTATTGACGAGCTTGAAATGAAGCAGGCTTTTCAAGAACAGACCATTGAAGAGCTGAACCAGGCCCTGACGGCACAACAGTTCCTGATTGATAAAATCCAGACCCAGATGAAGTTCATGGTCGGTAAAGTGAAAGGGATGGAGCCATCGAACATGGCAACGGAAGCGGAAGAAACCCCACCGCCACATTATTGATCGAGGTTCGAGGTTCGAGGTTCGAGGTTCGAGGTTCGAGAAAATCAAAACCTCAGAACGCAAAAAAGGAAGCCGAAGCTTCCTTTTTTTATGCGTTAAGCAGAATGGGATTAGTGGCTGCAGCCACAACCGCCTTTCTCTTCGCCACCGCAGCAGCCGTCTTCGTCGCCGTGGTCGTGATCGCCACAACCGCCGCCACCGCAGCAACCGCCAGCCTGGTGAATGTGGCCGTGTGCGATTTCTTCTTCAGTCGCTTCACGTAGTGCAACTACTTCAGCAACGAAAGTCAGCGTCTGACCTGCTAGCATGTGGTTACCGTCAACAACAACGAAATCGCCGTCAACTTCTGTTACTTCTACAGGGATTGGGCCCTGATCCGTATCCGCTAGGAAGCGCATACCCACAGTGATCTCGTCAACGCCTTGGAAAACGTTCGCCGGTACACGCTGAACCATTTCGTCCATGTGCTCGCCGTACGCGTCTTCAGGAGCAACTGTCACTTCAAACTTGTCGCCTGCTTCACGGCCTTCTAGTGCCGTTTCCAAACCTACGATCAGGTTGTTATGACCGTGTAGGTAATCAAGAGGTGCATCTACTGTTGCTTGATCAACAACCACGCCATCTTCAGTCTTAACTTGGTAAGCTAGGCTTACTACGATGTCTTTAGCGACTTTCATGTTTACTCCAATATTGAACTGGGTATCAAAGGAATTTCGCCCGCATGATACCGGATAATGGCAGTAAGATGCCAATATTCTGTTAGGGACCGACCATCCGACTTAGTCTTGTGGTTTGAAGATCCCAATAACCTGTTGTTTCGTCTGTGCCGAAAGCTGCGTGCTGTCCTCCACGGACTGCGGCGCTCGCACATCGGTATGGGCACACGCCACACACTCGACATGCTCGACGTCATTCTCCTGCCACCAGCGCAGCGTATCTTGCTGCTGACAAGACGGGCAGACCGCCCCGGCAATAAATCGTTTCTTAGCCATCATTTGCTCCTTGCGTGATCCCGCACTTAGCCACTGGTGTCATCGCGTTCATCCCAGCCGGCGTGTCGGTCACGCTCCCCGCGCATTTCACGATCGAAAATGTCTTCTAACTCTTTACGAGCTTCACGTGCCCGAGAGGCCAAATGCACATCTTCAGAATGTTGGGGTAACAACTCCCGCAAAGCCGTGGTATCGAGCTTACGGAAGTGGGCTTCGGCGCGTTTGGCCTGATAAGGGTGCATACCCAAAGATATGAGGGCCTGACGGCCAAGATCAAGGGCGCCGGCAAAGGTTTCTCGGGAAAACGACTCCACCCCATGGCTGAGTAACTGGTGAGCCTCTACCCGACTGCGGGCACGAGCCAGCACTTTCAGGTGCGGGAAATACTGCTGACACAAGGCCACCACTTCCATCACTTCATCCGGCGCATCGGTACAGATAATGATGGCTTCGGCCTTGTCGGCCCCGGCGGCGCGCAGCAAATCCACCTGTGTGGCATCGCCGTAATAGACTTTATAACCAAACTTACGCAGAAACTGGATCTGCCCCGGATCCCGCTCTAACACGGTCACGCGGATTTTATTGGCAAACAGCAAGCGCCCCACCACCTGACCAAACCGGCCAAAGCCGGTGATGATCACCCGTGGCGCGCGATCTTCCACATCCGGCTCCAGCGTCTCTTCCTCTTCGGCTTCAAACGCATAGCGGAACCACTTATCCTGCAACAGCAAAATCAGCGGGGTGGTCATCATCGACAAGCTCACCACCACCAGCAAGAACGCCGACAGCGCTTTACCCAATAAGCCTTCACCCAACGCGGCCGTAAACAGGACAAAGGCAAACTCCCCGCCCTGACTGAGGATCGCCGCCATCTGGCTGCGGGATTTGGCCCGAATGCCAAACGCGCGCGCTAAGCCGTATAACACCAAGCCTTTAACCACAATCAACGCGGTCACGGCCAGTAATATTTGTAACGGGTAGGCAACTAACAGGCCTAAATTGACCGCCATGCCGACCGAAATGAAAAACAGGCCAAGCAGCAAGCCTTTAAACGGCTCAATGGCAATTTCTAATTCATGGCGATATTCACTTTCCGCCAACAGCACCCCGGCCAAAAACGTGCCCAGCGCCATGGATAAGCCCAGTGACTGCATCCCCAGTGCGATACCGACCACCAGCAGCAGCGCCGCGACGTTAAACAGTTCCCGTACTCCGCTCATGACCACCCAGCGAAACAAGGGCCGCAACAGAAAGTGACCACCGACCAATAACGCAGTAATGCCACCCACCATCCAGAGCAAATCAATCCAGCTGCCGCCCCCGCCACCGGCAAGCACCGGCAAAATCGCCAGCATGGGGATCACCGCAATATCCTGAAACAGCAAGACGGCAAAGCCGGACTGACCGGTTTCACTGCCGCCCAATCCCTGCTCTTCAAGCACTTTCAACGCAATGGCGGTCGAGGACAGCGCCAACCCCATCCCGACCACCAGCGCATCGCGCCAGGTAATGGCAGGGAAAAAGGCCTGACAGGCCCACACAATGGCGGCGATCACCAGGGTCGAGATCAGTACCTGACTGCCCCCCAAGCCCAAAATGGGCTTGCGCATCTGCCACAGCTTTTTCGGGTTCAGCTCTAAGCCAATCAAAAACAGTAATAACACCACCCCGAACTCGGCAAAGTGCAAGATGGCATCCACATCGTCGATTAAACGCAGTCCCCACGGGCCAATGGCGATCCCCGCCAGCAAATACCCCAATACCGAGCCCAGCCCTAACCGCTGAGCGATCGGCACAGCCACCACGGCGGCGGCCAGAAACACCACGCTGACCGAGAGAATATCACTCGCCATGCTGCCCCCTCGTCCCGTCCGGTGTGTTGTCTGCCTCGCGCCCTAACGGTGCCTGGAGCCATTGGCGATAACGGTGCACATGCCGTTTGCGCTCCTGCGCCGGAATACGCCGCGCCCAGTGCAACACAATCGGCGACAGCCAGGTCATCTGACACAGCGCCGCACACAGTTCAAACGGGCGCAGGATCTCGGCTAACGTACAGCGGTTATACCCATCTGGCGTGTAGGCTTCCGCCGCGCCACCGGTCGTCACCACACTGCACCAGTATTTCCCGCGTGTGCGTTGACCTTCCCCGTGAGCAAACCCTTTACTGAGCACCACGTCCATCCACTCTTTAAGCAGAGCCGGACACGAATACATATACAAAGGGTGCTGAAAGACAATTACCTCATGGGCATCGAGCAAGGCATGCTCTGCGGCGACATCAATGAAGAAATCCGGGTAAGCGGCATAGAGATCGTGCACCGTCACATGCGTGAGGCCATCGGCAGCCTCAAGCATGTGACGGTTAGCCATCGACATTTGGGGATCAGGGTGGGCGTAAATCACCAGTACGCGCGGGGGATCATGTATCGGCATAACACTCCTTGTGTTTGTGCATCGTCAATCCATTTATACCCATCATACATAATTGCGTATAAATAGGTACCGCGCACCCCGCAATTCGCCACGTCCGGTGGCGGCACGCGCACGTTCGTTATGCACAGATCCTCCTCTGAATGTCTCTCATTTCCCATGGCCGGCATTCGCCCTTGTTGCCGCTTTGGGGTACACTCCGCTCTCAATTCTGGCATTTAGTTTTTGCGGAGCGGGGCTTCCCGTCACAGGTAATGATCACTTTTTCGGATATCCAACTTCTTCGTGGTGGCAAGGTGCTGCTCGAGCACGCAACAGCAACCATCCATCCGGGCGACAAAGTCGGCCTGGTCGGTAAAAATGGCTGCGGTAAATCCACCCTATTTGCCCTGCTAAAGCATGAGCTGAGCGTCGACGGCGGTAACTGCCAATATCCGGCAAACTGGGAACTGGCCTGGGTGGCACAGGAAACCCCGGCACTCGAGCGCGCGGCACTGGAATACGTGATTGACGGCGACCGTGAATACCGTCAGCTCGAACGTGAACTACAAGCGGCCGAGCAAGCCGACAACGGTACCTTGGTGGCTGAACTGCACGGCAAACTCGATGCCATTGGCGGTTACAGCATCCGTGCCCGTGCGGCAGAATTGCTTGATGGTCTGGGTTTCTCACAAGAGCAAATGGCCTGGCACCTGACCCAGTTCTCGGGCGGTTGGCGTATGCGTCTGAACCTAGCGCAAGCCCTGCTGTGCCGTTCAGACTTGTTGCTACTCGATGAACCGACCAACCACTTGGATTTGGACGCGGTGATGTGGCTGGAAAAATGGCTGCAAAACTACCGTGGTACGCTGGTACTGATCTCCCACGACCGTGATTTCTTGGATCCGGTGGTCAACCGTATCATCCATATCGAAAACCAAACCATGAACAGTTACACCGGTAACTATTCCTCGTTTGAAAACCAGCGTGCTGAAAAGCTGGTGTTGCAACAGGCGATGTACCAAAAGCAACAAAAGCAAATGACGCACATGCAGTCTTACATTGACCGCTTCCGCTACAAAGCGAGCAAAGCCCGTCAGGCACAAAGCCGTATCAAAGCCCTTGAGCGTATGGAAAAAGTACTGCCTGCGCAGTTCGATAACCCGTTCAGCTTTGAATTCCGTGAGCCGTCGGCCCTGCCTAACCCGATCCTGATGATGGATCAGGTCGCAGCCGGTTATGACGACAACCTGATCCTGGAAAAAATCCGCCTAAATCTGGTTCCGGGCAGTCGCATCGGCTTACTGGGCCGTAACGGTGCCGGTAAATCAACCCTGATCAAGATGCTGGCTAACGAACTGCCTGCCAAAGCCGGTGACATGGCCTACTCGCAGGGCGTGAAGATTGGCTACTTTGCGCAGCATCAGCTGGAAACCCTGTATCTGGATGACACGCCGGTACAGCATATGGCTCGTATCGCGCCGGATGCAACCGAACAACAGCTGCGTGATTACCTCGGTAGCTTTGGTTTTATCGGCGATAAAGCGCTGGAAAAAGTCGGCCCGTTCTCGGGTGGCGAAAAAGCCCGTTTGGTACTGGCACTGATTGTGTGGCAACGTCCGAACCTGTTGCTACTCGATGAACCGACCAACCACCTGGATTTGGACATGCGTCAGGCACTGACCTTGGCGCTGCAGTCTTACGAAGGGGCAATGGTGATTGTCAGCCACGACCGTTACTTGTTGCGCGCCACCACCGATGATCTGTATCTGGTGCACGACCGTAAGGTAGAACCGTTTGATGGTGATTTGCAGGATTACCACAAATGGCTGACTGAGCAGCAGCGTAACGAGCGCCGTGAGCTACAGGCCAGCAAGCCGGAAACCAGCAAAGACAACAGTGCCGCCTCACGCAAAGAGCAAAAGCGTTTGGAAGCGGAGTTCCGTAAGCAGACCGCTCCGATGCGTAAGCAAATCGAGAAGCTGGATAAGCAAATGGAAACCCTGAGCGCCACACTGGCCGATGCCGAGGCGCAACTGTCTGATGTCACCATCTACGAAGCGGAGCACAAAGCCCGCTTGAATGAACAGCTCAAGCGCCAGGCTGATGCCAAATCCAGCTTAGAAGACGTGGAAATGGAGTGGATGGAACTGCAAGAGCAGTTAGAAGCGATGGAAGCCGAATTCCTCAACCAATAAGCTTCTGAGCCAATAAGCGCTAAATCGAGAAGAAGGTAAACACGCATGACACCCGCTATCACTGCTGATGCATTCTGGCAATTTTCATTGCAGCACTACCGGCGGGCGGGTGTCGAACGCGCGTGTTTACACTTTCAGGATCAGTATCAGGGCAACGTTAACCTTGCCCTGATACTGCACTGGCTCGATACCCAGTCTTTGGCGTTGCCCGAGACGGGGTTAACCGCCCTGCTGGACACCGTACGCCACAGCGATCCCGCCTTACAACACTTTCGCGCCCAACGCCGCGCACAAAAACACCACCTCAGCCCCGAGGCTTATCAGGCCCTGCTGCAACAAGAACTGACCTTAGAGCGCCACCAACAAGCGGACATCGTGCAGCGCTGTCAGGCTTTCACCTTGCCTTCACACCCTCAACCCGACAATCTGGCAGCCTATTGCCAACATTGCCAGGCACCCGATACGCTCTACCGCCAACTGCAAGGCACTCACTAGACGCCAGCGTAAAACGGGCGTTATGATTTATGCCTATGACAACGTGCCCATCAGGAGCCACCATGCATCCGTTCACGCCGGCCCACGGCTTACGCAATGCCCATCTGCAAACTTTGCTACCGCGTTTTTTGCGTCGCCATCCTCTGTTTACGCCCGTCACCCAACGTATCGATACACCGGACGGGGATTTTCTGGATCTGGCCTGGACCGATGCCCCTGAGACGTGTGCCCCGGATCAACCCGTCATGGTGTTGTTCCACGGCTTAGAAGGCAGCTTTCACAGCCCGTACGCTAACGGTCTGCTGCATGCCGCCAAGCAACAAGGCTGGCTGGGGGTAATGATGCACTTTCGCGGTTGCAGCGGCGAAATGAACCGCCTGCCGCGCAGCTACCATTCCGGCGAAACCGGTGATGCCCGCTTCTTCCTACACTGGCTACGCCAGCAACTGCCGACGCAACCGTTCATGGCGGTCGGGGTATCACTGGGTGGCAACATGCTGGTGAACTACTTAGCCGAAACACAAACGGCCAGTGATGTGGTTGCCGCGCAGGTGATCTCCCCGCCACTAGACTTAGCCGCCTGCTCCGAGCGTATTCAGCAAGGCTTTTCACAGGTGTATCAGCGCTATCTGTTAGGCTCGATGAAGCGCAATCTCGACCAAAAAATTGCAGCCCACCCTGAGGCGATGCCGGTCGATACCGCACGCGCCCAGCAAATTGCGACCCTGTGGCAGTTTGATGAGCATATCACCGCCCCCTTGCACGGCTTTGCTAATGCGGATGACTATTACCGCCGTTGTAGCGGGCTGAGCAAATTGCATCAGATCATCACGCCATTGCGGATCATCCACGCCAAAGACGATCCCTTCATGACAGAAGCGGTGATCCCGCCCCAGCCTCTGCCGGCACACATTGACTATCACCTGTCAGAACACGGCGGCCATGTGGGATTTGTCACCGGACACTGGCGCAAGCCGACCTTCTGGCTTGAGCACACGGTGCCCGCGTGGTTTACACAGCACTTGCAGACACTCTACAAGTGACAATATTGCCAATATAATGGATCCCCCTGTTCAACCCTGATGGCCATAACCCATGATTATTCCCTGGCAAGATTTGGATCCCGAGACCCTGACTAACCTGATTGAGCATTTCGTCCTGCGCGAAGGTACCGACTACGGCGCACAGGAGCTGAGCATGGCCACCAAGGTGCAACATGTGCGCAAACAACTGGAAAGCGGTGAAGCGGTGATTTTCTTTTCTGAACTGCATGAAACCGTCGACATCAAACTGCGTCGCGAGCTCGGCCGCTAAGCAGCACCGGCGGGCTTTCTCATTCGGTTAGCCCGCCAGCATTTTTGACAATCTAACTTGCTATTATCTTGCCAGCCTGTTAATAACTTTCTTCGATAATGTTAACGACAGGGTTTGTCATGTCAGCGAAACATCCGATCATTGCCGTCACGGGTTCTTCCGGGGCCGGCACCTCCACCACGTCCGAAGCCTTTCGCAAAATGTTCAACATGATGAACATCAATGCCGCTTGGCTGGAAGGCGACAGCTTTCACCGCTTTACCCGCCCAGAAATGGATGTGGAGATCCGCAAGGCAAAGGAACAAGGCCGCCATATCAGCTACTTCGGCCCGCAAGCCAATGACTTTCCCCTGCTTGAAGATTTTTTCCGCCAGTACGGTGTCGACGGCAGTGGCCAGTATCGCCGCTATCTGCATACCTTTGATGAGGCGGTGCCCTATAACCAGATGCCGGGTACCTTTACCCCATGGCAGGCGCTGCCGGAAAATACCGATGTGCTGTTTTATGAAGGCTTGCATGGCGGTGTGGTCGATGGCGATACCAATGTCGCCCAGCATGTGGATCTGCTGATAGGCATGGTACCGATCGTCAACCTTGAATGGATCCAGAAGATCGTCCGGGATACCCGGGATCGTGGTCATTCCCGTGAAGCGGTGATGGAGTCGATTGTTCGCTCAATGGATGACTACCTCAACTACATTACCCCTCAGTTTTCCCGCACCCATATTAACTTTCAGCGCGTCCCGACGGTGGACACCTCGAACCCATTGAGCGCCAAGGCGATCCCGAGTCTCGATGAGAGTTTTGTGGTGATCCGTTTTCGCGGCATCAAGAAAGTGGATTTCCCGTATTTGCTGGCGATGATCCAAGGCTCGTTTATGTCACGCCATAACACGCTCGTTGTACCCGGCGGCAAGATGAGCTTTGCGATGGAGTTGATCATGCGCCCGCTGATCCAGCAGTTGATTGATACCGGGAAGATTGGGTGACAGGGACGAGACAGCGAGTCTGAAGGGACGAGGAGAAGCAGGGACGAGTTTTCGAGCAGCGAGTGACGAGTAAAAGTGACTGTGGTCCTGTGGTCCTGTGGTCCTGTGGTCCTATGGTCCTGTGGTCCTATGGTCCTATGGTCCTATGGTCCTATGGTCCTATGGTCCTATGGTCCTATGGTCCTATGGTCCTATGGTCCTACCTTCTTG
>NZ_LDOV01000053.1 GCF_001029435.1 Photobacterium aphoticum | reverse complement strand
ATGTTCGCGATCTCACCCTGCGGTGCTATTTATTTTCTTGGCGATCGAAGTTTAGCGCCATGTATTATGGCTCATTTTGTTATTTGCATGTTAATTGAGCCGGGGTTATTGATATCGGCAAGTAGAGATAGACTCGGGTATTGGTCGGAAAAAGAAGAGAATTCCTAATGTGAGGAATCTCATTGTTACGCCAGACGCTGTCGTGGTGGATTCTGTATTGATGGTAACAACAGGCATCCCGACCGCTATCATCTACGGGGTGCTTGGGACGTATATGTATGCTGAATATCCGACAGAATAAGTAGTTTATTATTAGCTTGAGCCGTCGGGAAACCGTCAGTTTTGTATTTCGTCAAGTGAAGTCGCAGTGGGGCTATCGAGGTATTAATGTTATGCCCATATTTAAGAAAATAGGCAATAGATATATTGGGGCGTATCAGTGCGGTGCTGGACAAGATGCGTATCTGGAGGTTGAACTGGTCGCAAATCATGTACCTGTTCCTGAGTTATATGCGAAATCGCCAATGGCATTTTCACTCTCTGAAGGCGTTGATCCTGAAGCGATAAGGGAAGCGGCATTACTTGGTGCTAAAATGGCGAATGATAAATTGGGTACAACGTTTGGGCTTAAGCGCATCGGATATATCCCCAATGATTCGACCCGTTACAGTATTCATGCTCGCGTTGTATCAATGATCATCAGTAGAGTGCATGTGCTGGAGAGTAACGAGAAGAAATGAGGTTGTTGGATCATGCTGAAATATTGCACAATGAAGATAATGATCCTCTCACCTTCACGGAGTTTATGCTTAATAAGTTTTGTCGAGTATATGAACTAGCAAACTAAATTTAACCTGTGTTAGTTGGTCTCTAGTCAGTTTTTTACATAGAAATCATTATGAACAGTATCGAAAAGTTTGGTCATGAATTATCTGCAAAAGTGTATGAATATTTAAAAAGAAATATTCGTATTGATTATTGTCATTATGGATACTGTGGTAGAGGATAATAAGGTACTTTACACACATTTTGATGAATGGTTAACGTATAGACATGGGGTGAAATATGTTTCAGAAGGTGAATATGTTGGAATAATTCGTGCGTTTTATTCGAAAGTTGAATTTATTGACTGGCTATCTGAGCAATCTGATTATTCTCTTTCAGGCTTTGAAACGGGAGATAATTGGTATGTGGATAACCAAAGAGTGACAAGGAAAAGATTGCTTCATTTGATTGAAAACAGCGGTGCATGAATTAAATATAAGGTTTTTACGCTATGAGTATTTGACTGGGGGAGTGGGGAAAATGGGGAAAGTATTTGAACTGATAGCAGATGGAGCATTGAAAGAAAGCACCTATTCTGATGAGTGCGCATTTTGTGGAGCGAAGGATAGGCCTATTTATAATGTCACAGGCTTTGCAATTGAATCTGAGCAATTCATGTTTCAAGATATACCAGAAGAACTTGAAGAGTTTGAGTTGGACGGGGCCTGTACGAAGTGCTTCAAAGATGGAAAAATTAAGTTGTTCTCTGAAGAGGACTTAGAGCCAATTCTGGAAATGTATTGTGACGATCCGTATGAGCAACTTAAAAAAATAAGAGGCACGCCAACGATTCCCCTCTTTATGCAAGGGATGGACTGGGTTTCTTGCTGTGGTGTGTTATGTGAATTTATGGGATCACCAGACTCTTACAGAGAATCCATTGCATTAGTTGAAACGCATAAGTTCTGGGATAAAGGCCCTAAAGACTGGAATTAATTCTGGTTGTCTGAATTTACCCTTGAACCTGAGTCGCTGGATGAAGTGTCGATATTTCAGTGTCACCGATGCAACCAGCATTGGTTTATTTGGCAATCTACATAGAGGGTAGGTGTCAGAAAGACGTTAATGTGGATATTATTAAAGTGTTAATTTATGCAGATCTGTTTTTCTAATGATTCTGCTTTGTATTGATGCTTTACGTTCTTCTAACTCTGAATGCCGATATAATTCAGCAGATATTTTAAGATGCGATTTCATATCAAACAATTCCCATCTCATTTCATGATTTCTACTGGCATTTCATGAAGCCTAACCAAAATTTTGAAATACCACTTTAGTCATGTGTAAAAGTCATTTTCACTGTGATTTCCCAATGATGGTGAAACATGGAAGAGGAACACATGAAGTTTAATCGTTTATTCAGTGGTATGGCGTTAGCGGGGGTGATGACACTTTCTGCAAACGCCTTTGCCGCAATGGCACCTGCCAGTGATTTTAAAGTGGTCGGGTACTTTCCCTCATGGCAAGGCAGTACCGACGCTGTCCAGTATGACAAGTTAACCCACATTAATTACGCCTTTTTACTGCCCAATGCCGACGGTACCCTCAAGCCGCTTGAAGGAAGTCACACTTTAAAAGCGTTGGTGCAAAAAGCCCATGCGCAGAATGTGAAAGTGGGGATCGCCATTGGTGGCTGGAATGGCGGTGATGATAGTGCCTTTGAGACATTGGCCAGTAACCCTGTCACACGGACCGCATTTGTCACCAACGTGATGGCCTTTGTGAATCAGTATGGGCTAGATGGCGTGGATATGGATTGGGAGTATCCCGATCCCGGTACGTCTGCTGATAACTTCGCGCTTTTGATGGGCGAGTTGAGTCAAGCGTTACGCGCTGAAGGCAAGTTCCTGACGGCTGCCGTGGTGGCACTTGGCTATACCGGGAACGGGATCAAACCGGAAGTGTTTGATGATATCGATTTCTTAAACCTGATGGCTTACGACAAAAATAACGGCGATCACGCCAGCTATCAGTTTGCCGTTGAGTCCATTCAATACTGGCAGGCAAAAGGCTTGAGCAAAGAGAAAACCGTACTGGGGACGCCGTTTTACTCTCGTCCGGGCTGGAAAAAGTATAAAGATATTGTGGCCATCGACCCGGCACAGGCTTGTCTGGATACACTCACCAAAGATGCCAACGGTAATGTGATCAGCACCAATTACTACAACGGTATCCCTACCATCGCTAAGAAAACGCAGTTGGCGTTGGATACCGCTGGCGGGATCATGAATTGGGAGCTGACCCAAGACACGAACGATGATTTCTCGTTACTCAAAGCGATGAATGACACTATCAAGGGGAACCCGATTGTCGCCTGTGACGGGAATGAGCCGCCTGTGAAGCCAGACCCTGATAAACCAGCGCCTGAAAATAGCTGGCATGCAGATGTCATTTATGTGGGCGGCGAGATCGTTGTCTTTGAAGATAAGCAGTACAAATCCAAGTGGTGGACAAAAGGTGAGAAGCCGGGTAATCCGCACGGGCCCTGGGCGTTGATCCCTGACGTCAGCGAAGGGCCGCAGGAGTGGGTCGCAACGGTGACCTATACCGCTGGTATGCAGGTGGTCTATCAGCAAATGATTTACGAGGCGCGGTATTGGACATTGGGAGATACCCCGGGCAAAGCGCACGTTTGGCTAGAAATTGGGCCAGTGGCCCCGCCAGTGAAAGAGCAGGTCTTGTTTGATGATTTTAGCTATCAGTCGAACTCAGATCCTGCGCTCACCGCTTCGGTGTGGTCACTGCGCACGTGGGGCGGCGGTCCGGGTGTACCGGGAGCCAGTTGGAGTAAAGACAATATCACCTTTACGGCCGATCCAAACGATGCCGCTAACCGTGTGATGACCTTGCATTCTACGACGTCAGGCAAGCCGGAAAATACCGTACAAGCCGAGATTGCCACCAAAGATCGTCGTTTCCTTGAAGGCACGTATGCCGCACGTGTGAAGTTCTCTGATATGCCGCTGGGCGGTGCGCCTGATGGCGATAATGTGGTACAGACGTTCTTCTCTATCACACCGTTAGCAGCGGATAACGATCCGGATTACAGTGAGATTGATTTTGAATATCTCTCTAATGGCGGCTGGGGTATGCCTGAGCATGTGATGTATACCACCACGTGGGAAACCGTGCAGGTTGATCCGTGGTTAGCGGATAACTTACACACTTATGATCGCGCCAGCTATGCCGGATGGCATGACTTGGTCTTCCAAGTCGCCGATGGTGAAGTGAAGTACTATATCGATGGTAAACTGTTTGCTAACCACGGCGGGCATGTGTATCCCGAGTCGAAGATGTTTATTGCTTTTAACCAGTGGTTTATCAATCTTCAGTCCGTTGATTCAACGGAAACACGGATTTATGAACAGCAAGTCGACTGGGTGTTCCACCAAAAAGATACGGTACTCAGTCCTGACGAAGTGAAAGCCAAAGTGGAAAAATACCGGGCTGACAACGTCGCTTATAAAGATACTGTGAAGTAATAGCAGCATCATGTTACGGTCGGAAAAGGAGGTGTGCGTCATCTCCTTTTATTGGTTTTTATGGACGAGCCAAACCTATAACGTTTGACCCATAAATTTGGTAAATATCGGTCGGTATAGAAGGAGCAAGATTATCATTAAAGCAATGACATGGATGGTCGGGGCGTTGTTATCTTTCTGTTTGATGGCGGTGGGTGCGAGGGAATTAAGCGGCGAGATCAATACCGCACAAGTGATGTTATTCAGAAGCACGTTAGGGTTAGTGGTGATTTCCCTTATCCTGTGGGCCACAAAACAAACTGCATTGATTCATTCACCACGTATCGGCTTACATTGTGTACGAAATGGTTTCCATTTTATGGGGCAATACGGATGGCTCGTCGGGATCACTTTATTGCCACTTGCCGAAGTGTTTGCGTTGGAGTTTACGGTACCGTTATGGACGGCTCTCATAGCGTGGTTATGTCTGGGGGAAGCGTTAACCCTAAGAAAGCTCTCTGCAATTTTGTTAGGCTTGCTGGGCGTGATGGTGATCGTGAAACCGGGCATGGCGGTTTTTAATCTGTCTTCTTTTATCGTCCTCGGCGCGGCATGTTGTTATGCCATTTCTCATACGTCGACGAAGTCTCTTGCTGTGACAGAAAGTCCACTGACTATTCTGTTTTATATGTCGCTGGTGCAACTTCCTCTGGGATTATTGCTGACTCTGAATCATTGGACGACACCGACACTGCAACAAGGTGGCTGGCTCTTTATCATTGGGGCGACCGCGTTAACCGCGCATTTCTGCATGGCCAAAGCGATGCAACATGCGGAAGTGAGTATTGTCGTTATTCTCGATTTTATGCGGTTACCGGCGATCGGTATGGTCGGTGCTGTGTTGTATGGCGAGAGCCTCGCACCGTCGCTATTTATTGGTGCGCTCATTATGCTTATCGGCAATCTTTTCGCGTTGTGGCAACCGAAAACCGCCGTTAAGACACTTAAATCTTAAGCGTCGATGCACCCTAAGTAAGCAAGGAATCAAAGAAGGCGGTATGGGATTTTCTCGATGATTGCCGCCATCACTTAAAGTTTTCGTTGGATGAAGGATGGCAGGAAAGAGGGGAATAATTGGTTTTGATAAACAAGGAGGAATTCTTTGATGAAATTATTTAACTTTTAGGCTTATTGATTAGTTTATTTATTATGGCTATTGCTACGATCGCATTGAGGATATAAAAACTGTATGTTTGAAATCCCGCAAAAAATGCCCAAGAGGCAATGGCGCATAATAATCCACAGCCTAAAAGCAATATTCTATCTTTGATTTTTGACATTATAAAAGATTCTTCATTTCAACATTCATATCGAAAGAGTAAATCATGTTTTTATATAAAATAATAGCCATGATGTTTTATATATCCATTTGCTAACACGCGTGGCGATACATGATGGTGTTGGGTGTCGGTTGGCATATGGTGGAACGTGTCGCTAATCAACTCGTGCATGCACAATGTGAGATCACGTTGATGCAATGTGAAGGACGTTTTCCTCTTCTTTCAGAGTTGTCTATCCATCAAAATACGATCAGATTGCCCCTCGATTGGCGCTTTATTGATACATGTGCAGGCATCGACTGGGGGTAAAATGGCGTAATGTAATTGTATATAAATCCAGCGCGTAACGATTTCGTTGGTTCAACACGCAGCTATTTTATCGTTATGTGGTATGCGTTATTGCGCATAATGATGCCTTCCTCGTGATTCTCCATTTATTGCACTACCGAGTGTGATGTTTGTCACTCAATTTCCTCTCTTCTCCGGTTTATCTCCGATCCTAATCACACAATGCTTTTTTGGTCCTCGCAATGCATCGCGATCGGATTATGATGCCATCGAAACGTATCGATGAGGGTGTTACTCGCCACGTTCTGGATGTTGTATCCATGGAAGGGGGGGGAGTGTTGGTTAGCCGCTCATCTTCAGCACTTAGGCCGATGACAATGAAAAAAAGTACCTTACTTAACGCGGATATTGCTTACCTGGTCGCCACTTTGGGCCATACCGATGAAATCACAATTGCCGATGCCGGCTTGCCGATCCCTGACCATGTTCAGCGTATTGATCTGGCGCTGACGCACGGCGTACCGAGCTTTCTCGATACTGTGCGTGTGATTCTGACGGAGTCACAAATTGAAGGCGTGGTGATGGCAGAAGAGTTTGCGAAGGTCAGCCCGGATCTGTATCAGGCACTGCTTGAACTGTTGGCGGTTGAGCAGCAGCGCTGCGGCAAAACATTTTCTATCCAAACCGTTTCCCATGAAGAATTTAAAGTACGTACCCAAAGCAGCAAAGCAGTGGTGCGTACCGGGGAATGCACCCCTTATGCCAATGTGATTTTCCAAGCTGGCGTGGTGTTTTAATCCCACAGGATCCAATAACTGGCACGGTATACCTCGTGCGTAACGTGCCAGTGAAATACATCGGTATTCGCGTCACTCCCTACTGACGGAATCCAAACAACGATAAACTGCCCTTGAGGGCAGATAACGATGGAAGAGCCCTATGTTTATTAAGAATCACACCATCCAGCATCCGGATGGCTATTTAAACAAAACCCCGATTTTCCAGTTCCTGCTTCTTTCAACCGTGTTTGCACTGTGGTCTGCGGCCGCTGCATTGAACGACGTGTTGATCACCCAGTTTAAAACCGTTTTTGATCTGTCTAACTTTGCATCAGCATTGGTGCAGTCTGCGTTCTACGGCGCTTACTTCCTGGTTGCGATTCCAGCATCCATGGTGGTGAAGAAGTCGTCTTATAAACTGGCGATTTTGCTGGGCTTGGCGCTCTACATCTTTGGTTGTTTGATGTTCTTCCCTGCATCACACGCGGGCACTTACACCATGTTCCTGGCGGCGATTTTCTGTATCGCGATTGGCCTGTCATTCCTGGAGACGTCTTGTAATACGTACTCAGCAATGATCGGTGAGCCAGAGCGCGCGACATTGCGTCTGAATGTGTCTCACACCATCAACGCAATGGGCTACATCGTGGGTCTGCTTCTGGGTAAACACCTGATTTTCCAGGAAGGCGTGAACGTTGAGCAAATGATGTCTACGTTAACGGGCCATGAACTGGCAATGTTTAAAGAGCAAGTGCTTCAGCAAACACTCGAACCGTACAAGTGGTTGGTGGGTATTATCGCAACGGTTGCAGCACTGATTGCCATCACTGAATACCCGAACTGTAAAGCAGTATCAGACAAGAAAGCCGACGAACCAACCTTTGGTGAAACCCTGACTTACCTTGCAAGCAACGCACGTTTCTTCAAAGGTATCGTGACCCAGTTTGCTTACGTAGGTATGCAGGTTGCAGTATGGTCATTCACCATTCGTTTGGCACTGGCGATGGATCCAACCATGGTTGAGCACGATGCGGCGAACTACCTGCTGTACGCATTCATCATGTACTTCCTGGGCAAACTGCTGGCGAACTACCTGTTCACCAAGACTACGCAAGAAAACGTACTGATGGGTTACTCTGCGGTTGGCTTCCTGTGCTTGCTGTACGTCACGTTCGTACCAAACTTCAGCGCAGTATGGGTAGCAGTAGGTACATCAGCACTGTTCGCACCATGTTGGGCAACGATTTTCGCTTCAACCCTGCAGTCAGTGGATACACGTTACACAGAAACAGCGGGTGGCTTTGTGGTGATGTCTATCATCGGTGGTGCAGCGATTCCTGTCGTACAGGGTCTGTTGGCGGATAACGTGGGTATGCAAACCTCATTCATCGTTAACGCAGCGTGTTTCGCGGTCGTGTTCACTTACTTCCTGAGTGAGAAGAAACACAAGAAACCAGTGACTTACACAACCCAAGAGTCTGCAACACAAGAAACGGTTGCTAACGCGTAATACTCAGATGGCCATCCGCAAGCGGGTGGCCCTTGCTTTCGAGAGAGCGTGTGTATCGCGCTCACTCAACTTGAGGTGAAAAGATAATGATGTTGACTTTCCCACTCCAAAAAGCGCACTTTACCGCGCACAAAACATTGATTGCACACTCTGCGGATTTTGAAATTCACGCCTTTGCGTACCGTTCAGGGATTGAAGCGTTGGAAATCAAGAACAGCCAAGGTCACTTAGTGGTGCTGCCATTCATGGGACAAATGATTTGGGACGCAGAGTTTCTGGGCACCGATTTGTGCATGAAGAACATGTTCAGTGAGCCAAAGCCGGCGAAAAGCATTGTGGAAACTTACGGCTGTTTTGCGTTCCACGCGGGTATGATCCGCATGGGTTGCCCAACGCCGCAGGACGATCATGTGCTGCATGGTGAAATGCCGTGTGCAAACATGGACACTGCGTGGTTGGAAATCGATGAGGAGTCGGTGACCATCAAAGGTACGTACGAATATGTGATGGGCTTTGGGGATCATTATCTGGCGACACCATCAGTACGCTTAGCAAAAGATGCGAGCGTGTTTGATATTCAAATGCAGGTGAAGAACCTGGCCAGTGTGCCAATGCCACTGCAGTACATGTGCCATATCAATGCGGCGTATATCGACAACGCCGAGATGACGCAGAATATTCCAGACAGCACGTTCACGCTGCGCGAAAGTATTCCGGCACACGTGCAGCCAACAGAGCAGTGGCTGGCGTTCAATGAATCGATGAAAGTGTCTGCACCCATGGCCGCATTAGATCAGCCAGCGATGTACGACCCAGAAATTGTGTACTTCATGGAAAATCTGCCAGATCACGTTGAACGTGCAGAGTTTCGTATGAATATTGGCGATAAATCGCTGGTTACTGCTTTTAACACCAACGAGTTTTGCAGTGCGACCCGCTGGATTTTACGCAGTGAAGATCAACAAGTGGCCGCCTATGCATTGCCAGCAACGTGTCGTCCGGAAGGTTTCCTGACGGCCAAAGCCAACGGCACGCTACAGTACTTAGCACCGCAAGAAACGCGAGTGTTTACCGTGCGTACCGGTATTGAACATAATTAAAAAAATCCATTGTGCGCATCGTCCTCGCGGCCTGTGAGGCTGTCAGTGGGGCGAGCGCCGATGAAAACAACGTTAGCTAGCGTTTTAAGAACCAAATAGAAGAACCAATTTGAGAACCAAGGATAACCGTATGAATAAGTTAGTGGTATTAGGTAGTGTGAATGCTGACCATGTGCTTCAGGTACCTTCTTTCCCGCGTCCGGGTGAGACATTGCACGGTCGCAACTACCAAGTGATCCCTGGTGGTAAAGGTGCCAACCAAGCTGTTGCGGCAGCACGTCTGAATGCCGATACCGGCTTTATTGCTTGTGTGGGTGATGACGCGTTCGGTATCAATATCCGCGAACATTTCAAAATGGACGGCATCAACATTGCCAGCGTGAAAATGCAGCCAAACTGCCCAACCGGTATCGCGATGATCCAGGTGGCAGACAGCGGTGAAAACAGCATCTGTATTTCTGCAGAAGCGAACGCGACATTGACTGCAGAGGCGATTGAAGCGGATCTTGAGGCGATCCGTCAGGCAGATTACCTGCTGATGCAACTTGAAACCCCAATGTGTGGCATCGAGAAAGCAGCACAAACGGCAAAAGCGGCGGGCACCACGGTGATCCTAAACCCAGCGCCGGCACGTGAACTGCCAGATACACTGCTGAACCATGTGGACATCATCACGCCAAATGAAACAGAAGCCGAAGTGCTGACCGGTATCACCATTGATAGCGATGAAGCGGCGCAACAGGCAGCGAATGTGCTGCATGGTAAAGGCATTCATACTGTAATGATCACCCTTGGCGCGAAAGGCGTGTGGCTAAGCCAAGGCGGTGAAGGCAAAGTGATCCCGGGTTTCCGCGTGGAAGCGACCGACACAACAGCCGCAGGCGATACCTTTAATGGGGCATTCGTCACTGGTTTGCTGGAAGAAATGCCGCTAGAATCAGCCATTAAATTCGCCCATGCGGCCGCTGCGATCAGCGTGACGCGTTTCGGGGCACAGACTTCCATTCCTCGCCGTGAGGAAGTGGAGGCGTTTCTCGCTCAGCAGTAATAGGAGAGTAGCGTGGCAACCATGAAGGATATCGCCAAACTGGCGGGCGTTTCGAGCTCCACGGTGAGCCACGTTATCAACCAATCACGTTATGTGAGTGAAGAAATCACTGAGCGGGTCAACCGAGCCGCTCAGGAACTCAACTACACCCCCTCTGCGTTGGCGCGCAGCCTCAAAATGAACCGCACCAAAACCTTCGGCATGCTGGTGACGACCTCTACCAACCCGTTCTACGGTGAAGTGGTAAAGGGCGTAGAACGCAGCTGCTATCAGCAAGGGTATAACCTTATTCTGTGTAACACCGAAGGCGATCATCAACGCATGCAAGATTCCATCAACACTCTGTTGCAAAAGCGTGTGGATGGCATGATCTTAATGTGCTCTTCGATGGAAGGGGAGCGGATCGACATCTTTGAAAAATACCCGGACATTCCTGTTGTGGTGATGGACTGGGGCCCGATCCTGTTTACCAGCGATAAAATTCAAGATAACTCCCTCAGCGGCGGCTACATGGCAGCCAAACACCTGATTGACTGTGGTCACCGCGACATCGGTTGTATTACCGGTCCGCTGAACCGCTATCAGGCCATGATGCGTTATGAAGGGTTTAAGCGTGCCTTGAATGAAGCGGGCTTGCCGTTTAATCCGAAATGGATCGTGGAATCGAACTTTGAATGTGACGGTGGCTATGATGCCTTCAACCGTATTTACGCGTCCGGTGAACTGCCAACCGCCATTTTCGCCTGTAACGACATGATGGCGATGGGCGTGATGAATGCCGCTAACGAGAAGGGACTGTCAGTACCGAATGATTTCTCGTTAATGGGCTACGATGATATCCACATTGCCCAGTTTATGTCGCCGGCACTGACCACCATTCATCAGCCGAAATACCGATTAGGTCAGGCTGCGGTTGATACCTTACTGAAACGCCTTGCCGGTGAAACCCGTGAGGTGGACGTGGTGCAGTTTGAGCCCATGCTGGTGGAGCGAAAAACAGTGGCGACGCTCAAAAAATAAGCCTGTCGGGAAGCTGAGCTTCCCTTTTTATCGCTTAGGCTCAACGCGCTCACCCTGCCAGTAATAGTAGTTGGCATCTTCCATGTCGTATTTTTTGTAGTTTGAATGACTGCGCGTAAAGCTGTCAGGATCTGCGCCTTCGACTTTTTTCCCTTCCCAATACACGTGGTTGGCATCACGAATCACGGACTCTCGTATAATTACTTCTACGCTATGGATGTCGATGTCTTCGATTTTGGTATGGCCAAAATATACCGATTGACCATCACTGCCGTAGGTTGAAAAACGTTCTAATAAGGTAAACTGTGCGGCGTTTACCCCTTCTAAAGGGTGTCCTAAGTAGAAAACGTGATCGGCTGTTTTTAAGAAGGTTTCTTCGCTCAATACTTCCAGTGAATCGCTTTGTGTGGATATGACACGGTCTTCAAAAAAGACATGTTGGGCATCTTGCCCATAATGACTGGGTCTCGTGAAGTCCTCAAAGATGGCCTCAAGCCGTGTGAATGAGGCGGGGTCGGCCTGTGGAATAATGGTACCGTTGAAAAACACATGTTGGGCATCTTTGGCAAAGTGATCGTGGCCAATTAACGTAAACGTTGCGGCATCGGCGTCGGGAAGAGCCGTGCCATCGTTATAGACGATGTTATCAATGGCCAGGTGTTCATCGCCCAGTATGCGAAAGGTACTGATGTCTTGATAGGGAAGGCTTGCTAACCAAAAGGTAGCACTATCCTGTCCCGTGTAGCGTTCATCACCGTCATGAATAAAATCCGCCTTATACCAGTAGATATGTGATGTATCGTAGAAATATTGGTTATCCAGTACGCGAAAGTGTTGTCCAACAACGTCGGTTTTTACAAAGCGATTATCACTTTTTATGTACACTGCATGTTTATCTTTAGCGACATCGTCACTGAGTATTTCAAATGTGTCGTAGTCCACATCCATGATGCGATAGTCGTAATAGTAATGCTGTTTGTCTTTCGCCCAACTGTTGGTAATGATTTCAAAGGTGTCAGGATCAGCGTCTCTGACGGTCATGAATTCATGGCGTTTGCTAAGGCGTTTGAGGAGTCCACCGTCGTTAACATAGACGCCAGCCTTATCTTTCACCACAAAGTGATTGATGATCTGGATCGTATCGCGATCAGCCACCGTTGATATTTTTGTCGGGCCGTAATACACGCTGTTTTTATCGCGGGCATATTTTTCATTCAGCACTTCAAAGGTATCGAGGTCAGCGCCTTCCACAACGTTATTGCCCAATTGAAACCAGTTGCCATAAGGCGAATACCGAATGTGTTGACGGTTATAGGAATAGTAGTAGGAGGTCGATTTGTCTTCATCGACCATACCGGAAAATAAGAAAGAGGGATTAATGAAATAGCTGAGTATTGCCCGGTTATTCACTTTGATTTTGGCGAGGATAAACGGAAGCAAGATGAGTAATAATACACACAGCCAAAATTGCCCATTAAAAAGAAATCCCATCTTCACCTTCCCTCCGTTCATCTGAGATATATTCTCGCGTTACGGAGCGGAATATACCCCAATGCCCAGAGAGGGATGAGGCTGTGTCGTCGGTTACGGGAGTCAGTTCAAGCAATTACGCGTTGAACAACGGTTATGCACTAAAGGGATCCGCCAACAGGGTATTTTTGAAATGCGTCGCCACCGTTGAGGCTTTTTGTGGCGGGTGATAGTACAAATTTACACTCCACATGCTGGTGGTGTAGTCCGGCAGGATCTGCACAATTTCGCCACGCTCAACACGATCTTTAACGAGAAATTCGGGTAAGTAACCCACGCCCGCATCATGCATCACACCATCAAGCAACAGATCACTGTCATTCACTTCCAGTGTTTTCGGAATTTTGATCATCTCAGTTTCATCACCTAGCGAGAAAATCCAGTCATTGCTACCCGTCAGGGTAGAGGCAAACAAACAGCGGTGCTGAGTGAGTTCAGAAGGCACTAAGGGTTCGCCATGCTTGTCGAGATATGCACGGGTCGCTACGGCAATAAACGGACATTGGTACAGTTCCCGTCGTACCAGGTGTAAATCTTTCTCCCGATAGCCCTGATAGTGCGCATTGGCCGAAATCATCAAGTCGGATTCGGCGGCCAGATCTAACGCCCAGGGAGACACCACGATATTGAAGGTCACGTTCGGGTGGGCGTCCATGTAATCGGCCACGCGCTCCATCAGGAAATGGTTGGCATACACTGGGGTACAGGCGATGTTGATGTGGCCAATGTCTTCACTTTTGAAATCTTGAATGGAACGTCGAAGTTGGTCGGCACTGTCCGCTAAGGGCGAGAAATCATCAAACAGTTTTTGTCCGGCAGGGGTGAGGGTCAATACGCGGTTAGAGCGGCGCATTAACGTCATGCCAAAATGGGATTCCAGTTCTTGTAACCAGCGGCTGCCCGCCGAGCAGGAGATATTGAATTTTCTGGCTGCTGCCGAGATAGAGCCACAGCGGATCACACACACAAAAAAATCCATTTTATCCAGCATAAATACCTTCGATGATGCGGAGGGAGAGGGACGCAAACAGTAAGAGAAAGTGAGGGACGGTTCAGTGATAAAAGCCACGATTTGCTGTTATTAGCGCGTTATTGATCACAAAGTGATGCTTTTAATCAATATGTTATACCGCTACCAGCGTGTTTGACTGAAAAGAAAAGAACAAGCCACCGCGAACGGTGGCTTGTGGGGGGCTATATAGAGGTTGATCAGACGTCTTACAGGAACAAGAAACCTGCGCAAATGATCACGCCCGACGCCAAGAGTGTCACGATACAGTAACCCATGATGTCTTTGGCATTCAGACCCGCAATACTCAAGGCTGGCAGGGCCCAGAATGGCTGGATCATGTTGGTCCACGCATCGCCCCAAGCAATCGCCATCGCGGTTTTCGCTGCTGGTACACCAAGCTCTAAGCCTGCAGGCATCATGATAGGGGCTTGTACTGCCCACTGGCCGCCGCCTGAAGGGACGAAGAAGTTCACAATACCGGCGCTCAAGAAGGTAAATACAGGGAAAGTCAGCTCGTTGGAAATATCTACAAACCAGTCAGAAACCGCACCGGCAACCGATACGCCATCAGGACCTGCGGCCACCATCATGCCCATGATACCGGCATAGAAAGGGAACTGAAGCAGGATACCGGCAGTGTTTTTGGTGCCTTGCGCGATAGCGTGCAACAGGCGCTTGGGTGTGCCGTGCAGCAAAATAGCGGTGAACAGGAACACAAAGTTCACGATGTTCAGGTTCAGCGCAAAGCCATTTTCGATGAAGTAATTGATGATGTAAGTAAAGCCAAGCAGTGCCAAGGCACGGTTTACCCACACACTTTGCTCAAGGCGTTCTGCCGGTGTTGTTGGCGCCGCATCTTGTTTTTGGTCGGCACTGTCTTCGAGCAGTGACGGATCAATCACAAAGGTGTTTTCCGCGTTAGGGTGCATCGCTTTATTCACCAGCGGGATCACAATCAGCATCACACCGACAATCGCCATGTTCACCACCGAGAAAATGGTTTCACTGGTCGGTACGGCTTCGGTCAGCGCGCCGGAGGTGGCTTCAGCCAGACCCGCACCGCTCGCCAAAGACAGCGGTACAGAGCCCGATAACCCACCATGCCAGAACAGGAATCCGGTATACGCAGAGGCGATCAGCAAACGGTAATCGACGCCTTTCACGCGCGTCGCCAGCTCTTTGGCAAAAATCGCACCGACAACCAGACCAAAGCCCCAGTTAATCAAACACGCCACGGCTGAGATAAAGGTGACGATCATAATCGCTTGTGTTGGGCTGGTGGCGTAACCGGCCAGCTTAGCCAAGAAACGCTTAAAGACCGGCGCCGAAGCCATCGCATGACCGGTCACTACCACCATGGCCATCTGCATGGCAAACGCGAGTAAATTCCAGAAACCGCCAGCAAAAGCATCAACAACCTGAAGAGGGGACTGGCCAGTCACTGGCATGGTAATGAGGAAAACCACAAAGGTAAGGATGGCGGCAAACAAAAACGGATCGGGCAGGTAGCGTTGCACTACATGGGTACAGACAGAGGAAACACGTTGTAGCAACGTGGGTGAGTGCGAAGCACTGGTGGTAATCGTCATGGGAACTCCTTTCCATCAACCCCCAACCGTAGGCTTGCGACTGCACAGTTTTTGTTTAGGCATGAACCGTGCAGTGGCAAGGCATATTGTGTGATTGTGCTACGTGATTGGGTGTTGTGTTTATGGTTATAAATTTCACGTTATGGATGTAATCAACCGCTTTATTCAAACGGATTTCACGGGGATTGAGTAGGCGTAATAACGGGAAGAGGCTTTGCATATTTTCAATGCAGAAAGTGTGGTGTGTCGCACGCTGGTGTATTTCTCAACGGGCGGGAACGTGTTATTGCAGTTATTTGCGCTGATGACGTATCAAATTATTCACCTCAAAAGAATGATACTCCAACGTGTTGATTAATGGTTTTTTTGTTTGATTTTGTCCTTTTTTCTAGTCATCTGTACCCCGCAATTTGTCATTCCTCTCGGTCGATAAACCCGCACTTCTAAGCTATACGTTTACATTCAACATTATATTTTCCATAAGATAAACAACAACCAATAGGGGTTTATATGGCAGGGAAATACCGCGTGGTCCGGCTGGCCGCAATGGCGCTAACGCTCGGCGTGGCATCCGCCGGTAATGTGTTCGCCGCAGAGGAAACTGAAGGTAAGCCGAATATCTTGGTGATCTGGGGAGATGACATTGGGCAATCCAACCTGAGTGTCTACACCTTTGGTTTAATGGGTTACAAAACGCCAAACATCGACAGCATTGCCAAAGAAGGCATGATGTTTACCGATTACTATGGTGAGCAATCTTGTACTGCCGGGCGATCCACCTTTATTACCGGACAAAGTGTCTTGCGCACGGGGTTGAGTAAAGTGGGTTTGCCGGGGGCAGATTTGGGCTTGCAGCCAGAAGATGTCACCATCGCGGAACTGCTTAAACCACTGGGCTATATGACCGGCCAGTTCGGTAAAAACCACTTGGGTGATAAAGATGAACACCTACCGACGAACCACGGTTTTGATGAGTTCTTCGGTAACCTTTACCACTTGAATGCGGAAGAAGAGCCGGAAAATGTCGACTATCCGAAAGATCCGGAGTTTCGTAAGAAGTTCGGCCCTCGCGGGGTTATTCACTCTTACGCTGACGGCAAAATTGAAGACACCGGTCCTCTGACCCGTAAGCGGATGGAAACCATTGACGATGAAACCGTTGATGCGGCCATGGGCTTCATGGAAAAAGCGGTGAAAGCCGATAAACCTTTCTTTATTTGGTGGAATGCGACCCGTATGCATTTCCGCACCCACGTGAAGCCGGAACTGCAAGGCACCACTGGGATCAGTACTTATGCCGACGGGATGGTCGAGCACGACACCCATGTTGGTCTGCTGCTCAAAAAAGTGGACGATCTGGGGATCAAAGATAACACCATTGTTTTCTATTCCACCGATAACGGTCCGCACATGAACTCGTGGCCTGATGCTGGTTTAACCCCGTTCCGTGGTGAGAAGAATACCAACTGGGAAGGGGCCTACCGTGTCCCTGCCATGGTGCGCTGGCCGGGTAAAATTGAAGCTGGCTCGGTATCCAATGAGATCGTACACCACATGGACTGGATGCCCACGTTCTTAGCGGCGACGGGTGATGACAGCATCAAAGAGAAGCTCAAAGAAGGGACGAAAATCGGGGATACCGAATACAAGGTGTATCTGGATGGCTACAACATTTTGCCGTACCTGACCGGTAAAGAAGAGAAATCGCCGCGTAAGGAAATTTTCTACTTCACCGATGATGGTGACCTGTCATCACTGCGTTACAACAAGTGGAAAATTGTATTCCTTGAGCAGCGTGCCAAAGGGACACTACGTATCTGGGCGGAACCGTTCACCCCATTGCGTGTGCCTAAGATCTTCAACCTGAGAATGGATCCGTACGAAGTCGCGGACATCACGTCAAATACTTACTATGACTGGATGCTCGATCGTGCGTACATGCTGGTACCGGCACAAACCTATGTGGCGCAGTATCTGGAAACCTTCAAAGAGTTCCCACCGCGTCAGAAAGCGGCCAGCTTTAGCCTCGATCAGGTGATGGATAAGCTGAAAGAATCGCAGAATAAATAAGGCGTCATCAAAGAAGCGGGATCCGATTGGGTGCCGCTTCTTTTTTATCTGTGATTACCGATATGGCTATTCAGGTTATACAGTTAAATAAAGTCCAAACATCAGGCAGGTAGGCCAAGGAGGCAACGTGGCAAGGAATGCACAACGACGATACTGGCTGTTGATAATGATGTGGCTGATGGTTGCTATCGGCACGGTAAAGGCCGCCTCGACGGACTATGTCGGTAGTCAAACCTGTGTGGGCTGTCATCAAGATGCTGCCGAAGCCTGGCAAGGGTCACACCATGACAAGGCGATGCAGCATGCCACCGTCGACAGTGTTTTAGGCAACTTCAATAACGATGCGTTGCCGTTTAACGGGGGCGAAAACCGTTTTTTTCGTAAAGGTGAGGAATATTGGGTGTATATCGCGGGCAGTGATGGCCAATTTCGTGATTATCAAATCCGTTATACCTTCGGCTATTACCCGTTGCAGCAATACATGGTGGCCTTTCCCGATGGCCGCATTCAGTTGATCCCCTTTGCATGGGATACGCGCCCCGAGTCAGAAGGCGGGCAACGTTGGTTCCACCTCTATCCTGATCAAACCACGACCGATCCGTTTTTCTGGACCAATACAGGACAGAATTGGAACCACATGTGTGCCGATTGCCATTCCACCAACCTGCAAAAAAACTACGATGCTGATAAAGATCGTTATGACACAACGTATTCAGACATCAATGTGGGGTGTGAAGCGTGCCATGGCCCGGGCAAAACGCACGTTGATTGGGCTAAGCAGACGGTGAGTGCAGAGAGCACGGATCACTTTGGGCTGACCCGCGATGTAAAACAGGCGGTACGCCAGTGGGTACATCGTGAGGGCAGTAATACTCTGCAACCCCAATCTATCGAACCCACTGATCAAGTGGTGGCGTGCGCGCAATGCCACAGTCGCCGCACGCAACTGACTGAGTCACCGCACTCCATACACGGCGCGATGCAGGGAACGTCCAATGTATCAGCAGAGAAACCCTCCGGTGCTGATGCTTTTCTTGAACAATACCGACTCAGCCTGATCACCGATGCGCTCTATTATCCGGATGGACAGATCTTCGATGAAGATTACGTGTATGGCTCATTCTTGCAGTCAAAAATGGCAAAAAAGGGCGTGACGTGCACTAACTGTCACGATCCGCACACGGCGAAACTCAAAATGCCCGAGCCGGCACTGTGCCAGCAATGCCATAACGCCAGTGACTATTCGCCACAAAAGCATACCTTTCACGCGCCGGACTCAGAGGCCTCTACCTGTACGTCTTGCCACATGATGGAGACGGTGTATATGCAAGTGGATCCCCGCCGTGATCACAGCTGGCAAGTGCCACGCCCGGATCTTAGCCAGTACACCGGAGCACCGAATGCGTGTACCCAGTGCCATTCCGATCAAACCGACAAATGGGCGGCAAAGCAATTGCGTGAATGGTTCCCGAAGTCTCAGCATCAGAACCCTCGGCACTTTTCTATCGCCTTTTATGCCAACGCTATCGGTCACCCAGATGCGATGGACGCGCTGGCATACACCGCGCAAGACGGCAGTGAAAGCGACATTATTCGTGCCTCTGCGTTGGCGCGTCTGGCAGGCAATGCTGGCGATCCCCGTGCGCTCAGTGCCCGTCAGCAAAATCGGGTGGTGGCACTGGGCCGAGCCGTTAAACATGACAGTGCCCTGATCCGCCTTGGGGCGATTGCTGGCTCTGATGGGTTCGGCTTGGCGGAACGCTGGCAAATTATCAGCCCACTATTGGCCGATCCGGTGTTGTCTGTGCGCAGTGAAGCCGCTGGGGCATTGGTCGCGGGGTGGTCATCGTTATCAGATGTTCAACGACAGCAATTGGCGGCGCCGTTGGCCGAGTACATGGAGATTCAGTATTACAACGCCGACAGAGGCTTTGGCCGAACCAATATGGGTAACGTCTATCGGGCGCAAGGTCATGTGCAAGCGGCGATCACCGCTTATCAGGGTGCCATTGCGGTAGAGCCGTATTTTGAGAACAGCTACGTTAATTTAGCCGATTTGTACCGTGAACAAGGCAACGAGCAATTGGCGTTGCAAACCCTGATTGCGGGCATGAAAGCGCAGCCTAAGTCGTCAGCATTGCCGTTCAGTGCCGGGTTAGCTTTGCTGCGACAAGGCCCGTCATCGCACAGCGGCAGTCACCAAAAAGAAGCATTGGCGTATTTACAGCAAGCCGCTGAGCGGGCGGCGTCGAATGCACGATATTGGTATGTGTATGGCCTCGCGTTGGAGTCTCAGGATGTGATGGCAGCGAGTGAATCACTGGGCAAAGCCTTTGCGGTCAGTGGCAATCCTCAGCATCTGTATGCCCAGTGTGAGGTGCTGTCGAGAAACCGCCAAGAGCCGGCGGTGGCGGAGGCCTTACACCAGTGCCTGATCACGTTGGGTCAGTATGTGCCCGCCGAGGTGATCAAGCAGTTACAGAAAAAATAAAAGGGAAAAAGTCCCACATTGACATGACGACGAATGAAAAACCTGACAAGGGAGCATTCATGAATCCAACCCAACAAGCAATGAACGACCTGATTGCGCTGACTGAGCGCAGTGTGATTGGGCAAAGCCACGTGGTGCAGGCGCTGGTGATTGGTTTGCTGACCAATGGCCATGTGCTGCTGGAAGGCTTGCCGGGCACGGCAAAAACGCGGTCAGTGAAATCGCTAGCCAACCTGCTGGAGACTCAGTTTGGCCGAATTCAATTTACCCCAGACTTGTTGCCGTCGGATGTGACAGGGACAGAAGTTTACCAAGAGGTCGACGGTAAGCCGCAATTGCATTTTCAGCCGGGGCCGATATTTAACAATATCGTGCTGGCGGATGAAGTGAACCGCGCGCCAGCCAAGGTACAGGCGGCGTTATTGGAAGCCATGGCTGAAGGCACGATCACCGTGGGTAATGATACCCACGCCTTGCCGCCGTTATTTATGGTGCTGGCGACGCAGAATCCCGTAGAGCAAGAAGGCACCTACCCGTTGCCGGAAGCGCAGATGGATCGCTTTATCATGAAAGTGACGGTGGATTACCCGGACGACAGTGCCGAGCGGGACATTGTGCGCCTCGTCCGTAACGAAGAGCGTAGTGAAGAGCGCCACGCAGAACATGAAGAAAGGGACACGCAGCATGATGAACACCGCCATATCGATCCCGAGGTGGTGTTTGCGGCTCGCCGTGCGTTGCCAGATATTGCGGTGTCTGATTTGGTTGAAAACTATATCGTGGCACTGGTGATGGCGACCCGTCATCCGGATCGCTACCCCGATGCCGACTTGTCCCGTTGGATCGAAATTGGTGCCAGCCCTCGTGCTTCTATTGCGTTGGACAAATGTGCCCGTGCTTATGCGTGGTTACAGGGGCGTGATCATGTCTTGCCCGATGATGTGCGTGCCATGGCATCCATGGTGCTAGGTCACCGCATCAGCCTGTCTTATGATGCCTTGGCAGAAGGCGTGACGCATCAGGCGGTGGTGAATGCTTTGCTCGACCATGTGCAGATAGGCTAGGGGCAGAATATGGCCAGACCCACGATAGCGCCACGCTCTCAAGATCTCGACCCGCGTTTGTATTGCGATTATGCCCGGCTGGTGCGTCTGCAATCGCAGGCGATGTCATTCAGTTTGTTGCCGCACCTGAAGGCTGGCAGTGTGTTGTCTGGCCGCCATCAGTCGCGGTTTCGTGGCCGAGGATTGAATTTTGAAGAGCTGCGCCATTACCAGCAAGGTGATGACATTCGCAATCTGGACTGGAAAGTGACGTTGCGTACGGGCAAGCCCCATGTGCGCAGCTACACCGAGGAAAAAGATCGCAATGTGATCCTCTGTGTGGATCAGCGCAGCACCATGTTTTTCTCTTCCACCTCGGTGATGAAATCTGTGGTCGCGGCAGACATTGCGGCGATGTGTGCGTGGCGGATCCTCAAAGATGGCGATCGGGTCGGCTTTCTGATAGCCGACAGCCAACGTCTGCATATCAGTCCGTCTCAGCGCACCCAACATGAAGTGCTGCGCCAATTACGGGTGCTGAGCCAAGCCAATCAAGCGCTCAATGTGCGCTCGCAAGACAGTGAACACGTCAGTTTTTCACATTGGCTCACCCAATTGGGGCGGATGTGCCTGAAGCAGTCGACCTTGGTGATCATCAGTGACTGGCATGACTGTGATGAGGCCATGTTAGAGCAACTGAAACAATGGCAACAGCATAACGATGTGCTGGCGGTGCAGATCAGCGATCCCCTTGAACAGGCGTTGCCGTCGTTCTTGGCGAAAGCCAATTGGGTGATTGGGGATGGGCAATACCAAATGAATCTCGACTCGCAGGCAAAAGTGGAACAAGCCAGCGAGTACCTGACGGCGCAAGCGGATCTGCAGCGGGATGCTTTACGACGCCTGATGGCGATGAAACGTTTGCCATATATCGCTTTGGATACGTCTGGCGATCACTTAAACCGTTTTCGCCAGGCAGTGGGAGAGCGCGGATGAAGCTTTTCACTTTGATAATGGCATTCAGTACATCGAAGGCTATCGCGCAGTCATCGGAACATACGCCACCCAGCAGTTACATGTTGCGCGAAATGCACGAGGTACCGGTGCCGGACAGCGTCAGCCTTTGGCCACAAACGGTGGGGTGGCAAGTGCTTGGCGTGATAGTGGTCTTATGGCTGGCTTATATGCTCTATCGCCGCGTGTGGGTCTGGTGGCAAAACCGTTACCGGACAGAAGCCTTAGCGGCGCTGGACACGCTCGGCAATATGCAAAATATGACGCCCAGTGAGCGCAGTCAGGCGTTGTTTCGGATGTTGAAAACGGTGTTGGTTTATCTCGACAGTCGCCATGCCTCACTGTTTAGTGTGCCTTTTTTACAGCAACTGGATCGCTATACGCCCCATTCCCAAGGCGGTTTCAATACGGCATTGGGGCAGCGGTGGATGCAGTCTTTAGTCAACCCGACTATCACGCTAGATGCATCAGAAGGAAAGGCGTTGTTAGCGACCAGTCGTGTCTGGATTAAAGCGCATGAACCGCGCTTAGGTCAGCGTGATGATGCCACCAATATGCCCGAGGTACAGGATCCAAAGCCTTCTGCTAAGGAGCGGCAATGAGTAGCTCATCATTCTGGTCATCGCTAACAGGGCTGCAATTTGAGTTCGCCCATCCGTGGTGGTGGTTGATTTTGCCGCTCCCTTTTCTGGTGCATTTTTTGATCCCCGCTTACCGCACCCGTCAGCTGGCAACCAAAGTGCCGTTTTTCCGCCAATTGTCGGAGGCATTAGGCGCTAAACCCACGCGAGGGGCCAGTCAATTATCTCCCCGTTGGTGGCAGCGCGCAGCTTTAGTGTTGTCGTGGTTGTTGTTGGTGACGGCACTTGCCAAGCCGATGGTATTGGGAGAACCGCAGACGCGGGAACGCATGGGGCGCGATTTGATGGTGTTGGTGGATTTGTCAGGCTCAATGGCAGAGAAGGATTTTACCTCGGATAGCGGCGCGCAGATCACCCGTTTGGCAGCGGCCAAGCAAGTGCTGGCCGATTTTGCCAAAACCCGCAAAGGGGATCGCCTAGGTTTGATTTTGTTTGGGGATGCGGCTTTTGTGCAGACCCCGTTTACCGCAGACCAAGCCGTGTGGCTCGCGCTGTTGCAACAAACCGATGTGGCAATGGCAGGGCAAAGTACCCACTTAGGGGATGCAATGGGCTTGGCCATCAAGGTGTTTGAGCAAAGCGCGCAATCGCGTATCGCCTCCGGTGACACCGAGCCCCGTGAGCAAGTGGCGATAGTGCTGACAGACGGCAATGATACCGGCAGTTTTGTCGAGCCGGTGGAAGCGGCCAAGGTGGCAGCGGCGAAATCCGTGCGCATTTATATGATCGCGATGGGGGATCCGCGCACGGTGGGAGAAAGCGCGTTAGATATGGACACCATTAATCAGGTCGCAGCGTTATCCGGCGGCAAAGCGTTCTCGGCGCTGAATCGGCAAGAGTTGGCACAGGCGTACGAGCAGGTCGGTAAGTTGGAACCCCAACTCTATGAGAGCACAACCTATCGGCCGAAACAGAGTGTGCATTACTACCTGATTGCGCTGGTGGTGGTTATCTATCTGACAGCATTTATTTTCGCTTCGGTGCAGCGTCATCCTGCCCGTATCGTAAAGCCTGAGTCAGTGAAAGCGTCGGGAGGCCAGCATGGTTGATGGCTCTTTTTTTGATAATCAGAATCTCCAGGCGTTTTTCACCCAATTTCATTTTATTCGTCCCTACTGGTTGCTGGCGTTATTGCCCCTGTGTGCGGTGGTGTATTGGCGCTGGCGAGAAGACAGCCAGCCCCGTTGGCAGTCGATATTGCCAGACCATTTACGCCGTGCCTTAACGGTGGGCGATCAGGGCTGGCGTAAGCAACTGCCACTGAAAGTATTGGCGTTGATCATGACGCTGGCGATTGTGGTGTGTGCCGGGCCAACATGGCAGCGACAAGCTTCACCGTTTGGGGAAGATAAAGCGTTCATGCTGGTGGTGCTGGATAACAGCGAAAGCATGTTACAGACCGATTTACCGCCCAGTCGGCTGGAGCGAAGCAAACAGAAAATCCGTGATTTATTGGCCTTGCGTGACGGAGGCAAAGCCGGATTGGTGGTCTACGCAGGTACGGCCCATATCGCCATGCCGGTGACACAAGACAGCCGCGTGTTTGCCCCGTTTTTAGCCGCCATCGCACCAGATATTATGCCGATTGAAGGCAAGGCCGCTGAGCAGGCATTGCCGTTAATTGCGGATCAATTACAAGCGGCGCCGGGTTCTACGGTGTTGCTGGTCACCGATGGAGCCAGTCAACGCACCATCGACGCTTATGGTGAGTACTTCGCGAATAATCCCTACCAGTTGCTGATTCTGGCGGCGGGCAATGCTGATGTAGCCAGTCCTGATCCGGTTGATATGAAGGCGCTGGATGCACTCGCCAGTGCCAGTAACGGACGGGTAGTGGCGGTCACGGTGGACAGCTCGGATGTGGAAGCGCTGAATCGCTATATCGAGCGCAATATGCAGCTTAATGGGGAATCGGCCATGCCGTGGAAAGACATGGGCTATGGTTTGTTGCTCCCGATTGCGCTGATTTTACTGCTGTGGTTCCGCCGAGGGTGGCTGGTGCAGTGGAGTTGGGTGGCGATGGTGTCACTGTCGTTGCTGTTGTCTGCCGTGTTCAGCGCCTCGCTCTTGTATGCCCCCGCAGCGAATGCCCAACCGGTAGAGATGAAAGCTAAACAGACCGAACCTGTTGAGACGCTGACAGCGTTAGATAAAGCGGCGCAGTGGTGGTGGGACTTATGGCTCACGCCGGATCAGCAAGGGCAGCGATTGTTTAATCACAGCGAGTATCTGGCGGCTGGGCAGCATTTTGAGGATCCGCTGCGAAAAGGGATCGCTTATTACTATGCGGGGGAATTTAAGCTGGCACACACCGCGTTTATTCAGGTGGACACCGATCGCGGTCAGTATTACGCCGCCAGTGCGTTAGCCCGTCAGCGTGAATATGTGGCGGCGCGTGATTTGCTCAAAACCATGCTGGATAAACCCGGTTTAGATCCGGCGTTAAAAAGCGACGTTGCCCATAACTATCGGGTACTCAGCGGCATTGTGGATGACATCAATCAGTTCAGTGAAAGTCAGGCGGGTTCAAGCGATGGGCCGGAGCAGTCATTTGAATTGGGGGATGAGCCTCAAACCGCAGAAGGCGCGGATGAGAAAACCTCGGCTGAATTGATGGTGAAAGAGCACTTGAGCGCCAGTGAATTACTGGGCAGTGATGACTTGGCGGATAAATGGCTCAAGCGGGTAGAGGCGGATCCCAAGTATTTCCTTAAAGCGAAATTCCAGCTTCAGTTGCTCGATCGCGATCAGCAAGACGATCCGAACACGGCAGGCGATCCTAACGACGGAGGGACGTCGGAATGACGCGATATGGCGAGGTACTCGACAGAAAAATGCGAATGACAGGCGTATTAGCTCGATCTTTGATGATCAGGGTGTTTACCGTGTTGGTGCTCTTTACTCTGGTATTGATGAGTGTCTGTGTCCACGCAGCTGCCGATAAGACCGGTGTACGAGTGAAAGCCTGGGTGGGGGATGAGGGCGAGAAAGCGGCTTTCAGTGTGAATGAGCAGGTGATCCTCTCGATTGATGTCTCTACGCCGCGCTGGTTTACCGGCGGTACTCGCATCGGCCGCGTCGACATCCCCAATGTGATTGCCAAGCAACGCAATCAACTAGCCACCAATTACACGACACGGGAACAAGGCCAGACATGGTCCCATCAACGGTGGGAAATTACCTTGTACCCGCAGCAGTCCGGCCAGTTTACTATCCCGCCGATTGCCGTGAGTGTGCAGGTGTCAGGAGAGGATGGTAAGCCGGTACGTGGTACGGTGCAAACGGCCCCGGTGACCTTTGACGCCCGCTTACCGTCAGGTTTGCTCACCCAAGAAAGCATTTGGTTTACCGCCAGTGAGGCGAATGTCAGTCAGACATGGCAGTCATCGACGGAGACATTGCATGTTGGCGATGCGGTGACCCGTACGATTACGATCACGGCAAAAGACAGTTTGTCGGTATTACTGCCCGATTTAATGGCAGCAGACACCGGCGGTGATCATGTGGCTGCCTCATCACGGAATTATCAGGCTTATGCTCAACCCCACCAACTCAGTGATACTCAAACGCGGGGGGATTATCAGTCCAGCCGTACCGAGCAAACGGTGTATATCCTGCAAATGGGCGGGGAGATTCAGTTTCCGGATTACACCTTTTACTGGTGGGATACCCAGCATCAAACTTTGCGGACAGAAACGGTTGCGGGCAAGTCATTCCATATTGCCCATACGTGGCGTTCGTGGTTGGCCTATTACTGGCCCATTTTAGCGAGCGTGATTATTGCTTTGTTGGTGCTCGTTGTTATTTTGTGGGCATTGCGCCGGTATTTTCAAACGCACCCCAAACCGGAGCGGTGGCAGTTATGGCAACTGCTACGCAAAGGGCAATGGGCACCAGCGCGTACCTTGATATATCGCCGGTTGCGCTTAAATGCGGGCGAGGTGGAAATCACCAAAGCCAAAGTGGGCGAGGAGCTACAAGCGTGGCAGCAAGACAGCGAAGCCTTTCAACAGGATGGAGTGGCTGAACACCAGAAAAATCGGGATAACGCCGCACGCTTTCAACGCCTATGGCGACATGTTTCTGCAAAAAGTAAGACAGGAAGCATAACAAAAGGCACGGCAGAAAGCGGTGAGAATGAAACTATCATCACGCGTATTCGACAGTGGCGATTACCCAAAGCCTTGCCGGAGCTGGAAAATAAAAGAGAGGTGTCAGTGAAAGAGAAGTAGAGCTAAGGCTAGTGGGAAAATGGCAAGCCTTAGCTGCATAGATCAATTATTTGGCAAGCTCATCTAGATTGTTGGTTTTAGATTTGTCGGGGTTAGTTCTGATATGGGGGGATTTGTTTTTAGCTTTTACAGAATGTGTATTTTCAATTTGACCACGTTTAGCCATTTTGATTGCAGTTTCTAGAGATGTGAAGGTTGAGTTCCCCTTAAAACGCACTTTTGTAATATTGCCTTTAGAGTTTTTTCGAGCTGCGATGATTTGTTTCGTCATGATGTATCCTCAGTCTTATATCCTAGGTACATCCTTGAAAATTGTATCTCCTTGTCGAGGCTATATTTTAATCAAATCCCACATCGGGAGCAACCGTTTGCTTTTTGAATGTTAATAACAGAGGTTGAGTATGTACAACCTCTGTTTAAGTAGCATCAAATAGCTATGATAGATCGAATTGATTTATGAATTACTTCACCGTCAGTGATTGCCCACGGCTGTTAATCACATCTTGGTACCAGTAAAAGCTCTTCTTGCGTTTGCGGATCAGTGTGCCTGTGCCGTCGTCGTGGCGATCCACGTAAATGAAGCCGTAACGCTTTTTCATTTCTGCGGTGGAGTTGGCGACCAAATCAATCGGTCCCCAACTGGTAAAGCCCATCAGCTCGACACCATCCAGCATGGCTTCACGGGCTTGTACCAAATGGTCGTTCATGTACTGAATGCGGTAATCGTCCTGAATCTCGCCGTTTTCATCCAACTCATCGATGGCACCCAAGCCATTTTCCACAATAAATAGCGGCTTTTGGTAACGATCGTGCAGGAAGTTCAGCAAAATACGCAGGCCTTTCGGGTCGATCAGCCAGCCCCACTGACTTTTCTCCAAATACGGATTCGGCACGCTGTCGACAATGTTGCCGACTTCTTTTTGTTTCGGATCGGCGCTTGCACAGCCGCTGGCGTAGTAGCTGAACGAAATGAAATCGACTGAGGCTTGCGCAATGGTGTCGAGGTCACCGTCTTCCATCGCAATCGTGATGCCATTTTCGCGGAAGTAACGCAGCATGTAGCCCGGGTATTTGCCTCGGGTTTGCACATCACCAAAGAACAACCACTTGTTGTTTTCATGCATGGCGGCAATCACATCATCCGGGTTACAGGTGTACGGATAGTTGATGGCACCCAGCAGCATGTTACCGATTTTGCTGTCAGGAATAATGCGCTTGCAGGCGTTAACGGCAATGGCATTGGCAACCAGCTGGTGGTGAATGGCCTGATAAATCGCTTGTTCAGACGCGTCTTCCTGTAAGCCAACGCCGGTAAACGGCGCATGCAACGACATGTTGATTTCGTTGAAGGTCAGCCACAGTTTCACCTTGTCTTTGTAACGCTCGAACACGGTGGTGACGTAACGTTCAAAGAACGCAATTAAGCGACGATCGCCCCAACCGCCGTAGTTTTCCACCAGCGCGTAAGGCATTTCGTAGTGAGACAGGGTGACAAACGGCGTCATGTTGTATTTCGCCAGTTCATCGAAGATCTGATCGTAATAGGCCAATCCGGCTTCGTTTGGTGTTTCCTCATCCCCGTTCGGGAAAATGCGCGTCCAGGCAATCGACAGGCGCAGACAGTTAAAGCCCATTTCATTGAATAGCGCGATGTCTTCCGGATAGCGGTTGTAGAAATCAATCGCCAGATCTTTGATGCCCGGCGTGCGAGCCTCGCGGGTTTGGTGCGGGCTCAAAATGCCGTTTGGTAGCATGTCGGAGGTGGATAAGCCTTTGCCATCTAAATTGAAAGCGCCTTCTACCTGATTAGCAGCGATCGCGCCGCCCCAGAGAAAATCGTGCGGAAAAGCGGTCATCGTGATGAACCTCGTCTGTCTTAGCTTGTGTGAATGAATAGTCTTGTGTGAATAGCGCGCTTTGTATGAATCTCATCAACAAGGCAAAGAAAATCTGCATTCAGTATTTACCAGTGAAAGCGGAAGAAAAAGAGCGGAATCAATCTGATTTTTGTTCCGCATATTGTCGGTCAGCATGCCTTTTTAGGAATGTTTGGCCTGATTGATGTACGAAATGACAGGGTAATCGTAAAATAAGGAAGTGTTTGTTGTGGGTAGATTCCGACATTGAAAGAAGAAAAGGCGCTGAGCCATTATGCCCGTCTGTTGACGTTGCCGGTAAAACAGGATGTGGCGATATCACAACAGGAGATTGCTGATCGGCTGTGTACGTCGTCGCGTCATAGTCGAACTTTGCTGCAAGATTTAGCCGCGCGTGATTGGTTAACCTGGTTGCCGAAAGTGGGGCGCAATCAACGTTCCACGCTGCATTTGCGCTACACCTTGGCGGAATTGAAGCAACAGTTAGCCCAAGTGGCAATTGAAGCGGGGCGGTATGAAAAAGCTTTAACGTTACTGGCGGGCGATCAGCGTCAGTTTTGTTCACTGTTACAACAAACCTCCGGCGTGGCGGTACGTGAAGGGCAACTGCATATTCAATTGACCTACCCGCGTGTGTTACAGCCGTTGTTGCCCCACCTGCCATTGCGCAACAGCGAACGCTTTCTGGTGCGTCAGGTGTATGCCTGTTTGACCCAGTGCGATGCGCATGGGCAGGTACAACCGCAGCTTGCTCACCATTGGCAGTGCAATGACGAGGCCACAGTCTGGCAGTTTTTCCTGCGCCCGAACCTGACTTTCCATTCGGGCCAGCCCATAGATGCGGTACTCATTAAAGCATTGCTGACTCGCTTACAAACGCTGTCTGAATACGCGCAAGAGTTGGCGCATGTGCGTGACATGACGGCAACCCGTTTGTGTCTCACCGTCACCTTGTCGAGCCCGGATAAAAGCTTTGCAGCGTTGCTGTCGGATCTACGCTATTCCATTCAGCCGCCCGAGCAGGTGCATCCTGAGTGCCAAGACAATACGTTTCAAGATGCTGTATTTAATAGTACGGGGCAGGGTTGTGGACCATTCCAGATCGAAGAGCACTCCGAACGCTGCTTGCGTCTGCGCGCGTTCGATCAGTATTTTGCGCTGCGTTCCCTGACCGATAGCGTCACCATTTGGCAGTTTGAGCAACCACCGAGTGAGCGGATTGAGTTTGGCCGCCGAGAGCAGGATCGTCAGGAGGCTTCTGTGTCATCTTCATCCGTGCAAACACGGGTTGAGAATGGCGGGATCTTCTTACTGTTCAATCAAGGGACACGGTTACAGACCGACGACGACAGCACAGATGTGGAAATACCCACGTTAAGCAGTGCGCAACGTCGCTACTTGTCACGTATTTTGTCTCCTGCATTGATTCAGCAACAAGGTGAGACGCTGACCGAATTATTACGCGTCGCGGTGCCGGCGTATAATTTGCTGCCGAGCTGGACCAAGATCATACCATCGTCTGCATGGGGAGATGAGGAGGCGATTGCTCCGTTACCAGCTCGCATGGATATCGCCGTGTATGATCATCAAGTGATCATGGATTGCGCCCAGGTACTGAGCGAGAAACTGCGTCAGTTAGGTGTCGCCAGTGAGGTACACGTGTATACCTTAGCGGCGTTACAGGCACGGGCGACGAACCACCAACTGACTGAAGCCATCGTCATCACCAGCCTGCACGTGGATGATAACCTGCCGGTCTCGCTGTATCGGTGGTTTTGCTCCAATACGGTGCTGCGCTGTGTATTACCGGCGGCGGTGAATGATTGGTTAGATCAAGCGTTATCCGCGATGCGGGCAGAGTGCGAGGTGAATGGGTATTTGCCGAGGTTAGAGTCGCTGGCAACTACCATGATTGCGGAACACTGGGTGACGCCGTTGTTTCATCACCGTCAAACCCTGTGCTGGCAAGGGGCGTTGCATGGCGTACAAATGACCGATTGGTCGTGGCCGGACTTTAAAAATGTCTGGGTCGAAGGGTAAGCAGAAAGGGAAATGAAATGACCGCCGCACAGGTGAGGGGATTACCAGAACGCGTTCGCATAAACTATGCCACTCAATTGCTTGAGTGGCATAGTTTAAAAGAGGCATTGATAGCGTGTGTATCAGGCCATCAGATTAACGGAACTTGTAGTCAATCCAACCGCTTGAGAAGGTCCACTGCTTGCCATTTGACCAGTACACTTCAGACTGCTGAGTACACTGGTTACCGCTGTTCACAAAACCGACACCGTAGAATCCGGTTTTGTTGATAGCACACAGTGCCTGACCGTCGACGGTCGTCACACGCTCACCTTTTTGCTCTGGAGAGTACAGAGATAGCCATTCAAACTCACCCACAGGCGAGGCAAACGCCACTTTCTCACCGTTTGGCTGGCGGTAGCTGATCTCATCGCCACCAGTACAACGGTATTGCTGATCATCCAACTGCTCTACGTAACCGTGAAGCTGAGTGGTGCCTGTTTCTGTGGTGTAGTCGAAGCGACACAGGTACGGGTCATCACCGTGAATCGGCATTTTCGCCAACATCATGCGTTCCTGATTGTTCAGGCTCTCAGGCGCAAAACGATCTTCATGCTGGAACCAACCCTGAGGCAGGTCAGAGAAAGTCATGAAGTACTCGTCCAGCAGGTACATGTGGCTGTCGCTACGGTGCTTACGTTTACCCAAGCTGATATCCGCATACTGGTAAGCGTCGTTTTCTTCTTTGTAGAAGCCATTTAGGTTGTCATCCATGTACGGCAGATCGCCTTTACGGATGAGGTAGTTTGCAAACATCGTCATCAGAGGCTGCCAACCGTTACCGCCGTTCGCGAAGCTGGTGCCGTGACCGTAAGACTTACCGTCAAAACCGTGGCCGAATTCGTGCGCGATAATGCCCCACTGGCCGTAGTAGTGGCTGTAGAACAACCAGGTGTCTACACCGGTAATGCCGCCAGAACCCAGGCCGCCACCCATCGCAGTAATACCTACGTTAACGTACGGGCGCTTCAGCATGCTGTGGTAGTAGTGGTTGTAATCTTCTGTGGTGAAGTAACCGCCTGGCTCGTGGACCTGACCCGCGTACGAGTGCATGTTGTAGCCCATGATGTCTTCAAAGTTAAACCACACGTGTTTAAATTCGTCAGTCGATACCATGTAGGCGAAGTTGGTCATCATGATCAACCATTCACGGGCATACAGGCCGTTCATGTCACGCCATTTGTGGTCAGCAGTGCCCGCAAAGCGGATTTCCCACGTTGGTTTCAGGCGAGACAGTTGCTGTGCAAAGGCATCACTTTCAGAGCTGAAACGGTGCTCAAACAGGTCTTTCACTTCCAAGTCAGCGGCGAACAGTTCAGCCAGATCAAACACACCGTCGTTATTGGCACTGTTGAATTGGAAATCCGTGCTGAAGGCAGACAGTGGCAGGGTGATCTGTGCGTACGCTGGAATGCGATCCAGTGTGCCCAGTTTGAACCACTTGTTAATGCCGTTTAGTTTTAGCTCTGGCGTGATATCGCGCAGTTCTTTTGCCGCGTAGTTGGTGATCTGTACCGTTTCATTGTTCAACAGTTTCGTTTGCACCAATGAGTTGATGTTAACGGAGCGCAACTCGCGGTCCATTAATACATGGTGCGGTTCATCGTTGCCCAGAATCTGCGTCACAGACGTTGGCATTAGCTGGTCAAACGCAATGGTCTGTTGTGCAACAGAGGTATCTGCCACAAACGTGATTTCGTTATTCAGCAGGTAGTTAATCGCAATGCGCTCACTGTTTGCCGTGATCAGCTCATTGTTGGCAAAGTGTAGATCTTTCAGTGCAGAAACTGGTTGGCCATTGATGGCACGCACGGTGCGCAGTGGTTCACCGAATACAAAACCATTGGCCGCAAACGCAGCGGCATCATGCCATTCAATGCGATCTTTAAAGCTGACAATCAGTGTATTGTTGTCCAGATCCACTTTTTGCAGGTTCAGTGACACCACTTTCTCTGCCGCCAAATCCACGCCATCAGCGAGGGCTTGGTCGACCTTCGTCATGTCGTAAACGAAGTAGCCGCGATCCGCCGTAGCCACGATCAGGTGATCGCCAATGGTGTGCATTTGTACTTTACGGTGGGTGTATTTCCCTTCATAAGCCAGGAAGCCCGCACGTTTTGCAAAGTCAGGGTTTTCTGGTGTCAGATCGTGCTGACGGTACACAGAAATACGCGATTGTGCATCGGTCACAAACACGAAGTCATCGGTCGCTGCAGACGATTGAGCGTGAACCAGACCGTTTGCGCCGCCCCATGAGCCAGTGCCTGAACCTAGTGACACTACCAAGCTGTTGTTATTGTCCAGGTCAAAGATATCAACACGGTTCGAAGACAGTGAAGACACGTACAGCAGGTTATTGTGGATAGCCAACTCGTTAATACGGTTGTACGCCTGGAAGCCACGATCGCTGTCAATGCCTTCGATACGGCCGATCACGCTTTGTGTCGCCATATCGAAAATGGTGATGAACGCTGGGTTGGTATCCTGTGTGATGAACAGTTTGTCTTGGTAACGTTCAATAGCCGTGATGGCTAGAGCATCTACACCCAACTGCTCAGCGGTGATGAATGTACCGTTGCTGAAGTACTGTTGTGTGGTTTCAAAGTCATTCACGCTACATGATGTGGTTTCTAGCAAAACATGGGTCGGGCCGTTGGCATCGACAGTACCTTTCGGGTAGTACTCCATCAAACAGCCGTCGCCGTAATCGTAGTTACCAAACACCTTGTTCACGGCAACCATGCCGCCGTGGTACCAGCTCAGTTCCCAATCGCTATCGATGAAATTGAATACGTTGCGGAAGGCGGTTTCATTGTTAAAGGGTTTTGGAATATCGAACGAAATGTAATTGTCGTCAGTTAGGGCGTATTTCACGCCATTGACTTCGATTTTGCGGACACCGTTTTCAACAATGACGTTATTGTCATCAGATGCATACTGACGCAGATCTTCAATCTTATTGACGATGTTCTGGTGTACGGCTTCCGAGGTGGCTTTGAAATAGCTTTGTTCTGCATCGTTGTTTGACGCGTATGCGTTGACAGATAGCAGAGACGCTATCACTGCCGGTAATAATTTAATTTTCATGACTGACGGTCTATTTTATAAATGCGTGGATATAGGAGGATATGTATTAATAAATAAATTTGTGCTTATTTATTAATGCATTAAATATGTAATCACTCGAGTTATTTGAATAATAATTAAATTTTTCCAAAGGAACAAATAGCGCTCTGTGACATGCAGTCCAAAAAAATCATTAATAATAAAATTAATGTTACTAATGATATATTTTGACGTTAACAACATTGCTTTTTGATTATTTCGTCAATTTCTTGTCGGAAGAGAAAGGTAATGCACTCATACAGGGTGTGATGCTTACCGTGAAATTTTATCAATAGACTCATCAATGGATTAACAGTCTGATATTGTGCGATTTTTATCATCCAGGGAACAGGTTGTTCAAACATGGGTATGAGTCATAGTGTGCTGGAAAGCAGCACGAGTCAGCGCACCGTCTTACGTTGGAATATATTATTGATTGCGATCGCGACCTTGTATGCGGTGTTTTATGTCGGTGGCGATGCGTTTTCTTCATTGGTTTTGGTCAGTGGTGTCGTGTGTGTCACCCTCGCGGCATCAGGGATGAAAGAAACCCATCTGATCGGCATCGTGAATTCTCTCAGTTATGCGTATTTAGCGTTTAATGAAGGGTTATATGGCGAGTTCGCACTAAATACGTTGTTTTATTTACCGATGGGTGTGATTGGTTATTTCACCTGGAAAAAGCACTCTCAGGGTACATTTGTTGCCATGCGTCGTTTAAGCACGCAGCGGATGATACAACTGGCGGGTTTTCTGGTGGTGAGTATTACGGTGGTGTATGGCTTGTTGTCGCAATTGCCGGGGCAGAATTTATCCTTCCTGGATGCGGTCACCAATCAGTTCGCCATTGTGGCAACGCTGTTGATGGTAATGCGTTTTCGAGAGCAGTGGTTTTTCTACATCAGCTTAAATGTCTTGATGATCGTGTTGTGGTCGATGCGTTTTATGGACGACAGCAGTGCCGCTGACAGCATGATTGTGATGTGGGTGATCTTTCTGGCAAACAGCCTGTTTGGTTTTGTGCGCTGGACCCGTTTAGCTCCCCAAACAGCGTGATCAGGCCGTAGATGAGTGTAAGTCGTATGCAAAGCACACCTAAAATCGGATTAACGTTAGGCAAATATGCCCCTTTCCATAAAGGCCATGAATACCTGATAGAGCAAGCTTTACAGCAGGTCGATACGCTCTATGTCATGATTTATCCCACTGACGTGATGTCGGTGCCGCTTAAACGGCGGGCGGCATGGATCACGGTGCGTTTTCCGCAAGTGCGGATCATTGAAGCGTGGGGTGGGCCGCAGAGTTACGGCGATACGCCCGCGATCAAACGTGAGCAAGAGGTGTACATTCTGGAGAAAACGGCCGGACTGGGTATCACCCATTTCTTTTCGAGTGAGTTTTACGGCGCGCATGTCAGTCAGGCGCTGGGGGCACACGATGTCCGCATTGATGAAGCGCGATCTGTCGTGCCGATCTCTGCCACACAGATTCGACAAGACCCTTATGCACACAGAGCGTGGATGAGCCCGCATGTGTACCGTGATTTGATCACTAAAGTCTGTTTTATGGGCGCGCCCTCAACGGGCAAGTCGACGTTAACGCAGGCAATGGCCGCGCATTGTCAGACGGTATTTATGCCGGAATACGGGGCCACCTATTGGTTTGAACACCAGGTGGATCGGCGATTGAGTCTCGAGCAGTTTGAGGAAATCGCCCCTGAACATGTGCGCCAAGAGCAAGCGCTATTGCAAGATGCACGGGGTTACCTGTTCAGTGATACCTGTCCTATCACTACCTATGTGTTTGCCAAAGATTATCATGGCACCGTCGGACCACAGTTGGATGCTTACGCCAGCCGGGCAGAGAAAGATTACGATTTGTTTGTGGTGTGCGATACCGATATTCCGTATACGGACACGTGGGATCGCAGCGGGGATCAAAAGCGAGAGTGGTTCCAGCAACAGATTTTGGATGATTTGCACGAACGCCGAGTGCCGTATCTGGTCGTCAATGGGGATCTGGACAGCCGAATTGCACAAGTCTCAGCTGTTTTGCGCCAGTTTGAGAAGTTCGCGAAGCGTTCAGAAACTGTTCGGGCATCACCTGAAATAATACAGAGACGATAATGTCATTAAAAAAGGGTCGCCACGTTTTAGCGTGTGCGACCCTTTTATTATTTCGTGTCAGTGAAAATCACTTTCAGCGACATCGTCATGAAACCCAATTATTTCGCACTGATTGGGTTGTTCTTGAAGTACTCAATGGCCCAGTTAGTGTGACCTTCTGGGAACGGTACACGTAGGTGCTCAGCAATGCCATTGTGCAGCAACTCACGTGGTGACGTGTAGAAGGCATTGATGTTGTCATCGATGTACGGCAGCGTTTTATTCAGAAGCATCATGTGATGCATATTGCTGATCAACGGCTGGAAACCATGGTTACCGTTGGCGTATGCACTGTCGTGACTACCGAAGCCGTGACCGAATTCATGTGCCAGAATACCAAAACCTTCACGGTAGTAGTGACTGTAGAACAACCAGGTATCGATACCCAGAACAGAGCCACCGCCCAGACCACCACCGATGGTGGATACGCCCAGTTCAATCAGATCACGGTTCATGAAGTTTTGGTAAACACGTGCGTAATCTTCAGCGGTGAAGTTACCGTTTGGTGCGTCCACTTGGCCGGCATCACCAAAGAACTCGCTGGTGCCTTGACCCCAGGTCTCTTTGTAGTTGAACCAAATGTGTTCAAACTCTGGGCTGTTCATGATGTAAGCAAAGTTTGCCATCATGATCATCCACTCACGGGCGTAAGGACCCGTAATTCGACCCCAGTTACCGTGGGTTTCTGGGCTGTAGGTACCAAAGCGCAGGCGCCAGTTTGGTTTCAGATCGGTAATCTTCTGAACGAAAGTGTCGGTGTCTGATGTCAGGCGAATGTCGATCAGGTTAGCTGGCATGTACGACACATCTTTCAGACCCATCACCGTGACAGACTGCCCATCATTGGTGGTTGGGTAGTAGACGTTGTCTTCCAGTGTTTGATCCAGCTTGAACGATGTAAATGGCTCCAACTCGCTGATTGAACCCAGTTTCACCCATGGGCCGGTTTTACCAAAGCGTGCTTCAACATCCAGATCGAACGTGCGCTGTGCGGCGTAGCTGATGATTTCTAAACTATCCAAACGCTGTTTACCTGAAAGCAGGCGATTGACGCGCACTTCGTGGTTTTGCGTCAGGCTTTCCCAGCTTTCTTCGTTCGTCAGCAATGGCTTTCTTTTGACTTCATATGCGTTCAGATCAAGCTCTGGTGCAGGATCCCAAGCCGGAGCATTGTTCACGTAGACTTTTAGCGATTCCATATCCGCCAGCAGGATCGTGTTGTCCTGTAGCATCGCCAGCGTGTCGGTGTTTGCCGCAAGATCCCAGCTGGCTTTGGTTGCCACTTCTTTGTCTAATTTTTCATTGAAGTAGGTGCTGAACTCATACGCAGGCGTCGTCGCGATACCGTGTTCGTTGAATTGCAGATCGCCCTTGTTGAATAGCTCTACTTTACCTTGGCTGGTACCTGTAAATACGGTGCCATTTTGTGCTTCAAAGACATTACGACGCTGTGATTTGTTGATGATCTGCTTCGCTGGGATCAAGGTTTGACCTGGTTCGATCTGATCAATGCCAAACACATATGTTTTGCTGTTGTCGAAGCTGACGATCAGCTCGTTAGCGACCACTTCCATCTTGATGTTGCGGTAGATACTGTTACTGTCTGGCAAATCAAAGAAGGCGTGTTTCACCGCGCGTTTGTGGTTGGCCTGCGTAACGTCACTTTGTCGGTAGATGGAGATCTTACCGGTAATGTCCGCAACAAAAACATATTCGTCATTGGCTGCCACGCTGTACGGGTGGGTGAGGGCATCAACAAACTTGTCGCCCCAGTACACGCCGGTACCCAGTGACATGATGATTTCATCGTTGTTATTCAGATCGTAAACATCGACGCGGTTAGAGGACAGAGAAGCCACAAACAGACGGCCATTATGCTCCGTCACATCACTCACGATACGGTAGGTTTCTTCCTGACCGTTCAGGGTGAAGCCCGTGATTGGCGGTAGGGCTTTTTGGGTGCGCATGTCGTAGCGGTCGATGCGTGAGAAACCGCTGTGGGTGTTACCGACGTAGACTTTGTCACCGTGCAGCGCGACAGATTCAGGGATGAAATCACCCGATTGTGCGTAGCCGAAGGTTTCATGTGTGATTGGGGTGCCTTTACCCAAGTAACGCAACGTTTGGTGAGAGCGGCCCTCATCCACCTGACAGGTGCTGATCTCTAGTGAAAATGGTGTTTTGCTACCATCAGCGGCCGTGAATGGGCGTGATGGGTTGTATTCCATCAAACAGCCGTTGCCGTAGTCGTAGTTACCGTAAATGCGGTTTACGGCCACCATGCCACGTGCGTACAGGCTCAGTTCCCAATCTTCATTAAAGAAGCCGAAGATGTGGCGGAACATTTCTTCGTTATGGAAAGGACGAGGAATATCAAAGTACAGGTAATTATTTTCCCCCACTTCATATTCACGACCATCAACCATGATAAAGCGACGCTCATTGCGATGAATAATATTTTCTTCATGGCTCGCGTATTCGCGTAGCTCTTCGATACGTTCGTTCATCATGCGATGCATGGTTTGCATATCGGCGACATATTGTTGTTCGGAAACAGCATCATGAGCAGGTGCAGCAACGGCATAAGGAGCCGCTAATACACTACCAAGCAGGCCAGCAAGGAGAGTCTTTTTCATGGTTAATATCTCTGTGGGGGATTTGCTATGAAATGTAATGCAATGAAACGAAAACGAAAAAGACGTCGAAACATTCCGTGGCTTAAGATCACAAAATTGCAATTAGGTGTTCAATTGCTTATTTCGTGATCAGTGGAGTAATGACAATTTCTATATCTGCGTGTATGGCGACAAGGGGTAAATACGCGTTAAGGCTAAGAGATAGAATACTCATGATGTCGTGAAATGGTAAATTTTTAATATCGGTTGCACTTAGGATGGAGGCATCAATAAAGACCGGAGGACAGTCCCATGGGACACGCATTTAATCAGTATCAATCCCCGCTTCAACGTTCATGTGAACACGCCGTTTCGTACATTGAATCTCTGCCTGAGCGCAAAATCGATCAGGTTGCCACGTCAGAGCAACTGCGTTATGCGCTTGGAGGACCATTGCCGCTTGAGGGTAGCGATCCGGCTGCCGTGATTGATGAGATGGTGAAAAACGTTGATGCAGGGCTGATTGCATCAGGTGGCCCGCGTTTCTTCGGTTATGCCATTGGTGGCGCTTTGCCAGCTTCCCTTGCCGCTGACTGGTTGGTGAGCGCGTGGGATCAAAACGTACCGTATTATGTCTCCAGCCCTGCGATGGCGGTGGTGGAAGAAACCGCTGCAGAATGGATGGTGGAATTGTTGGGGCTAACGCCGGGTTCAGCGGTGGGCTTTACCTCTGGGGCGCAGGAAGCGATTTATACCGGGCTGATCACCGCCCGTAACACCTTGTTGCAACGAGCAGGGTGGGATGTCGCTACGCAAGGCTTATACGGCGCGCCGCGTATCAATGTGGTTCTCAGCGATCAAATCCATTCCACCATTAAGCGTGCACTATCGATGATCGGTATCGGCCTGAACGACATCATTAAAGTGCCGACCGATGATAACTTGCGTATGTTGCCGGAAGCACTGCGTGACATTATGGCCAACTGTGAAGGGCCGACCTTGGTGTGTGCACAAGCGGGCTGTATCGATTCCGGTGCGTTTGATTTGTTTGATGAGATTGCCGATTGCGTAGCGGCACACCCGAATGCGTGGTGCCATGTTGATGGTGCGATTGGCCTGTGGGCCGCCGCCAGTGATAAACAAAAGCATTTGTTGAAAGGTATCGAGCGCATCGATTCCATTGATACTGACGGCCACAAGTGGTTCAACATGCCGTACGACTGCGGTATGGTGATTGTGAAAGATCCATCCGCGATCACCATAGCCATGGGCGGCAACAATATGGGTGATTACCTCAATGATGCGATGGCCAAGCCAGATCGTAATGCGATTAACTTTGGTATTGCAGCATCACGCCGTGCCCGTGGCGTACCGGTATATGCGGCCTTTAAGTCATTAGGTAAAGCCGGTATTGCTGCGCATTTGGATAACTGTACAGATTTGGCCAAATTGATGGCAGCACAACTGGCAGAAGTGGAAGGCATTACGGTATTGAATGATGTCGTGTCGAATCGATTCTCTGTGCAATTTGGCACGGGTGATACGGCTTCCCGTGATGTGCTGACAGAACGCGTGGTGCATCGCTTGCAGCAGGAAGGGTATTTGTACCCATCAACATCCGGTTATAAAGGCCTGAAAACGATGCTGATTTCGATTCTGAATTACCACACCAGCCAAGAGGATGTATTGACGTCGGTGGAGAAAATCCTGGCTGCATTTGCGGCAGAGAAAGCAGCGTTGGTGTAAGTCATATCATTGTCGTGACTGGATAACGTAAAGAGAAAAGCGCGAAGGGCATCCTGCTCTTCGCGCTTTTTTGACGAGAAATTGGTGACGAAGACACCACCCTTTCCGCGTCATTTGGTGGTTGGGTGTACGGATAGGATTGTCATGCGCGAATCGTGTTGGTCATGCGTGTGCGACGTGCATGCACCAAGGGCAGCAGTGCCAGCGCCAATGCGCCGAGGTGAGCGGGTTCGGACACGGTCACAATCACAGTACCCGTTGGGTTTTGCAATGCACCAGCGACGGTGTGGTTGTCACTTTCAAAGTTAGAGCCATAAAATTTGATCGACTTGATTTTGTATTCATCCGATGTCGCATACAAGTTCAAGAAACCATAAGGTTCGCCGCCATTTCCGCCGCTGAAGTTTGTGTTGCCGTAGTGATTCATGGTCAGGGCATCACCTTGGAATACATCTGCAGTGGTAAATTCATAGGTCGTCTTAAAGGTTTCTACCTGCAGTTTGTTACCGGCATCCCCAGCACTCCACCAAAACCCGAAATAACCGACAGGATCATTAAAAGTCAGTAACACCTGCGTGTTTTGCTGAGGGCTCACAAAAAGATAATTACCCTCCCCGCCTGCGCCACCATACACATTGGCCGCTTTAATTTGAGGCACGCCGTTGAGCACTTCGTATTCCCCAAATTCGGCGGTAATCGTGCCGTTGAATGTCCCTGTCGTCCAATCATCAAAAGTTTCGACCTGCTTGGGATCGGAAATTTGCGATTCTTCAATGTAGGCATCTTCAATCGTAAACAGCAGCGAGGCTTGTGCACTAGAACAACCCAGTAATACGGCGAAGAGATAAAGTAAAAAGGCCTTGTTCATCATCGTTTCCCTACCTAGCCTGACATGACATACAGTAGATAAGCAATATTGAGGCCAATAATTAATTGTTTGATTTATAGATACTATTATTACTATTGCGACCGCTTCTTGATATTGCGACATGCAGCTTGAAAATGTGCGGTTTGCTTTTTGCGAAACAGAAAATGGCAGGATCCTAAGCGTGAGAGTGAACGCTGAAAGGGGAAGGCGGTGAAGCCATGATGAGATTGTGATTGGAATAAAAAAGCGAGCGCCAAGACGCTCGCGAGTATTTGGATTGTGCTTTGTGTTGAGTGATTATGCGTGAGCCGGTTTTAATGCTTCCGCTTTCAGTTCCGCCGCTTTCTTGGCTTGTTTAGCTTCAAAGCGAGAGATCCACCACCATGCCAGGCCAGAGAAGACCGCCGTCATGAACACGTTGATGAAGAAGGCGCGTACCAAATCCACACCCGTCGGGAAAGCAGAAGCTGTCATGCTGACGATAAAGATCCCGATCAATACCGATACCATGCCCATGCCGAACTTTTGTGAGCCCATACGGAAATCGCGCGGGGTGTCATCGTGTTTCCAGCGGAAGACAAAGTACGCCACCATGATGAAGATTGGCGGTAGCATTGCGGTACCTGCGGTCAGGTTGATCGCTTGGCTCATCATGTCCTGTACTGATTCAGAGCCGAAGCCGTTGATGATCAGCATCACGAATACGAAGGCAAACTGCCACCATGCCGCGCGCACTGGCACACCGTGTTCATTCAGTTCTGTGGTTTTCTCACCGTACACACCTTTTGGAATTTCAGAGAAGTGAATTTTCACCGGCGCTGCCGTCCACATCATCATGGAGCCAAACATCGCAATGAACAGGACGATACCGACGAAGCGGCCAACCAGCGATTCAGAAATACCGAAGTATTGCGCCATGCCCGTGAAGATTTCCACCATGCCGCCTGAATAGGTCAGGGCATCGCGTGCCACGAAGACGTTCACCAGCAGTGAGCCCAGCGCGTACATGCCACCTATTAGCAGGCCAGCAATGATGATCACTTTAATGAAAGACTTATGGCCGCCTTTCACATCGTTCAGGTATGCCGCCGCCGTTTCAGCACCGCCCGCTGCTTGGAAGATCCAACACATGATACCTAAAGTGGCCCAGTTTACGGTGGGTGTCATCGCTTCTAAAGTGATTGGCTGGGCTGGCGTGTGATCGCCACCGAGAGCTAACAGCGCGCCGAATACGTAGATGCCAAACAGGGCAAACACGCCGTAAGCGACGATTTCAGAAATTTTACCCAACCAAGATGCGCCCTTGGTGGAGATGTGTGTTGCGAACGCAAACAGTACCATGGAAATGACCGACGTCACCATGGGTGAGAAGGCGTATTCATAGCCCAGCATGGCGTAAGAGGCATAGGCAATCACGTTCGGCAGTAGAGAGACGAACCAGAACAGGTTCACAAACCAGTACAGGAAAGAGCCCAGGTAAGCGGCTTTGCTGCCCAGCGGCTTTTTCAGCCAGTCATACATACCGGACTCTGAGTTTTTATTGGCTGATACAAATTCAGCAATGATGAACACAAAGGGGATGAAATAGACCGCAGTGGCCAGCAGGAAAATAGGGGCTGAGCTCAGGCCCAGTTCGATGTTGTTGTTGACGATGTTGCGTACGTTGAACACTGCGGCGAATGTCATCGACAGCAAGGCGAACTTGCCAATCGTGCCACGAAGTGAATCAGACATGGTGGTACTCCATTATTACTTTTATCGATTTAGCGTGTTGCGTGGTGATAGCGAAGCCCTCTGATTCACGCTGTTTGGTACTCTTCGTGATAAGAGAGGGCTTGGATATAACCTTTTTGTTATGTATGTGCAGAGAGAACGCTCACGTTCTCTCTGCTCGGGTATGATTTTTTGTTCCGTTTTGTGTGATGGGTTACGCGTTTTCAGTCGCTAGCGCGGTAGGCGCGGCTTCTTTTTTACGCTCATCAGCATTCAGCGATTTTTCGTACTGGCTGTACTTCCACCATGCAAAGCCCAGGAAGATCACGATGCCACCCACGTTGTAGAAGATGATGGTCATGATGTCTGCGCCTGTCGGGAAGGTAGATGCCAGGAAGCCCACAGAGAAAATCGCAATCAGGATAGACACAGCCACGATACCGGTGGTGCGAGAACCCATCTTGAAGTCACGCTCTAGGTGATCCAGTTTCAGACGCAGGTTCAGGTACGCCAGCATGATGAACAGAGGCGGTAGCATAGAAGCCGCAGCGGTCATGTTAATCACGGTGTTCATCAGGTCTTGCGCAGTGTTTGAGCCCAGTGTTGGGATGATCATCAGTGGCAGAACAATCAGGTACTGGATCCAAGCAGCACGTGCTGGTACGCCATTTTCGTTCAGCTCGACAGTTTTCTTACCGAAGATGCCTTCTGGGATTTCAGAGAAGAAAATCTTCACAGGGGTTGCTGTCCACATCAGCAGTGAGCCGAACATGGCAGTGAATGACACCAAGCCGACAAAGCGGTTAACCATGATTTCAGGTAGGCCGAAGTATTTCGCCATGCCTTCAAACACTTGTACGGAACCACCGGTGAACTTCAGTGTTTCACTTGGTACGAATACGTTGATCAGTAGTGAGCCTACGCAGTACAGCACACCGATGAAGATACCGGCGACGATGATGACTTTAACGAAAGATTTAGAGCCGCCTTTCACGTCGTTAACGTATACCGCAACCGATTCTGCACCGCCTGCGGCCATGAAGATCCAGGTTGTAATACCCAGGAAGGCCCAGCTGAAGTCCGGTGTCATGGCTTCGATAGTGATTGGGTCAGCAGGCTGTACACCACCGATCAGTGCGGCACCAGCAAGCAGGATGTAAGACATGGTCAGCAGCAGCATCAGTGATGACGTGATGGAGGTGATAGGCCCCAACATCTTCGCGCCATTGGTTGATACATAGGTCGCGAAAGCGAACAGGATCATACTCAGTGCTGTGGTGGTAAACGGCGTCAGAATGTATTCGTAGCCCAGGAACGCGTAAGACGCATAGGCGATAACGCGTGGCAGCAATGAGGTGAAGAAAAAGAGGTTAACGAACCAGTAGGTATAGGCCGAAATAAAGGCCCAGCGACCGCCTAATGAACTTTTCACCCATGCATACACACCGGCTTCGGAGTCTTTGTTGAGTGATACGAATTCAGCGATGATCAGACAGAAAGGGATAAAGTAAAAAATGGTCGCCAAGAAGAACATTGGCGCCGAGGAGAGCCCGATCTCGATGTTGTTGTTAATGATGTTGTTGAAACTGAATACAGCGGCAAAAGTTAAGGAGAGTAAGCCAAACTTGCCTATGGTATTACGTTTTGTATCAGACATTATTCCATCTCCGAAGAGTCACGTTATATGTAGGTGTTGTTATTGCTTTGTTCTTATTGCTTATTTCTTAGAGCGCTTGGTATTACGGTGTTTCTTGTGTTTTTGACGTTGTCTCTATCTGTCAAAAACAGGTGTTACAGGTGTTCATGTTTTGAAGGACTACCAGATTTGAAGGACTGGCAGCCAGCGACTGCCGTCCTTCTTCTTTGGGTTAAAGCCTTACTTGTGATGAAAGTGATTACTTGTTGAGGAAGTAGCCATCTTCAATCGTGACTTTCAGCACCACTTTTCTTACTCGGTTGTCACCGTGGAAGCGGTAAGCCTTGTCGTTTTCAAAGATGACGACCTGGCCTTCACACAATTCACGAGATTCACCTTGGCCTGATAGCCATTCACGGTCGGTTTCGTCGCGGTAAGCCTGCTCAATGTTCAGGTCTTGCTTGCTGGCGAACTCCACCGTTTCGCGGCCTTCGAGGTAGTAATGCACATCGAAGTAACGACGGTGGCCGATGAATTGCTCGGTCTGTTGAGCGATACCGTCTTCAATCATGTACACCAGTGAGTCACCGATGGAGTGCATGACGCCGTCTTTCATGTTTTCGATGTTGTTGATGGCTTCTACACAGCGGTTCCATTTACGACCGTTGCGGTACACCACTTTGAATTGGTCTAGGTTGTCTAACACGATCATGGATTACGCCTCGTTCGTTGATTCAGTAGCGGTTTGGGTGGTTGCCGCCGTGTTGAAAAAGTCAGTGCCAAAGTCATGGTTTGCCATCGTTTGTGCGCTGCAATCGCCGGCTTGAAGTGGCATCAGCGTCAGCCCGTAATGGAAGGTATCCATGTACACGCGGTAGGAATCCAACACTTCGCTGCCCCAAGAGTTAGAGCCCAAGCCCATCACTTGATGATCCAAGTTCAGGGTGATGTAGCCGCTATTCTCCAGTTCAATGGTGTGTTGTGCCGCATGCAGATTCTGATTGGTGTAGAACCAGGCGCTGAAGTTGATGTCCTGTTGTGGTTTCACCAACAGACCTGTGCCATGACGGTTGGTTAATGCCGCCCAACGCACGTGCTGACGGTTACCGTTGTTCTGTGGGAACGGGTAGTTCTCGAACATGTCTGCAACCGTGGTGTGGTACACATCAATCAGGTTCGCTTGCTGGCTGTCCTGGTAGTTTTCTTCCGGACCACGGCCGTAGTAGCTCACTTGGTCGAAGTGACCGTTAATGCCAAGATCCAATCCGATCACTGGGATCACGTGTGGGTAATCACCGTAACGCTCACCGCTCATATCGACGTGTAGGTAGCCGTCTGCATTGATTTGGTAGCGGTAAGTACAGCGCATGCCAAAATCAAACACCGGTGGGGCAATGATGCTGGTGGTCGTAATCGTGACAGCGTCACCATTTGCCTCAACGTTCAGCGTACGGAAGTGCTCTTGCATGATTTGCAGGTGCGCTGGGTGCCATAAGCCTTCGTACTCTTGCTTGTGGTTATCAATCATTGGCTTGAAGAAATTCAGTCGAGGTTCGGACTGAATTAACTCTTCGCCATTGACCAACCAAGAGGTCAGCTTGCCGTTCACTTTCGAGAAGGTCAGGGTAAAGTTGTGGCCTTCAATCACGTGCGCTAAGCGATCTTCATTCACGACCAAGGCGGTTGCGTTGTTGTTCACAAACGCCGGTGCTGTTGCCGTGTTCGCTTTCAATGCGAACTGGTAGACCGCGATATCGTGGTTGGCGTCGCTGTACAGCGTGCGGCTGTCTTTGCGTACGGTGAAGTTAATGAAGGTTTCACGCGCATCCAGTTCTGGCAGGGCGATCTCGATTTCACGAGCGCTGTTTGCCTGCAGGCCTTCAACCTTGAACTGTACCGTGCGTAGTGTTTCACCTTCGGCACGCACATCAGCGGTGATGGTGTAGTCGTCCAGGTTGGTGAACCACAGTTTGTTTTCCACAATGAAAGCGTTCGCTTTACCTTCAACCGCGCGAATTTTCACTGGCGCAATCACTTGCTTGTATTCTTTAAGGCCAGGACCCGGGGTTTGATCCGGGTAGATCAAGCCATCCATACAGAAGTTGTAGTTGTTCGGGTAATCGCCGTAGTCACCGCCGTATTTGTAGAACTCTTGGCCGTTTTCATCGCGTGCCAGTACACCGTGGTCACACCATTCCCACACATAGTGACCTTGGATGTGATCGTGCTGATAGAACACGTTTTGGTATTCAGTCAGGCCGCCCGGACCGTTACCCATGGCGTGTGCGTATTCACAGATGATGCGTGGCTTGGCGTGCGGGTGCTCACCGAAGTAGTTCATCAACTGCGCGCGTGAGTACATGGTTGAAATGATGTCGACCACTTCAGCGTCACGGTCTTCTTCGTAGTGCACCAAACGGGTGTCATCAATGGCTTTGGTTGCCGCGTACATCGCGCGGATGTTGCAGCCGTAGCCAGATTCGTTACCCAGTGACCACATGATGATAGAAGGGTGGTTCTTCTGCGCGTGGACATGGCGCTCTGCGCGGTCAACAAACACGGTTTCCCACTCGGCATCGTCAGTGATGCGGCTCAAATCGCCCACGTTTGCAAAACCGTGGGTTTCCACGTCGGTCTCTGCCATCACGAACAGGCCGTAGATGTCACACAGTTCGTAGAAACGCGGGTCATTCGGGTAGTGCGCCGTACGAACAGAGTTGATGTTGTGCTGCTTCATCAAGATCAGATCTTTCTCGACACGATCCATGCCGACCGCACGGCCTTTCAGGTGATCGTTATCGTGACGGTTGACGCCGTGTAGCATCACGTACTGATTGTTGATGTAGAACAGGCCATCACGCACCTTGATGTCACGGAAGCCAACACGTTGCGGGATCACTTCCAGCACGTTGCCTTGTGTATCTTTCAGGGTGATGAACAGTTGGTACAGGTATGGGTTTTCTGCTGTCCAATGGGTAGGGTTCACCATGTCGATAGCAAACTGCGTGGTGTGGTTTGCATCAAACGTCAGTGATTCACAGCGGCCCTCGGCAATTACGGCACCGTTGTCAAACAGGGCGTATTCCAGTGTGTAGCCTGCCGCTTTTGCCGCAGACAGGTTTTCCAGTTCAACCACACAGCTTAGCGTGGCGCTTTGGTAGTCGTCTGCAAAATCCGTACGGATCGCCAGATCCTGTACATGCACTGGTGTTTTACCGACCAGGTACACATCACGGAAGATACCGGCTGTCCACCACATGTCCTGATCTTCAATGTAGGTAGAGTCAGCCCACTGCATCACACGGACAGACAACAGGTTGTCGCCTTGCTGGACATAAGCTGAGATATCAAATTCAGCGGTTAAGCGGCTGCCTTTGCTAAAGCCGACATACTGGCCGTTCACATACACTTCAAAGTACGTTTCAACGCCGTCGAACTTGATGATGGTTTGGGTGTTGTTCCACTGCTCACCCAGTGTGAACGTACGCTGGTACGCACCGGTTGGGTTATCGGTTGGCACAAACGGAACATCGATAGGGAAAGGGAAACCTTCGTCGGTGTATTGCAGATCGCCATGACCTTCCATTTGCCACATGTTTGGCACAGTGATCTGGCCCCAGTCGGTCATGCGCTGAGAGTAAAACTCGTCAGGCACCAACAATGGGTTAGTGAAATAGTTGAATGTCCACTGACCGCTTAGCAGCATGAAGTGGTGGCTGAGCTCACGTTGGAAAGTCTGTGCGCGCTGTACTGAGTCGTATGAGAAGAAGTAGGCGCGTGGGGCCATGCGGTTCTCATGTAGGTGTTGGAAATTTTCCCAGTTGTTCACGTTATTTTTCTCCCCTCGGCCGCTCCCGTAGGTAAGGAGCACACTGACCGATGTACTGTGAATAAATGCGTAATCGCTATCTGGTAAAAGATATTAGTAAAACTTTTACTAAAATAAATCAGTGAAAATGTTTTACTTTAACTTGGTCACGTTTATCTGGGGATGAAGCACGCAAGTTGTGATCGCGGTATGAAAAACGCGCGAGGCAGGCTGGAGTTGTTGAAAATGCTGTCGAGGTGGTGGTTATGCGTGCGGATTTATAAAAAAAAGCACTGCGAGCAGTGCTTTATAAAGAGGAGGGGCTGAAACAGAATGAGGGATTAACGGGTTGTACCGCGCAACTTCAGTTTACTTGGGACGTAAACCTGCAAAGGCAATGCGCGTCCATCACGGTATTTTTCTACCAGCAAGTTCACGCCTTGAATGCCCATCATTTCTGAATGAATACGTACCGTTGATAGCGGCGGAAACGTAAAGCGCGCGGTCGGAATATCGTTCACGCTGATCAACGCAATGTCATTGGGGATATTGATGCCCTCTTCGTGCAGGGCGCGCAATACGCCGATGGCGATAGAATCCGAGGCGATGAACAGCGCGTTAGGGTAGTCCCCTTTAGCCAGTAACGCTTTAGCGAGGTTGTAGCCGGACAGGCTGGAGAAATCTCCCCGGTAAATATCTGCGTCAGAGACCACGCCTTTTAACGTGCCGTATTCGACAAAGGCTTTTTCACGAATATCAGCGGTGTTCGGCTCGTCTTGTCCGCCAATAAAACCAATGCGCGAGTAGCCTTGTTCAACAAAGAAATCAATGACTTGTTTGCTGATGCGTGCCAGGTCGATATCGACACTGTCATGGGTGTTCTCACTGTCGGAGAAATCGATATAACAAATGCTGTCATGCAGGCGTTTGGGCATTTTGCTGAGTATGGCATTGTCAATCTTGCCCACGAGCAGCACGCCGGTGATTTTGCCCATGTCGGCGTCTTTATCGCCTTTGTAGCAGTTGGTGAGGGTGATGCCCAGCTTGTCACATTGGGTTTCGATGCCGTGACGGATCGACAAATAATAAGGGTCATTCACCTCGGCTTCTTGGCGGTAGTTGTACAAGGCTAAGAAGTGATGGCGCTTTTTGGTGTCTTTGGTGGCTTTTTTTGCGCTGCTGGAGCGGTATTCCAGTTTTTCAGCAATTTCTAAGATGCGGTGTTTGGTGTCTTCTTTTACGCTCAGGGTCGGGTCGTCATTGAGCACCCGTGATACGGTAGCCAGTGATACGCCCGCTTCTGTTGCGATGTCTTTTAATGTTGCCATGTTGCACTTCCCGTTGGCAAAGCCCACAGTCCCAGTGGGTGGTGCTGTTATTCAGCTTTTATCAATCTCCATTCTAAACAGCAACGAATCGATGCACAAACTTTTAGTAAAATTGTGTGTTTGTGTATGTAAATGGGCGACTTTTGCGGACAAAATCACCCCATTTGGGGGCTAGTTCCCTGATGATAGGGGCGAAAATACCCTTTTGGACGCAATGATTGGCATGATGTTTGGTGAAAGAGAGACGTGATCGGGATCTTGAAATGGAGATAAGTGCATTTTTGTTTATGGTGATGACTGATACGGTAATATAAAATTTAGTAAAAGTTTTACTTTGAACGGGAAAGAGTGATCACCATGGATAAAATTGCTTACGCTGACTTCGCGAAACTGGAAATGCGCACCGGCACTATCATTGAAGTGGCGCGCCATGCCAACGCAGACAAGCTATACATTGTGCAGATTGATATCGGCAGCCAAACCCTGCAAACCGTGACCAGTTTAGTGCCTTACTACACTGAAGAAGAACTGATGGGTAAGCACGTGGTGGTGTTGTGCAATCTTGAAAAAGCTAAGATGCGCGGTGAAACCTCTGAGTGCATGTTGCTGTGTGCAGAAACGGACGATGAATCACGCAGTGTGCTGTTAACGCCAGAGCAAGTGATGCCAAACGGCGTGCGTATCGTTTAACGGCGACTGTTTCATCAATCTTTATATTCACTATTATATTCATACAACCTGCTTTCCCTGTTGTTCAGTTACTGCCTGAACAACAGGGATTTTTTGACACATTGTGAAATTGAATCCGTATCCATTACGGCAAATCAAACACCAGCGCCGTGACGGTGCTGTCACCGGTATTGCGCAGTGTCAGCGTGTTTTCATCACGGATTTTCGCCCCATCACCTGCCAATAACGCCACATCATTCACCGTTAATGCTCCTTCCACCTGATGAATGTACACCTGACGAGCAGCTGTAACAGACAGGGTGTGTGCAGTCTGAGGCGGCAGCGTTAGTTGATACAGTGTCGCATCTTGCTTGATGTGTAGTGTGCCTTGTTGACCGTCTGGCGTTGCGATTGGCGTTAATCCGGTTTGCACGGCAAAGGCTTTTTGTTGGTAACCCGGTTGGCCGCCGATGGTATTGGGTTGGATCCAAATCTGCAGCAAATGCAACGTCTCGGTACTTGATGGGTTGAACTCACTGTGGGCGATCCCTCGGCCAGCTGACATCAGTTGGAATTCTCCTGCTGGAAGGGTTTCCACATTCCCTTCGCTGTCTTTGTGGGCAATGCTGCCCTTGAGGACAAAGGTGATGATTTCCATGTCTTTATGGCCGTGGGTATCAAACCCTGCGCCGGGTTGAACGATGTCATCATTGATCACACGCAGGGCGGAAAAGCCCATGTGAGCAGGATCGTAATACTCCCCAAAAGAAAAAGAATGGTGCGTCTGGAGCCAGCCGAAGTCTGCTTGGCCGCGTTCGTTGGCATGACGGAGTGTGATCATAATGCTGTCTCCTGCTGGTCGATTTTCTGTTTGTGAGCTTGTTCTATCGTCTCTGTCTGTGAGTGTAGGCGTATGACACACCACAGAAAACCGCATGACATTGACCATCTTGGTCAGTTTTTTCGATGGAGTGATTGTTGATTGAATCAATGGGGTTAATCATTTGCCACAAAAGAAAAAGAGCCAGTGTTTCAAGAGAGGGAGAAAGCACTGACTCTGCATTAGCTGTTGGCATGAGAAAGGTTGATTATAGATGAACAAACTCTTTGGCATTGGCCGCTTCGGGTGTGCGCAAGCCAAACAACTGACGGCGCTCTAAAATATTTTTCGCCCATTGCCGATGCGTCGCGGGCTCACACATCGCGCCGCCATGCTGGTACACCGCTTGTGTGCTGTTGATGATGCGGATTGCGTCTTCATATTCTGACGGGTCAACCATCCAGGCTTCATGAATGCAGGCAATTTGGCTTGGGTGAATGGCGGTTTTGCCGACTAAGCCGTGGATCAAATCCAATTGCAGTTCTTGTTCGAGCAGCTCCACGTTATCGATCAGTTCAAACACCGGCGAGGTGAGGGCAAAGCCTTTGGCCCCAAAGGTGCAGGTGAGCATTTTCATCACGTAATTGAGCGGCCCTTCATAGATGGTCGCATGGCGAGAGCGGCGGATTCCTAAAATACTCATCAAATCGTTACCGCCAATACGCAGTGCAATGATCCGATCCCGCATCGGGCTAGCATGCAAGGCATTGGCTAATTGCTGCATGGCTTGCCCGTCAAACACCTCTTGGGTTTCTAACGTCGGCATCCACATCAAATGGGTAGAGGCGGTGATCGCTTCCCATTCGGGCAGGGTTGCTAAGGTAAATTTCGGGAACACAAACCCATCAATACCGGTTAAGTCATAGTGCGCCACAATGTGGGCGGCCATGTCTAAATCTCTTGGGCGGATAAAAATGATCGGTTGTTCATGATCACGACGGTGTGTCGCTAACTGGCGGGTGATCGTGATTAAGTTAGCGAGTGCTTGTTCAACCTCGTGATCGGCCACCGCATCTTCAAGGCAAATCACCATCGAACGCAGATGCGGGATCTTATTGCGCAGCGCGACCTGAACAATGTCATCACGTGTCGCGGGCATGTACAAGGTGGCGCCTAACGCGTAAGGGGAGTGCTTCATCATAATACCTTCTTGATGATTGTCGTGGCGCGGTACTGGCCAAGGCGTGAACCGGCTTCAATCACGGTGATGTGCTTTTTCTCGGCTAAATGCACCAGCAGTTTGACATCCGGATCTTGCTTGTCTCGCACCAGCACATGATCTGGCACCCGGCGTAATACAGCGCGGGTGGCTTCGGCAATGCCCGGCTTAATGCGATTGATATGGTCGACCTGATAAGCCTGTTGCAAATCGTCTAACACTTGCTGTGAGAGGGTTTGCAAAGTGGTGTGGTGGTCGTGCGACGGTGTTTGCCATGTAAGGGTGTCGATAGCCTGTGAGTGTAAGCTGCGTTGCAATGCGCTGATGCGATCCACCAGTGCGCGACTGCATTCATAGTCAGCCAGATGATCGCAAATGACGCAGCCGTGATAATCCTCACTGGCCCATACCGAGCGAGACACTAAACCGGAGACCGGCGCGCCGAGAATACCAAACGGGATCAACCAGTCTTCATCAGATGCGCTCATCCATGCCATACCACACGGGTCCGCCAACACCACTAAGCGCGGTTGAGCGGGATAGCCTTTACGCTGTGATAAAGAAGCGGTGAGCTGACGAGTGATCGCTCCTTTTCCGGTCCAGCCATCGACAAACACAATGCTGTCTGTACCGTGTTTGGCTTCTATTTCAGACAGGGCTTTGTCATCAATGCCCCGGTCACGAATAATGCTGATCCCATAGTGAAAAGATGGGTGTCCCAGTTGTTGCAACGCACGGTGCAGCATGACCCCTAAAGGCACCCCCGCACGGACCAAGCTGGTCAGCACCACCGGTTTATCGGCAAAGTGTTCGCGCAGTTGTAGGGCAAGTACCATCACTTCTTTCGCCAGACGCTGTTCGCCGTCGGCTAAGGCTTGAGCATAAATCGACAAATGTTCGTCAGACGGTGCCGGCTCTTGGCTGAGCATGTCTGAGTAATGTGCCTGACCAGATTGGATTAACCGTTCCTTTTCTTCCACCGAGGTCATGACCATGTCGATAGGTGTAAGCAGAAAGGTGATATCGTTGGGTGAATAAGCACCGGAAAACGTCGTCATACATTATTCCACTTGGTCGTTGTGGGTTGAGTTGAGCCGTGTTCGGCATCGATAAAATCCAACAGCGGTTTGGACAACTGGCTGTGTGGCGGCATGCCAAACCAGGAGCACTGACGTAAGAAAGTCATGTCACTTAAGCTGTCGCCTAATCCGATAATGGGTTTGTGCGGCTCGTCGGCACGCAGTTTGTCGATGAGGTAACGGGTGGCTTTGCCTTTTTCAATGCAGTGCGGCAGCCAGGCGATATTGTTGTCGTTACGGTGAATGTAAAAGCCGTCGGTGCCCAGTTCACGGTCGACCTGATCCGCCACCGCATACAATTCGTCAATCTTGCTGCTGTCGGTGTGTTTAGCCACTAAGTAGATGGCCTGACCGTCGTATTCGAAGTTAATGCGCGCCCATGCGTCAATATTGGCGGCGTTAAACGCAGCGGTCAGCGCGGCTTGACGATCGTGTAGTTGCTGCTGATAAGGGATCAGTGCGGTTTGGATCTGATCTTGCCATTGAGGATCTGGCTGATCATCCGGCATAGTGATCACCGCACCATGGGTCATCACTTTCCATGAGGTAAAGGGAATGGTTACGCGGGCGGTTTCTTCGGTGCCTCGCGCTGTTACCGGAATCACATCGGCATGTTCCAACAGCCAATGCACAAAGTTAGCCTGTTCTTGTGAGAAAAAACTGCGAGGTTTCAGGGCGCGATCAAGGGCGGCGGTTTCAGCCGGTGTTTGCCCTTTCTGCGTCATCTTGCGTTGGGTTTGGAATAGGTTGTCGTCCAGATCAACCAAAAACAGGGGCTTAGTCATACACGGCGACCTCCACGGTGGTAGCGACATTGGCGAGTGCGGCGAGGAACGCCGGATCCAGATCGCAATCGCGGGTTTCGGTACAGACGATGATCCGATCAAACGTTTGATGGGCAACGTTGTAACAGTAGTTAGGGATATTCAGGCCATAGTTGTCGGTAAAGGCGAGACTGGACTGAATCGCTAACCCTTCGGCAATCGGGGAACGTGTGGTGGAGCTAAAGCGCACCTCTGCCCCTTGCTGCTCTAACTGTTCGGCCAGTAAAAAGGGCGGATACAGGAATTCCCCGGTGCCCAGCACTAAAATGCGCTCGCCAGGCGAGGCACTGTAACGGTTTAGCCAACCTGTACCGTCATAGGCTGCCATCCCCCGTCGTCCCCAATCCTGACGACTTGAGAGCATGGCTGCGCCTTTTTCTGTCACATTCACATTGGGCATGGTCGGCAGTGGCGCGGAGGGATCAGGGTGCCATTCCCATTGGCCTCGCATTAATGCCAAGGAGGTAATAGGCATATCATGCTGGTGGGACAAGACATCGCCCGACCAATCAGTCAGAGTCACAGTGAATATTTGTGAAATGCCACGAAGACCGGCATGAAATAAAGATGAAATTAAATTATGAAATGTTCGACCTGTTGTGGATTCATCATCAATTAAGATCAGCGTCCGAAATTTTGTGCAAAAAGATATTTTGTTTTCACCGTCAGGAATATAAATCAAATGGTCAGTAGCATGCGAATGTTCTTCTTTAAATTCACACAATAATTCACTGTCAATCGGGTGGCGTGTAGTGGTTAATAACAAACTGTTTGGGTATTTCTTTCTCGCTTCTTCATATATTCCGCCCGCTAAACCCACGGCGGTTTCTGCCATGCCGATAAATAAGATGGGCTCGGGAATATTTTCAGGTATTTGTTGTGCTAAATCCTGATAAGCGGATCGCATTTTACGAGGAGAAACAGGGATATGTTTACCCAGAATTTTGCTGACAAATAAGAACGCGCGCTTCGGGTTTTTTCTTTCTGCAAACTCAAATAAATCAGTATCTTGCCATTTACCTTTGGCAATCTGCATGGCAATGGTGCCCGTCGAAAGCGGTTGATTTCTTTTATTCATCATAGTGGATAATTCAGTCGTGACAGAGGGCGAAATATTCATAAGGCGATTATCAATACAACGGTGCGGTTGTCACATCGAATACAGTTTATTTGCGTGAATAATCACAAATTTGTTCCAGCCATTAATAGAATGGGAAACACAAGATAAAATTTAATGTATTATCGTGTTTACTCACCGAATACATCTATAAAGGCACATCCTCATAGGTTGTATACGTGGCTAAGTGTTTTATCTAAAGCTATCAGCAATATACCCTTTGTTGATATTTTTATTGATATATGGAATGGACGTTATTACACCCGTAATAAGGAGATTCACTTGGTTTCATTAAGTAAAAATCAATCTGTTTCTTTAGCGAAAACAGCAGGTTCTGCGTTATCGACGATCGCTATTGGTCTTGGTTGGGATCCGATTAAAAAGAAAGCCGGCTTTTTTGGCGGCCTGTTTGGCGGATCAGATTCTATTGATTTGGATGCGTCATGCGTATTGTTTGATGCGCAAGGCAACCCGATTGATCTTGTATGGTTCCAGCAACTGAATTCCCGTTGTGGTTCCGTGCGTCACCGTGGCGATAACATGACGGGCGAAGGGGACGGCGATGATGAAGTGATCGACGTGAACCTGAATGCTTTGCCAAGCAACGTGGCATTTTTAGCCGTGACGGTAAACAGCTTCCGTGGGCAGACTTTCAATGAAGTCGAAAATGCGTTCTGTCGTGTCGTGAATACGACAAGCGGTCAGCAGGAAGTGTGTCATTACAAACTGAATGAACAAGGTCCACATTCCGGTATTTTGATTGCGTCACTGGCCCGCCAGGGCGGTGACTGGTCCTTCACGGCGCACGGGCTGCCTTGTCAGGGCCGTACCGTGGAAGACATGATCCCGGTGATCAAAAACGCGCTGGTGTAACGTGTCATGTTACTGATAGCGGGTGGAAATTCACCGGTTCCGGCCGGTGAGTTGACCGTGCGGGTGCTTACCGGAAAGCCCGTCGATGTGTCTGCGTTTCGTTTGCAGGCCAATGGCAAAGTGGCCCATGACGCAGACATGATCTTTTACGGTCAACGTGCGTGTCGTGAGCAGGCCGTGGTGCTGCGTAGTGAAGGCACGAATACCTCGTACTCCCTGAATGTGAATCGCCTGCCGGCCAATATCGAGAAGGTGGCGTTTACCTGTACCTGCAATCCGGGCCAGACGGTGTCTACCTTGGGCCATATCACGATTCAAATCGAGCAGGCTGGACAGGTTCATATTCAGGCGAATGTCGAGATGCAAGCCAGAACGGAAGGGGCGCTGATCTTGGGTGAATGTTATCGCCGCAATGGTCAGTGGAAATTCCGCTTTGTCGCACAGGGCTTTAACGGTGGTTTGAAACCGCTGGCGGAGTTTTATGGTGTGGTGGTGGATGAAGATCAAACGCCTGCCTCGCCGCCGCCATCAACGACACCGCCTGTTGGTTCTCCTGTGCCTTCTTCATCAACAGCGGCTCAGGCCGGTCAGGCACCATCGCCAACGATTAACCTGAGCAAGATATCGCTGACCAAGCAGAATCCGAGTGTCAATTTAACCAAACGCCAGGATTACGGGCTGATCAAAGTGAATTTGAATTGGCACCGTGGTACCCACAATGGCCAAGGTTTCTTGAGCGGGATTTTTGGTTCGTCTGGAGTGGATTTGGATCTCGGGGCGTTTGTGCGGATGAAAGATGGCAGTGCCGACATTGTGCAGGCGTTGGGTAATCGGTTTGGTGATCTCAACAGGCCGCCGTTTGTGCGCTTGCTGGAAGATGATCGCACCGGGGCCTCTCAGAGCGGTGAATGGCTACACATTAACGGGGACAACTGGAAACACATTTCGGAAGTGCTGGTGTTTGCCTTCATTTATCAGGGCGTACCGGATTGGACCAAAACCGATGGTGCGGTGACGATCACCGTGCCAAACGAACCGCCAGTAGAAACTCGCTTGACCGAGGGTGGACGTACCAAGTGTATGTGTGCCGTTGCGCGATTGATCAACGATAACGGGGTAATTACGGTGCAGCGTTTAGACCGTTATTTCTCCGGACACGAAGAGCTAGACAGCGCATTTGGTTGGGGTTTCCGGTGGCGTGCCGGCAGCAAATAAGGAAATAACTATGTCAATTTTTAACAAGATTAAAAATGCAGTCTCTGCGGGTCAGAGTGAATTAGCGAGCCAAGTGAGCCGTTTTAAAAATCGCAAATTCATGGAAGGGACTGTGGCGGTCTGTGCGTGCATCAGCATGGCATCGAACGGAGCGAGCGCAGAAGAAAAGCAAAAAATGGTGGGCTTTATTCAGCAGTCAAAAGACTTAGCTGTGTTTGATGTGCAAGAAGTCATCGCTTTCTTCAATGAGCTGGCAACCGGTTTTGAATTTGATGTCGATATCGGTAAAGGCGAAGCGATGAAATATGTGATGCGCTTGAAAGATCAGCCGGATGCGGCGCAGTTAGCGCTACGTGTCGGCATTGCGGTGGCAAAAAGTGACGGCGATTTTGATGATCAGGAAAAAGCCATCGCCCGTGAAATTTGCCAGGCATTGGGATTCTCAACAGATGAATATCATCTGTAATTAGGTAGTTATAAACATGGAATCAACGCATATCGGTTTTCCCATTGAGACCGTATTGGTCTTTGTATGCTTGTCAGTCGGTGCGATTTTAATCGATTTATACATGCACCGTGACGACAAGGTGATCCCGCTGAAAAGCGCCATTATGTGGTCCATTTTCTGGATTGTTGTGGCCTTTGCTTTCGCCGGGTTCTTGTATCTACACCACGGACTAGAAGTTGCTAGTCTCTTTGTGACCGGTTATGCCCTGGAGAAAGTGCTCTCCGTCGATAACTTGTTTGTGATCATGGCGATCTTTACCTGGTTCTCTGTCCCTGACAAGTACCGCCACCGCATCCTCTACTGGGGGATCATCGGTGCCATCGTGTTCCGGGGGATCTTTGTCGCTATCGGTACCAGCTTGCTGGCGCTGGGCCCTTGGGTGGAAGTGGTCTTTGCCCTGATGGTGGCCTGGACGGCGGTGATGATGCTGCGCAGCGGTGATCAGGAAGACGAAGTGGAAGATTATTCCCAGCATTTGGCGTACCGCGCAGTGAAGCGTCTGTTTCCGGTATGGCCAAAGATCAAAGGTAATAACTTCCTGATCAAACAAAAAGACGTTGATGAAGAACTGGCAAAACCAGAGAACGCAGACGTGACCGTTGGCCGCACTAGCAAGGCGAAATATTACGCAACGCCATTGTTGTTGTGTCTGGCGGTGGTGGAATTGTCTGACGTGATGTTTGCGTTTGACTCGGTACCGGCCGTGATCGCGGTCAGCCGTGAGCCATTGATTGTCTACAGCGCCATGATGTTTGCCATTTTGGGTTTGCGTACCTTGTACTTCGTTCTCGAAGCCATGAAGCAGTACCTGATCCACCTTGAAAAAGCGGTGATTGCATTGTTGTTCTTCATTGCAGGTAAGTTGGGCCTCAATGCGACCTCTCATTTGTTCGGCCATGAATACACCATTTCTGCTACCACCAGCTTGATTGTGGTGATCACGGTGTTGGTTGCGGGTGTACTGGCCAGCTATCTCTTCCCTGAGAAGAAAGACGAAGAACAGACCTCTAAACCGGCTTAATGCCAAGTTGATAAATGAAAAGGAAGACATGAATGGGCGTTTCATTATCTAAAGGCGGTAATGTTTCACTGAGTAAAACCGATCCATCCCTTGTGCGTGTTCGCGTGGGGCTGGGTTGGGATACACGCGCCACAGACGGACAGGACTTCGACCTTGATGGTTCAGCGTTCCTGTTGTCAGACATGGGCCGCGTCCGTCACGACAATGATTTCATTTTTTACAACAACCTGCGTTCTCTGGATGGCTCGGTTGTGCATACCGGTGATAACCGTACCGGTGAAGGCGACGGGGATGATGAGTCCTTGATCGTGGAGTTGAATAACGTACCCACGGATGTGACGAAGATTGCTTTCACTGTCACTATCCACGATGCGATGACGCGCCGTCAGAGCTTTGGTCAGGTAAGCAATGCGTTCATGCGTATTGTGAATGAAGACACCAATGTGGAAGTGGCGCGTTACGATTTGACGGAAGATGCCTCAACGGAAACCGCTATGATTTTTGGTGAGTTATACCGTCACAATGGTGAGTGGAAATTCCGTGCAGTAGGTCAAGGCTACAGCGGCGGCCTTGGCGCGATGTGTGCCCAATATGGCATCAACGCGTCTTAATTGCTGTTAATGAGTAACAAACAGGGGGAGGGCAACTTCCCCGCATTGCGTGTGAATGTACACGTATTTTGATTTTAATTGTCATCAAAAAGGAATGAACATGGCTGTTTCATTAGTTAAAGGCGGTAACGTCTCTCTTACCAAAGAAGCCCCAACCATGAAAGTGGCACTGTCTGGCCTAGGCTGGGATGCACGCGCAACAGATGGTCAAGAGTTTGACTTGGACTGTTCTGTATTTATGGTTGGCGATGACAACAAAGTTTTGTCTGATACAAGCTTCATCTTCTTCAACAACACCACCAGTGCATGTGGCTCAGTGGTTCACAACGGTGACAACCGCACCGGCGAAGGTGACGGCGATGATGAAACTGTGACTGTCAGCTTTGATAAAGTGCCAGCAGAAGTGAAGAAACTGGTGTTTGCCGTGACCATTCATGATGCTGACGTGCGTAGCCAGAACTTCGGTCAGGTGTCTAACGCGTACATGCGTATTGTGAATAGCGATAACAACGCTGAAATCGCACGTTTTGACTTGTCTGAAGATGCGTCTGTTGAAACGGCAATGATCTTTGGTGAGCTATACCGTCACAATGGTGATTGGAAATTCAAAGCTGTGGGTCAAGGTTTTGCTGGCGGCCTAGCGGCATTGGCACGTGAGCACGGTGTTAACGTGTAATCGAGCTAAACCAATCAGTGCGTCTTTGATGTCGCGCTTTTGATGGTATGCGGATCTTCTGATGCCGTCTTTTCGAGCCGCTCTTTTGAATAAAAGGGCGGCTTTTTATGGGCATGATTATTTGACTCGTCAAAATAGAGTTTCGAGTTTCGAGTTTCGAGTTTCGAGTTTTCGCCGTCCTATGTATGATGTTGTTAATAAAGCACTTAACAGTGAGCCTGTAACGTGAAACAAGGCCGCGACAGCCTGACAATGCGAGAATGACGTCTTATGAGAAAAGTACTGATCACCGGGTTTGAACCGTTTGGTGGCGAGGCTATCAATCCGGCCTTAGAAGCGGTGATGGCGCTGGACGGACAATCCCTGAACGGTGGGGAAATTGTCGTGTGCAGCGTTCCCGTGGTGCGATATGCCGCGATTGATACTGTGATTGCAGCGATTGAACAGCATCAGCCCGATGTCGTCATCACCGTCGGGCAGGCAGCAGGCCGTGCCGCGATCACGCCGGAAAGGGTGGCAATCAATGTGGATGACTACCGGATTGCCGATAATGGCGGCCATCAACCGGTAGACGAACCTGTCATAGCCGATGGTCCCGCCGCATACTTTTCTACGCTCCCTGTGAAAGCCATTACGCATGTATTGCAAGAGGAAGGCATTCCCGCTCAGGTCTCCAATACGGCCGGCACCTTTGTGTGTAACCACCTGTTCTACGGTGTGCAGCACTATTTGTGCAATCGCTCTGTGGGCAATCATCATGTCCGCCATGGCTTTGTGCATATTCCGCTTTTGCCTCAGCAGGCCGTACAAGGAACGCAGCCAAGCATGAGTTTAGCGACTATTGTGCAGGGCCTAACGCTGGTGGCACAAGCGTGTTTGGACTACGAGCAGGATGCGATGATCACCGCAGGGTGCGAGTGTTAATCGCAAAATAGGGTACAATCTCCCTTATTTCACGACGAATTGACTGACGGGTCGGATTTTGAATATTGATAAACAGCAGGTGGTTGCGCAGATCCTTGAACAATTGCACCAAGCTTACCAAGGGGCGGTCGCTGCCGCTGATCGCGCGCACAGTACCGCGACGGATGATGAAAATGCGCCAGAAACACAATATGACACGCTGGCGCTAGAGGCGGCGTATTTGGCACATGGTCAATCACAGCGTGTGGCGGAGTGCATGGCGGATGTGACCGCCTATCAAAAGTTGCAAGCGTCATTGCCGACGACGTGTACTCAGGTAGTGTTGGGATGCTTGGTACAGCTGGTGGATGAACATGATCAAGAGAAAACGGTCTTTTTCGGTCCGTCAGCAGGCGGCATTAGAGTGGCCGTCAACGGACAAGAGATTGTCGTCGTTACCCCAACATCACCGTTCGGAGAAGCCTTACTGGGTTTAGAGGTCGATGATGAGGCGGAAGTGGTGCTGGGGCATGCGACCGTCATGTATGATATCGTTGCTATCGCCTAAGAGGCCATGACACCGGTTAGACAGAAAAACGCTGATAATTCAGCGTTTTTTTGTATCTGGCGTAAGATCGAACGCCGAATTGTTGGGGTTCAGCCTGCGATTATTTCTGTGCGGCGAAGTAGGTCAAAATCCAGTCCGCCACCATCGGGTAGGTCAGGCTTTGGTGCCAGAACAGTGAAGCCTGCAACTGACGGCCAAAGAAGCGCTGATCATGCAGACACATCAGCGTCCCGTTATTCGTGTAAGGCTGATAGATATGTTCCGGCAGCAGGGCAAGGCCCTTTGCTTGATGGCACAAGGTCACCAGTGTAGTGATGTCATCCACCTTCCACGTACTGAATGCGGTTTCCAGGTTAGGCAAATACATATCGCTATTGTTGTTAAGCATTAATGTTCGCAGCGGCTGCTCTGAATTCGACAATGGATAACGGGGAGCATGCACCCAGTTACAGTTCAGTTTGAAGAGATCGGCATACTCAATATTGTAGACCCGTTCATTACTCAGAAAACCAAAGGCCAGATCAATGTTGCCTTTGTAAATATCGTCACACAGCGTATTACTCGGCGCCTGCTTGACGACCAAATCTAACTGCGGAAACGCATCGGCAAATTCGCTGAGCAATTGCATCACAGAGGGATGATAAAGAAACGGATCGATCCCCAGCGTCAGCGTCATTGGGGTGGAATCGTTCATCTTTTTCGCTACCGCAATCACCTCTTTGTACTGCTTCAATAATACCAGCGAGGAATCGAAGAGTTTTTGACCTTTTTCGCTCAGGTAAGGACGTTTCTTTTCCCGATGGAACAAACTGTAGCCGACATCGGTTTCCAGGTTTTGTACCGCAGTACTGATGGTCGACTGGGACTTATTTAATCGTCTTGCTGCACCACTGAACGATCCCTCTTCAGCAACAGACACAAAGGCGATGATATTCTCAAGTTGTAATTTCATTATGTTTATTATTTATGAGCGTTGAAAAGCAGAGAAACACACAAATATTGAGTCAGAATACCGTCATTCAGTAGTGAATTGTTCCAGTATTGTGAGTGGTAGTGTTCTGATTTCGTGGCTTTTTAGAACGGACTTCACGGAATAATATACCACTCATCTACTCACTATCGACTCAATTGGATAATCCAATCAATAAAAAGTGTGACGCAGATCACACTGGTGGCGAGATTTTGACGCGGATTTTACACAAAGTAAAGGTTTTTTATGGTGTTGATGAATTTTCTTGTCTTCTTTGGTACGTCTTTATCGTTATGTTTTATCTAGTGTTTTGCTGTTTAGGTATGCGTTAATTCTTAATTGGGATGTATTGTTGGTATTTTGTTCTATCGGTTTTATCAATAGTTGCTATCTTTTTCAGCGTGTTTTTTTGAGTAACATCATGTTTCGAGTAATGACTCCAACACCAAAAAGGAAGAACAACAATGATCACTAAACTATACGCAAAAGCAGACGCATTCCTATCTAGCTACAAAAACGACGAGCGCGGTGTAACAGCGATCGAGTACGGTCTAATCGCAGTAGCAATGGCAGGTTTGCTAGCTGTTGCACTATCAGGTGATAAAAGTTTCATTGTGAAACTTCAGGCAGCATATACGAAGATTGCAACTACATTGGGTACTGTAACTGGTAGCTAATTAGCTGTTGTAAACAGTGAAATTATTTATATGGTCCTTCTCGCATTCATAGGAGTCGCGTTAGTTGCTATATGCTTGAGCGATGTCATTAGGCGACGCATTCCCAATGCTCTGGTTCTCTTTGTATTGGCGAATACACTCCTGTTGAACGGACTGTATGGCTCAATCAGCGGTATTTACAGCGCAATATTCGTCTTTGTTCTGACTGTTATTTTGGTCAGGTTGCGTGTAATCGCCGCTGGTGACAGCAAACTGGCAACGGCACTCGCTGTTGCCACCCCTCTTTCTCAATTAACGTTGGCCTTATGGTTAACGGCAATGGTCGGCGGTGTGGTTGCCCTGTTCTATTGGGTCAAGTACCGCGTCGTAAACTCAGCCTCACAAGAAAACGATCCAGGCCTGCCTTATGGGCTCGCGATTTCTGTCGGCTTCTATCTCCCACTTCTCGCACACTACTTGTAAAGGCAAGTGTATGAACTCGAAAATTATTTTTTTGATTGCCTTTTTGGCCGTGATATCCGGCTTGTACGGGCTGTATGACGTGTTCAATAAAGAACCTGAACACCTTGATGAGCCCGTTGTGGATCTGATCACGGAACAACCCGTGCGATACCTCACTTTATGGCGCGCTAATCAGGATGTGGAAAAAGGCCAGCCTTTAACAGCCAGTGATCTGACGCGGGAACAAGTGCCATTTGATGACGCCCTGAAACTGGGGGTAAAAGAAGACGTGGTGCTGAATTTTGACCCTTCTACTCTGCTCAATACCGACCTTAAAAAAGGCCAGTGGGTCTATCCGGAATACCAGACGCAGAAAAACCAGCCTGGCTACATCGACTTGCTGGTTAGTGACGGCATGACACTGTATCCCCTGCAAGTGACCACCAAAAACCTTATCAACGATTTTATCCGTCCGGGTGACTACATCGATTTGCTGATGATCAGTTCACCGGATGTGAACATGTCATCACAGTCAGAGTCGCTGACGCAATTTCAGGGTGTGCAAGCCAAAGTGTTCTTGAAGCACGTGAAAGTGATGAACATTGGCAAAAGCAGTGCGTTATCCGTGAATTCCGGTATCGATAATATCATCTCAGCCAAGTCATCGAATGAAACCGATGATATGACCACCGTGGTGATTGAAGTCCCGCCAAGTGAACTGGCGCGTTTGTCATTAGCACAACGTACCGCCCAAATTGAGATTTACCGTAGCCACAATTACCGCCAACCGCTGGAAGCGAATGTGCATGATGTGATCAGCAACTTTAACGATGTGGAAGAGTTGCGCGGTTCTGATGAAAACACCGCGACCGGAGGATTGTTTTAATGCGTAAGGCTTTATTGGGTACACGTTGCGTGCGTGTGCTGTTAGTGGCGCTCAGCTGTGTCGCGTCTACCTTTGCTTGGGCAGGCGACCGCTACATTACGTTGCATGATGCGGCAGATATCAGCCTGAAACAGCCGATCAGCAAGGTGTTTATCAGTGCGCCAGAGTTGGTGGATTACAAAGTTATCAATGACACAACCTTAGTGGTGTTTGCCAAGCAAGTGGGGCAGGCCCGTTTGCTCGCGTACAACAAAGACGGTGATGTCGTATTGTCTGAGCGTATCTTTGTGGATATCGACCTTTCTCAGATCCGCCGTCAAATTAAACTGAAATACCCAGATTTAACCATCAAACTGGAATCGGTGGGTGAGCAAGTCGCTGTTAGCGGCACCGTTGCGTCAGAGCAACAGCGTGATGACATCTACCGCATGGTCGCGACGTTCTTAAAACGTAAATCTACCGAGCGATACGAAAAATCATACAAGATGGAATTTGAAGATACCGGCATGGAAGAGCCGGAAAGCATGATTTTTGCCCGCAACATGACATGGGAAGGGATCATTGAAAACCTTGTTGTGACCAGCGTGCAGCAAGTGAATGTGAAGATTTCTGTGGCCCAAGTAACCGATTCTTTTGCCAAAACCATCGGTACCGATTGGGGCTCCATTGGCGCCAGCGTAGGGCAGTTCTCGTTTGCGCAGTTTAAAGCGGCAGATCTCAGCACGCTGATCACCGCATTGGGCAATGACAGCATGGCACAAATTCTGGCCGAGCCGAACTTGACCGTGCTATCCGGCGAATCGGCGAGCTTCTTGGTGGGTGGTGAAGTGCCAGTGATCGTGACTAATGACAACAGCACCAATATCACGTTCAAAGAGTTCGGTATTAAGCTGGAAATGACCGCCAAAGTTATGAGTGATGACAAAGTGCGTATGCAGCTGTCACCGGAAGTGAGTGAAGTCGAGAAATACATTCAGGCAGCTGGCATTGAAGTGCCACAGCTGGCCTCTCGCCGCGCGATGACCACGGTTGAATTGGCTGATGGCGAAAGCTTTGTGCTGGGCGGCTTGATGAACAGTCAGGACTTTGAAGAACTGCAAAAAATTCCGATGCTGGGTGACATTCCTGTTTTAGGCGCGGCATTCCGTAAGTCCGTGACCAAACGTAAGAAAACTGAGTTGCTGATTGTTGCCACCGTGAACCTAGTACGTCCGGTGAAACCGCAAGACGTGCAACTGCCTTATATGAAGAAAACATCGACCTTGTCGCGTTGGTTGAATATCAATGTGGACGGTGAGTCAGACGCAAATAAAGCCTTGAGCATTGATCTGCTATCACGCGGAGGATTCATGCAATGAAACAGTTATTGATGAGTGTGTTGGTGCTGCTCTCGTTAGGTACGCTAAACGGTTGTGCCGAGCAAATGTATGAAGCCAAAGGCGCGGAAGCCTTGGTGTATCCGGAAACGCACACCTACCAGTTTACCGTGAACAACCAGCAACCACAGGCCGGTGCGGCAGCGATTAACACCCAGCTGAACCAGATTGTGGCGCAGGCGCAGCAGCGTGATCACCAGTTTGATGTCACGTATTTATACAGTACCACGCAAGGCAAACGTATTGCCAAGCAGCAGATGGCGCAACTGCACCGTCAGGGTGTGTCTGCCACACAGTACCGTGCGCGTTATGCGTCACAGCCAAAAAACGATTTAACGGTCGAGCTACGTTATTACCGTGTGCTGACCGAAACGTGTCAGCCAGAAGTGATGGGACAGCCGATTCAGCGTCGTGATTGTTTTGTCGATACCATGCGCATGAAGCAAGTGGCCAACCCACAACGACTGATCGAGAAGTAATGTATGTTTGATTTAGCCAAGGCCATCTCAAAAAATGCCGCCCCGATGATCCCGGTCGTGAACGGCCCGAAAAGCTGTACACTGATTTACCAGTCGCAGGAATGTTTATCACTGGTTGAAGAAATCTTCCTGTTTGAAGGCTGGAATGAGCCAACCATTCAGAAAGAAGCCCTGAAATCCACCAAGCTGAATCGTGAAGATTTACATGACATCATCTTGTTGGAGCTGAACCAGTCAAGCAATGTGGTGGAAGATGCCCGTCGTCTGGCCAGCCAGATCCCGCCGCACAAAGGCGTGATCGTCATTGGTAAAGAAGACGCGATTTCCACGCTGCGTGCGCTAAAAGACATGGGTTTCTACTACGTGTTCTGGCCGGTGAACAAGCAAGAGCTGGCCGACTTTATTATCCACGTAAATAACAACTTGCGTACCTTTTCAGGGGTCAGTAAGCAGCGTAAAGCCAAGCGTGTGGCGGTAGTGGGGACCAAAGGCGGGATCGGCACCACGATGATCACAGCAGAATTGGCCTCCGTGTTCTCATCACAAGGCACAGACACCATTTTGGTTGATCATCAAAACGCTGACAGCAATATCGATATTCTGTTGTCGCTGAAAAACCTGCAGCGGCACAACCTGACCGACATGACCATGCCCATTCATGAACTGGATGATGAAAGTGCGGTGGGCTTTTTGACCAATGTGCGCAGCCACCTCCGTTTGTTGGCGTTGGAAGGCGGTGAGTCTGATCTGCAGGTGCTCAATTTCAGCCAGACCTTATGTCAGCTGTTAACCCGTAACACCAACTTCATACTGGAAGATTATTCCGCCAGTGTCGCGTTCCGTCCGGATCCTTTGATATTGAGTGAGCGCAGCGACGTAGTGATTGTGGTGTTAGAGCCTTCAGTGGCATCGGTACGTACCGCGCGCAAACTGATTGAGCGTCTTAACAACCTGCAAATTTCAGACAGTAATAAGTTGCGTATCATTCCAGTGCTGAACATTCATCGCCCGCTGAACGCATTTTCCTTGAACAAGCAGGAAGTGGCGCAGTACCTGCAAACACCGATTGCGATTGAGCTGGAATATAACCGCAATATCGCCCGTTTGATCATTGAAGGTAAGCGCGCGCACAAGCATGACAAGCAGATGCAGCAAGCGTTTGATGAATTAGGTCGCTTGATTAACGGCCAGGCCAATACCAACAGCAAAACGCCATTGAGCTGGTTTAAAAAGGTGTTTAACCGATGAGTACGAAGTCCCTGTATTTAACCTTCCGTCAGCAGATCTTTGATGCGCTGGACGCGGAAGCCGTGCAGCAAATGAGCCGTGAAGAGCTGGAAAAACAAATCCAGAACGCGGTAGACATTCTGGCCCGTAGTGCATCGCGCCCAATGACCGCCATGATGCGTGCGGGGCTGGTAAAAAGCCTGCTTGATGAACTGTTGGGCCTGGGTCCACTGCAGCCGTTGATTGAAGATCAAACCATCACCGACATCATGGTGAACGGCCCGGATAATATTTATTTTGAGCGTAACGGTAAGCTGAAACGCTCTGAAATTACCTTCGTGAACGAAGCGCAGTTGCTGGAAGTGGCGAAGCGTATTGCTTCACGTGTTGGCCGCCGTGTCGACGAATCTTCACCCACGGTGGATGCGCGTTTGGAAGACGGCAGCCGTGTGAACATCGTGATCCCGCCGATTGCTTTAGACGGTACCGCCATTTCTATCCGTAAATTCCGTGAGCAGAAAATCGGTCTGGAAGAGTTGGTGGGCTTTGGTGCCATGTCACCAGAGATCGCGCGTGTGCTAATGATTGCTTCACGCTGTCGTCTGAACGTGCTGATTTCCGGCGGTACCGGCTCGGGTAAAACCACCTTGCTGAATGCGTTGTCGCAGTACATTGATAACGACGAACGTATCATCACCATTGAAGATGCGGCAGAACTGCGTTTGCAACAGCCGCACGTGGTGCGTTTGGAAACCCGTACCGCCAGCATTGAAAACACCGGTGCGGTGAACCAGCGTGATTTGGTGATCAACGCCCTGCGTATGCGTCCTGACCGTATCATTCTGGGGGAGTGCCGTGGCTCCGAAGCATTTGAGATGCTGCAGGCCATGAATACCGGCCACGATGGCTCAATGTCGACCCTGCACGCCAACTCTCCGCGTGATGCGATTGCCCGTGTGGAATCCATGGTCATGATGGCCAACCTTAATCAGCCGTTGGATGCGATCCGCCGCACCATCATAAGTGCCGTCCAGTTGGTGGTGCAGGTTAACCGTCTGCGTGATGGTTCACGTAAGATCACCAGCATTTGCGAAATTGTCGGTTTGGAAGGCGATAACGTGGTGATGGAAGAGATCTTCCGTTTCCAGCCGGACGAGTCGGCCTTTGATGAAAAAGTGCATGGTAACTTTGTGACTCAAGGCATCATGCAGCGCTCGGAACTGGTGAAAAAAGCCCAGTTCTACGGTTTGCATAAGGAACTCATGGCCGCGTTCAGGAGCTAAAGCCGATGATGCTATCCCTTTCTCTCATCTTGTTTGGAGTGGCGGCCATTTTATGGACCCGCCAAACCAGCGATCTCAAGCGCGCGTTTCTGGAAGACGAAACGAGCGATGAAATGAAAGAAGAGCTGCAGGCGATCAACCTGAAAAACTTGCGCCAGCGCACCCGCTGGCAGCAGTTTCGTGATGAAGCCACTCCGGTACTGGCGATTTTGGGTAACAAAGCCACGCTCATTATCGTGATCTTCTTGATCACCATGCTGAGCGGCGCTTGGTACGTCAACAACCGCGTGCTGCATTTGGACTCACAATGGCTGACGATCTTGTTCCCACTGCTGGCCTGTTGGGCGAGTTGGAACTGGCTGGTCAATAAACGCCGCAACGATTTCGAGCAGACCTTTCCGGATGCGCTGAACATTTTGATGAGTGCGGTGACCGCTGGTGACAGTTTGATGCAGGCGATCAGTTACGTGGGTGAAAGTCTGGATAATGCGGTCGGTCATGAATTTAAGGTCATGGGTGAGCGTTTAAAACTGGGTGAAAGTTCCGATGTGGTGTTTCAGCGTGCCAGTAAAAACTTCCCGTATCCGGCGTTCTTGTTCTTCATCGTGACCATTCGCGCCAACATGACCCGGGGTGGTCAGTTGAAAAATGTCTTGGCCCGTTTGATCCGCGTGTTGGTGGATGCCCGCACGCTGGAGAAAAAGAAAATGGCCATGACATCGGAAGCGCGTATTTCGGCCAAAATCGTGGCGGCGATCCCTGCGCTATTTATGGTGCTATTGAATTTTATCAGTCCGGAAAACGTGGATTTTATCCTCACCGATCCCGAAGGCCGCTACGTGCTCTACTACGTGTTAGGCAGTGAAGCGTTGGGTCTCGGCATTGTGTGGTGGCTCGTGAAGGGAGTGAAGTAATGGCATTAGTGATTTCAGGCTTGTTGTTTGGCGTGGTGATTGCACTGTTAATTACCAACTACTATCAGGAAAAGATGGTCAAGGCCAATATCAATGCATACTTGCTGCACGAGCGAAAAAGCCGCTTATCGCGTTTGAATGATTTCATTGTTCGCTTTGGTAAAGAGCACCGTCAGGATCTGGAGCAGAAGTTTGTCGATGCCGGTATCTACAATACCCATCTGGCGAAGTATTACTTCCCGATCAAAATGTCGGTTGTGGCCGTCTTTATTGGCAGTTTGTTTATCAGTGAGATGGAACAAAACACCAAAATTGTGCTGGGCCTGATTGGCTTCATCGTGATTCTGCTGGCGCCGGACATGATTCTGGCGTCGCGCAAGAAAATGCTGGTCGGCCGCATGTCACGCCAGTTGCCGTACATGCTTGACATGATGTCGGTGTGTGTGCAGACCGGTATGACCATTGAAGCGGCGTTGACCTATTTGGGCGTAGAGCTGGAAACCTTCGATAAAGACTTGTGTTACCAAATCCGCAAAACCTCTGACGGTGCGCGGTTACACGGTTTGGAAAAAGCCCTGTATGACTTGAGTTTACGTATTCCGACAGCGGAAGTCAGAAGTTTCACGCTGACCCTGATCCAGAACCTGCAATACGGTACCTCGATTGCCAACGTACTGAGCGATCTGGCCGAAGACATGCGAAAAATTCAGGTACTCAGCATTGAAGAGAAGATCGGTAAATTGTCGGCCAAGATGAGTATTCCGCTTATCTTGCTGATCATGTTCCCGATCGTTGTACTCATTTTGGCTCCCGGCATCATGCAGATGTCGATCAACATTGGGTAAAGGGCTATGAACAAATCCACGCTGTTATCAGCCATCGTGCTGGCATGCGCGTTGACCGGGTGCGCGACCTCAGGCAATACCGCTAACTCGGTGGCCGAAATGGCCAAGGTGAACAACTACCCGGGAATGATTGCCTATTATAAAGCTGCGTTGCAACAGCAGCCGGGTGATGCCGCTATCATGCAAAAACTGGCGGATGTGTATTACCAGTCGGGCGATTTGGAATCGGCGGGCTTTTACGTCGATCATCTTCAAGCGCAGGGTGAGGCAACACCCGCTTTGTTGGTGTTGGCCGGGCACATTGATGATGCCAAAGGGGATTTCACTGGCGCGTTGTCTGCGTTTGAGCAGGCGGCGAAACAGGGCGACAATTCTGCAGCACTGAATATCTCGCAAGGCATTGTGCTGGGTAAGTTGGGGCGTTTTGCGGACGCGGAAGATCAGTTTAATCAGGCGCGCCTGAAAGGGTTTGATGACATTGCCATTAAGAATAACCTGGCGGTGCTGTACTTGGCGCAAGGGCAGTTTCAGCGTGTGGTTGAGATGTTGATGCCGGTTTACACTCAGGCCGATTTTAACGTCAAAGACCATCAAACCTTAGCCGTGAACTTAGCGATTGCCTTAATCAAACTGGGTGATGATAAGCAGGCTTACGGCATCCTGAAAGGTATGTACAACGACGAGCAGTTAGCTGTGTTGTTCCGTCAGGTGAAAAACATGACGGTTCTGCCTGCGCAACAGACGGTGTTGCCCGCGCAAGGAGACCATCACGATGCGCCGTAGTGTTTCCCGTTTGTTTCACCGTTCCTCACGCCGTCAGCGCGGTGCCACGTCCATCGAATTTGCGTTGGGGGGCATTGTGCTTATGCTCTCCACCTTCGCCATTTTTGAAGTCTGTTACAACATCTATGTGATCAACGTGACGGAAGCGGCGCTGCGCGAAACCATCCGTGGCACCAAAATTCATGAAGGGCGCCATTCACATGCCCAGTACCAAGCACAGTTTGATGCGTTGCTGCGTAATGAAGATGCATTGTGGCATTTCCTTATCGAAGAAGATCAGTTCGAGCTGACCTCCACCTATTTTAAAACGTATCGCGATTTGGTGAATAACACCGGGCAGGGCAGTGAGACAGTCTCGCCGGATTACGTGCTGGCAGAAGTGACGCTGACTTATCACTACAGCCCGATGATGACCCTGTTTTCGATGGGTAAGCGTGATATCAGCAGCACCATGATTTTGAATCTGGAACATGAGGGATGGTGGGATGAAGAAGAGCAGTAATCGCTCACGTCAACGCGGGGCCTTTGCGGTGGAATTGGCGTTTGTCATGGTCGCCTTGTGTGCCATTTTCCTGTTCACTACGGATTTGAGCCAGAAACTCTTGTTGCGCTCACAGTTGGATCGCACCAGCTTTGCCCTTGTGAATATCCTGAAAGAGCGGATCCGTTACTATTCGGAAGTGGTGGATGATGAGCGCGTGGCGCGTTATCCCCTTAACCAGAGTGACAGCCGGGACATGCAGATTTTGGCGGCGCGCATGCTGGGAGTGCCACAAAATAAAGTCGCTATCCAACTTGATGCCATGATCAACATGGTGCCGCAAGCATCCTTTACCAGTCCGCACTTTGAACAGTTGCACTGCCAGCCGCTTAAGCCGATTTCGCAGCAAAAAGACTTGGTGCCGGTGGAAGGCGGTAAGATCTTCCCGCTGTATCAGGTCACGCTGTGCGCTGAGCCTGAAAATTGGTTCCTGCCGTTTTTCGGCGAGAAAGACGGGGTGACCACCATTACTTCCACTTCTGTGATTCCGGGGCGATAAGATGAAACGAAACAATCCATCGCCACGCCGCCAGATGCCGGTCAGTTTGCAGCGTCAGCAAGGGGTTGCCGCCGTGTGGATGGCGTTGATGCTGATCCCCATTATGGGCTTTTCATTCTGGGCGATAGAAGGGACGCGCTATGTGCAGGCCCACAGCCGTTTGCAAGATGCCACGGAAGCTGCTGCGCTCGCGGTGACCATGGCGGATGATGAAGACCATGCTAAAGCGCTGGCGGAAGATTATGTACGTGCTTATGTGCGCGACATTGATGGCATTTCTGTACAGGTGAAGCGTAAATACGAAGAGGGGAATGTTCATCAGAATATTGATGAGTATATCCAGTACACGGTCGATGCCACGACGCGTCACCGCTCTTGGTTCAGCAGCACCTTTATTCCTTCCTTTGCGGAGAAGCAGTCCATTGCCGGTGAGTCAGTCGCCAAGAAATACCCGGAATACTTAGGTGACCGTGATATCGATATCGTGTTTGTGTCGGATTTCTCGGGCTCGATGAACAACCGCTGGCAAGGTCATTCGCAGTTGTATTGGTTGAAGCGAGCGATTAATCAAATCACCGATAAAATTCTGGTGAAAGATGAAACCGATAATTTCATCAAAAACCGGGTGGCGTTTGTGCCTTACAACTTACGCGTGCAGGACAAAATTAACGGTTCGCTGATCTGTAACAGTCAGTTGCGATACAACACCCACAACAGTGGTTATTGGGATCCACCGTATGAGGATGTGGACTGGACGCTTTGGGCACAAGAAAGCAGCAACAGTGTCTATTACTGTTATCAGGACTCCCGTTATTGCCCGGGCAGAAACAGAGATGAGAGGGAGTATTACCAGAAGCAGTCGCGTCAGGTTTATAACGTCATCAACAGTAACCGAAATTGGCATTTGCTCGATATTCCTAACTATATCGATTACCGAAAATCGGTCAGTGATTTATTCACCAATAAAATCTATACCGAGCATTTTCATTACAATAGTGATTACAACCGCCTGTATTCCAGTGCATCGATGTGTTCTACCGGGCGTGATGCCTTCTGGACCATTGGCTTAACCAGCCGTAAATCCGATTTACACGCGATAGATCGCATGGATGCCACCGGCGGTACGGGTGCCTATCAAGGCATTTTGCGCGGTGCGCAAGTGATGGAAGCCGGCCGTCCGCATACCCGTGATAAAACCGTGATGGACGAGTACAACGAACGCCTGAAAATGATCCTGATTTTGAGTGACGGACAGGAGTCGCCGTATTCCAGCATTTTGCCGAATCTGGTGAATCAGGGGATGTGTGACCGTATCCGTGCGCAATTCAGTGACAGTGAAATGCCGCTGTATATTGGCGTAGTGGGTATTAACTTCCGCGCCAGTGGACAGAGTGGTTTCAAGCAGTGTGTGCTGAATCCGAAAGAAGACATCATTGACGTGAAAAACGTGAATGACTTAATTGATAAAATTGAAGAGCTGATCAAAAAAGGCTCCCGCTCCAGTGGAGTGCCTAAGCTATATGGATAATCAAGTAATGCGAAAAACAATTCTCGGTCTTATGTTGTCTTTGCCGTTTGCCGCACAGGCCAATGATGCGATTAACCAAGGCTTAACTGACTATTGCGAGACGGGTACCTACAGCGTGGCACATTCAGTGGTTATTGGTGATGTGACGGCATTGGGTAACCACCGTCAGGGCTGGATGCAAATCGCACAAACCTCGCAAGATGCCGAGCTGAAAGCGCGCCTGCTGATGTTGGCTGAACAAGTGGGGATCAGCGAGCAGTGTCTGGCCTTTTTGGATGGCAAGCAATTGATCACGGCGGAGCCTGTTGAGACACCTGCCGAGGTGAAGCAACCTGCTGAACCAAGCCACACTTTGCTGGCGCGCGTGTACTTTGACTTTGACCGCGCAACGCTCACGCCAATGTCGAAAGTGATCCTTAAGCGTATTGCGCAAAAGCTGGAAACCACCGGGCAGTTTGTGCGTCTGGAAGGTAACACGGATAGCAAAGGCAGCGAAGCGTACAACTATGCGTTGGGCTTAAAGCGTGCCAATCAAACCGGTGATTACCTGGTTGAGCAAGGCGTGCAGAAGAACCGTATGGTCAGCACCAGTCAGGGGGAATTGAAGCCGATCAGCAGCAATGACACCGAAATCGGTCGTGATGAAAATCGCCGTGTGGATGTGTACCGCGATAAGCCATAACGGTTAACCATTACCGAGATAGAGATGGGCAAAAAGAAAGGGAAGCGCATGACGCTAATGCCGATCAGTTAAGG
>NZ_LDOV01000052.1 GCF_001029435.1 Photobacterium aphoticum | reverse complement strand
GAAAAGCAGAAAAGCAGAAAACAATGACAGGTAGTGGTGGCGTTGACAAACCCCAGATACAACAAAGCCCCAACTTTCGTTGAGGCTTTATCGTTTGAAATTGGTGCCCGGGGCCGGACTTGAACCGGCACAGTTATTCACCGGCGGATTTTGAATCCGCTGCGTCTACCAATTTCGCCACCCGGGCATATGCAGCCAATTATACGTATATTGATTTGATATACAAATACTATTTTGGCGAAAATCTGAAAAAACGCGTCAACTGAACAAAAAGCCAGCAAACACATATTCCTGACGTTTCACGAGCGCATCCGTGAACACCTTCGTGAACACATCGACAAAGGCCAGCATGCCTTGTTGGCTTGCTCTATATCAGAGGCTGATACTACAGATCTCGGCGCTGACAAATTCTGACCGCCAGATACAACAAAGCCCCGACTTTCGTCGAGGCTTTATCATTTAAATATGGTGCCCGGGGTCGGACTTGAACCGACACGGTTATTCACCGGCGGATTTTGAATCCGCTGCGTCTACCGATTTCGCCACCCGGGCAGATGCGGCCAATTATACGCAGCCCCGAACCCGGTGCAAGTGTTTATGATGAAGAATCTTACCCAAACGCACCGTTCGAATAAGTTTTAGCCACAAGAGGGGTAATTCGTCTCTTTTAAAAGCAGCCACTCCTTAACTCTCTGAGCCATCAAAGACTTTTACTTCCCACTCTTGGGGACACGCAGGTTTAGGCTTTGCCAGCACAGCCAGGATAAATGCTTTAACCAGTAACCTTTTTGCTGAGTATATAGCAGGAATGGAAACCAACGCCGAGAGGGATGAAGTGCCAACGTCAGCGAGGCACGAGACGGTACGGTAAGGACGAAAGTATACGCCGCCAGCTGCTCTTGGAATGCACGGGCTGGCTCCTTCGTTTTTACCGTCGACCTCCCCCTTGCTAACAGCGCTTTGATATGAGGCTGTCGCCACAGGCGAACCAGATGTAGTAGATGAGAAGGCTCAGTCAGTTGAACCGTGACGGTTTGATCATCCGCTTGGATCAAGAGTGAATCAGCACCAACATCCACTGTCAGCGCTCCGTGTAAAGACAACATCCGATCAATCACCCTCAATCGAGGTTACGGCCACGAATACTGATACTGCCGCTGACCGTCCAGGTGGATTGCTCCGATTTCTCCCCTGTCCCACTTGGCACACCGATCTCCACATGATCAAACTCGTAAGTGAGTTCAGCATGTCGCTCTGTCAGTTTGTCATAAAGCGCGCCTGCCAGTTCCGGCCAGTTCGTTGTGTTGTCATTCGCATCTGCCATGGGTTCTCTCCTGTGATGAACATTCACCTTAATACCGTCTGCCACGCCAAGAAGATCACTGCCGCGACTCTCGTCCTCTTACTGGGTACGAATATGGCCGTAATTGACGGACAGTGTTCTAACTATAGTTCCTCTCGCCGCCGGCACCCTTCGCTAGGCCTCTCATTTACAAGACACTTCCCATTCACCCTGACTCGGGAAGTTGTTACACTGACTGCGTTTATCCCTCACTCACGACGTTTGGACAATACAGTGAAAAAGAAACCACAACAGGACGTGCCTGCGCAAAAAAACTACCCGGGACTTTTCCGCCGTTTGGGCGCATGGATTTACGACAGTTTAGTCATTGCGGCCGTATTAATGTTGGCTGCTGGCGTCGCTACCGGGTTGGCAGCGCTGCTCGCGCATTTAGGCTGGATTGACACCACCGGCTATATCGATATCAGTGCTTATATGACACAACACCCGGTGATTGGCATGCTGTATACCGCTTATCTGGCCGTGGTGATGGTCGGTTTCTTTGCCTACTTCTGGTGTAAGGCAGGCCAAACCTTGGGGATGCGCGCCTGGAAACTGCGTCTGCAAAATAAAGACGGCAGCAACCTTCGCTTCACCCAAGCCCTGATCCGCATGGGGACCTCTGCATTTGGTTTGGGCAACTTGATGGCACCGTTTAGTCGTGAAAAACAGTCTTTCCAAGACATCATGGCAGAATGTGAGATGGTGGTATTACCGAAGGTCAACTGAATCACGCATCACCCTGATCACACGTCACCTTAGCGGCCACAAACCACACTGGTTTCACTGAGGTGATCAACAGACATGGTCAAAAGACGCGATCAAAAAAAGGAGCCACAAGGCTCCTTTTTTGTTTTTATCGTCTGTCTCGCTATAACTTACGACGCAGCAGATAGATGGTAATGGCGAGGAACACCAAGCTCGGCCCCAAGGCACCAATGATCGGGTGTAAGCGGTACACAATACTCATTGGGCCAAACACCTCATTGGAGATGTAGAAGGCAAAACCAAAAATTACACCGGACAGGACACGTGCCCCCATGGTCACAGAACGCAGCGGGCCGAACACAAACGACAACGCCAGCAACATCATGACCGCAATCGACACCGGCTGCAGCGCTTTACGCCAGAAAGCCAATTCGTAGCGGGAGGCATCCTGCTTCGACTCTTTCAGGTAGCTCACATAATCGTAAACCCCTGATAGCGCCAATTCTTCAGGCTTCACCGTGACCACCGCCAACTTGTCTGGTGTCAGGACGGTTTTCCACGGCATGACCGCCACTTTTTCATCGGTCAGCTGCACATTACCCATGTGAGTAATGGTCACGTCTTTTAGCTGCCAGCCTTTTTCTGCATCGTATTCTGCCGACTCAGCAAAGGTGGTTTCGGTCAGTTTGTTCTTCTCGTCAAACTCCCAAATATTGATACCAAACAGCTCTTTTTGTTCATGTACACGGCCGATATAAATGAAGTCATTATTGTCCTTCGCCCATACCCCGCGCTGCACCGACAGCATGTTACCGCCCGATGTCCAGAACGCACGCAATTCACGCGCCGCTTTCTGGGCTTCCGGTGCGCCCCATTGACCCAGCAGCATCACCATCAACATCAAAGGCACAGCGGTTTTCAGTACCGACAGACCGATATCCAGCTTTGAGAAGCCTGCGGCCTGCATCACCACCAGCTCCGAGCTCGACGCCAGCATACCCAGACCAATCAAGGCCCCCAACAGCACGGCCATCGGGAAGAACATTTCGATATCACGGGGAATACTCAGAAGCACGTACGCCAATGCTTTCCACAAATCATACGTCCCATCGCCGACTTTACGCAGCTGCTCCACATACTTGATGATAGCGGACAGCCCCACCAAGGTAGACAGGGTCAACGCCGAGGTCGAGATGATCGTACGGCCAATGTATAAATCCAGAATCTTAAACATTAGCCACGTCTCCGAAGTTTTTCACGCAATTGACGCGCTGGCAGCGTATCCCACGTATTGAGGGCAATCGCCACAAAGAAAATCAACACATTAATCGCCCACAGGCCAATGTATGACGGCAAAGCGCCATCTTCGACCGCAGACTTACCGGCACTGATCGCCAGGAAGTAGGTCAGGTAGATCAACACCGCCGGCACCAGTTTGGCAAAGCGGCCCTGACGCGGGTTCACCGCCGACAGCGGTACCACCACCATGGTCAGCAACGGAATACACAGCACCAATGACATACGCCACTGGAATTCAGCTTTCGCGGCGGATTCCGGTCGCTTCATCAGCTCTAAGGTGGGCATCGCATCCCAGTCGCGGTTCTTCGCCCGCACGGCACGCTGGCCGATCAAGGCCTGATAATCATCAAACTCGGTGACGGAATAATCCAGACGGGTCGGAATGCCTTCATAACGCGCCCCACTTTTCAGGTCGAGGATCTGACGGCCGTCTTTTAGCTCACTCACGTAACCGCGATCAGCCACCAGCACACTCGGACGTAACGTATCTTGTGCCGTCAACTGTGCCACGAACACGTTCTCAAGACGGGTGCCGCTGTCGGTGATGTCATTGACGAACACCACGCCCTTGCCATCCGGCGCCGCCTGGAACTGGCCTTTCACCAACAATTCCAAACCGGAATCGGCCTCGACCTGCTCCATCACCTGTTCGGTTTTCTCAACCGACCACGGTGCCAGCCACAAGGCATTGAAGGCCGCGAACGAGCCAGTAATGATCGCCAGCCACAAGGCCGCTTGGATCAGGAACTTGTTCCCGATACCGGTGGCGTTCATGACAGTGATTTCACTTTCCGCGTATAAACGGCCGAAAGTGAGCAGGATCCCGATATACAAACTGAGTGGCAACATCAGCAATGCCATCGACGGCATATACAACCCCAACAGGGTCGCGATCAGGTCACTGGGGATAGACCCCTCTGTGGCATCCGCCAAAATGCGGATGAATTTCTGACTGATAAAGACAAGAAAAAGCACAAAAAGCACTGCAAACTGGCTTTTTAATGTCTCACGCGTCAAATACCGAACAATAATCACGCTTTATTTACCCATAGAAAACTTGTTTTTTTACTGGAATCACTATAATTTTTCGGTTAGTTAGTTATTTTTTAATCTTTCGGTTAATTGTTAACCTGCACTTTAATCCTATACCGAATCTGCGGTCCAGCAAGTAAGTGCGGCATTATCTAACATTTAGCTTTAATTGTCTTTATTAGGATGTAGGAGTACGCATGGAGTTCAGTGTCAAAAGTGGTAGTCCAGAAAAACAGCGAAGTGCCTGTATCGTCGTCGGTGTTTTTGAACCACGCCGCCTTTCTCCGATCGCCGAACAACTCGACAAGATCAGCGAAGGCTACATCAGCTCGTTGCTACGTCGTGGTGATCTAGAAGGTAAAGCTGGCCAAATGCTGCTGCTTCACCATGTACCAAACGTATTATCAGAGCGTGTATTACTGGTTGGTTGTGGTAAAGAGCGCGAACTGGATGAACGTCAGTATAAACAAATCATCAAGAAAACAATCAGCACCCTGAACGAAACCGGTTCCATGGAAGCCGTCTGCTTCCTGACTGAACTGCACGTGAAGGGCCGCGATACCTACTGGAAAGTCCGTCAGGCCGTTGAAACGACCAAAGACAGCCTCTACACCTTTAATCAGTTTAAGAGCAATAAGCCAGAAACGCGTCGTCCACTGCGCAAATTGGTGTTCAATGTCCCGACTCGCCGTGAATTGTCACTGGGTGAGCGCGCTATTGCACACGGTCTGGCTGTCGCTTCAGGCGTCAAGGCCGGTAAAGATCTGGGCAACATGCCGCCAAACGTGGCGAACCCGGCTTACCTGGCATCACAAGCTCGCCGTCTGGCTGACGATTTTGAAACCGTCACCACCAAGATCATTGGTGAGCAAGAAATGAAAGAGCTGGGCATGACCTCATACCTGGCCGTCGGTCAAGGCTCGAAAAACGAAGCCATGATGTCGGTTATCGAGTACAAAGGCAACCCGGATCCAAACGCGAAGCCAATCGTGCTGATCGGTAAAGGCCTGACCTTTGACTCAGGCGGTATCTCTATCAAGCCATCTGCGCAGATGGATGAGATGAAATACGACATGTGTGGCGCGGCGACCGTCTTCGGTGCGATGAAGTCACTGGCCAAGCTGAACCTGCCAATTAACGTCGTCGGTGTACTGGCCGGCTGTGAAAACATGCCAGGTGGCGGTGCCTACCGTCCGGGTGACATCCTGACCACCATGTCAGGCCAAACCGTTGAAGTACTGAACACCGATGCAGAAGGCCGTTTGGTACTGTGTGACGCATTAACTTACGTTGAGCGTTTTGAACCAGACTGCGTGGTTGACGTCGCAACGCTAACCGGTGCCTGTGTGGTCGCGCTGGGTCATCACATCAGCGGTTTGATGTCTAACCACAACCCTCTGGCGCACGAGCTGATCAACGCCTCAGAGCAAGCCGGTGACCGTGCATGGCGTCTGCCAATGAACGATGAGTACCAAGAGCAACTGGCAAGCCCATTTGCGGATATGGCGAACCTGGGCAGCCCAGGCGCGGGAACCATCACAGCGGGTTGCTTCTTGTCACGCTTTGCCAAGAAGTACAATTGGGCACACCTTGATATCGCCGGTACCGCATGGGTCGGTGGTAAAGACAAGAGTGCAACGGGCCGTCCGGTCCCATTGCTGGTCCAATTCCTGCTCAACCGAGCTGGCCTAGAAAACCTCGAGTAATCGTTATATCAAGGGGGCCAATTGGCCCCCTTTGTTTATTAGAGAAATCACAATGACTCATGCTACTTTTTATATGATCGATGAAAAGCATCTGGCGGCAGACAGCGACTACCTGTTGCACTTTGCCTGCCATCAAGCAGCCATGAGTTACCGTCAGGGACACAAAGTCTATCTGCTCGCAGCCAGCAAATCGCAGGCTGAACAGATAGATGAGTATTTATGGCAACAGGAACCCGACAACTTCGTGCCGCACAATTTGATTGGTGAAGGCCCTCGCGGCGGCTCACCGGTTGAAATTGGCTGGCCCGGCTTACGCCACAGCGGACGGCGCGGTGTGTTAATAAATTTGGGTCAAGAGACACCAAATTTTGCCGTTACCTTCTCACAAGTGGTAGACTTCGTTCCTTGCGATGAAAAACTCAAGCAGTTGGCGCGGGAAAGGTATAAGCAATATCGCCAAGCCGGTATTCAGCTTCAAACCGCCGCTGCCCCTGATACGCCCTAATTCCACATAGATCCTTCTAAGAGCGCTATGGAAAAGACATACAACCCAACTTCAATTGAACAGGCGCTATACCAGCGCTGGGAAGAGGCTGGCTACTTCAAGCCTCACGGTGATACCACTAAAGCTGCTTACAGCATTATGATCCCACCGCCAAACGTCACCGGTAGCCTACACATGGGCCACGCGTTCCAGGATACCATCATGGATACCCTGATCCGTTGTGAACGTATGAAGGGTAAAAACACCCTATGGCAGGTTGGTACTGACCACGCCGGTATCGCGACGCAGATGGTTGTTGAACGTAAAATCGCTGCCGAAGAAGGCAAGACGAAGCACGACTACGGCCGTGACGCGTTCATCGACAAAATCTGGGAATGGAAAGGTGAATCAGGCGGTACTATCACTAAGCAGCTACGTCGCCTAGGCGCATCGGTAGACTGGGATCGTGAGCGTTTCACTATGGATGATGGCCTGTCTAACGCCGTACAGGAAGTGTTCGTACGTCTGTATGAAGATGACCTGATCTACCGTGGTAAGCGTCTGGTTAACTGGGATCCAAAACTGCACACAGCAATCTCGGATCTGGAAGTTGAAAACAAAGACACCAAAGGCCACATGTGGCACTTCCGCTACCCGCTAGCGGATGGCGTGAAAACCGCTGACGGTAAAGACTACATCGTGGTTGCGACCACGCGTCCTGAAACCATGCTTGGCGATACCGGTGTTGCGGTTAACCCAGAAGATCCACGTTACAAGGATCTGATCGGTAAAGACATCATCCTGCCTATCGTTGATCGTCGCATCCCAATCGTGGGCGATGAGCACGCAGACATGGAAAAAGGCACAGGTTGTGTGAAGATCACCCCTGCGCACGACTTCAATGACTACGAAGTGGGCAAACGTCACAGCCTACCTATGATCAACATTCTGACGTTTGACGCGAACATCCGTGACGCGGCAGAAGTGTTCAACACCAACGGCGAAGCGTCTGACGTTTACGGCACCGAACTACCAGCTAAATACCACGGTATGGAGCGTTTCGCGGCGCGTAAAGCGATCGTGGCAGAGTTCGACGAGCTGGGCCTACTAGAAGAAATTAAAGATCACGACCTACAGGTACCATACGGTGACCGTGGTGGCGTGGTGATCGAACCAATGCTGACTGACCAGTGGTACGTACGTACTGCACCGCTAGCAAAAACAGCGGTTGAAGCGGTTGAGAACGGCGACATTCAGTTCGTGCCTAAGCAGTACGAAAACATGTACTTCTCTTGGATGCGTGACGTTCAAGACTGGTGTATCTCTCGTCAGCTATGGTGGGGTCACCGCATCCCGGCTTGGTACGACAACGATGGCAACGTATACGTAGGCCGTACTGAAGAAGAAGTACGTACTAACAACAACCTTGCACCTGTGGTTGTTCTACGCCAAGACGACGACGTACTGGATACCTGGTTCTCGTCTGCACTGTGGACATTCGGTACACAAGGCTGGCCTGAGCAAACTGACGATCTGAAAGTGTTCCACCCATCAGACGTGCTGGTAACCGGTTTTGACATCATCTTCTTCTGGGTTGCGCGCATGATCATGATGACCATGCACTTCGTGAAAGACGAAAACGGCAAACCACAGGTACCGTTCAAGACGGTTTACGTAACGGGTCTGATCCGTGACGAAAACGGCGACAAGATGTCGAAGTCAAAAGGTAACGTCCTTGACCCAATCGACATGATCGACGGTATCGATCTTGAGTCTCTGGTTGAGAAGCGTTGTGGCAACATGATGCAGCCTCAGCTGGCCGCGAAGATCGAGAAGAACACCCGTAAGACGTTTGAAAACGGTATCGAAGCCTACGGTACTGACGCCCTGCGTTTCACCCTTGCAGCCATGGCTTCAACTGGTCGTGACATTAACTGGGATATGAAGCGTCTCGAAGGTTACCGTAACTTCTGTAACAAACTATGGAACGCTAGCCGTTACGTAATGATGAACGCAGAAGAGCAAGATTGCGGCTTCAACGGCGGTGAGATCGAATACTCACTGGCGGACAAGTGGATCGAGTCTCAGTTTGAACTGGCAGCGAAAGCGTTCAACAACCATATCGACAACTTCCGTCTGGATATGGCTGCGAACACCCTGTACGAATTCATCTGGAACCAATTCTGTGACTGGTACCTAGAGCTGACTAAACCGGTTCTATGGAAAGGCACTGAAGCGCAACAGCGTGGTACACGTCGTACGCTAATCACCGTACTTGAGAAGACCCTGCGTCTGGCTCATCCTGTGATCCCTTACATCACTGAAACTATCTGGCAGAGCATCAAGCCGCTGGTAGACGGTGTGGAAGGCGACACCATCATGCTACAGGCTCTGCCTCAGTTTGATGAAGCGAACTTCAACCAAGAAGCACTTGACGATATCGAGTGGGTGAAAGCGTTCATTACCAGCATCCGTAACCTGCGTGCGGAATACGACATCAACCCAGGTAAACCACTGGAAGTGATGCTAAAAGCTGACGAGAAAGATGCAGCACGTCTAGAAGCGAACAAGCAAGTACTGATGTCTCTGGCAAAACTAGAGTCTGTACGTGTACTGGCCGCTGGCGAAGAAACACCGGCGTGTGCAACCGCACTGGTCGCGAAGTCTGAGCTGATGATCCCAATGGCGGGTCTGATCGACAAAGATGCAGAGCTTGCGCGTCTTGATGGCGAAATCAAGAAAACGCACGGCGAGATCAAGCGTCTGGAAGGCAAGCTAAACAACGCAGGTTTCGTGGCGAAAGCACCGGAAGCCGTTGTTGCCCAAGAGCGTGAAAAGCTCGTTGGCTACCAAGAAACACTGGCTAAGCTAGAAGAGCAGAAGACAACGATCGCTGCACTTTAATCGCTAGAAGCAACTAATAGAATCAAAGGGTTGGTGCGAAAGCATCAACCCTTTTTGCATTTATGGCTCAAAGAACACCCTATTCAATAGCTTTTACCTATCAAACTAATCTTCACTACCCATTATCTTTGTTGATAATAATTCTCAATAATACACCTATCGAAACGACATCATCATTCACCCATCACGATAGGGATTTCACCATGAAAAAGACACTGACCTTTGCAGCGCTCCATTTTACGATTGCATTGAGTGTCGCTTACGCACTGACTGGCGACCTGCTCATTGGTAGCTTGATTGCGATGATTGAGCCATCGGTTAACACCGTCGCGTTCTATTTTCATGAGAAAGTCTGGCAGCGCGTGCCCGCCCTGAAAGCCCGCCAGCACCTGACCCAATGGAAAACGGCCAGCTTTGCCACCGTCCATTTCAGCGTCGCTTTTACTGTGGTGTACTTACTGACCGGTGATGCCTTTGTCGGCGGGATCATGGCCCTGTTAGAGCCAAGCCTGAACAGTGTGGCGTACTACTTCCACGAGAAAGTCTGGCTACGTCGCAGTGAAAAACACGTATCAGCCATGCCAAGCTTCTGTGTCCATCAGCACGCGTAAGCCGCTCTCAGCCTGCCCACCCACAGAAACAACAAAGGAGCCACAACGGCTCCTTTGACAGTCGATAAGCACAACACGCTCTACCGGGGAATTACATCCCCGATGTTGGGGCGGCCTCTTCCTCTGCCGGTTTAGGCTCAAGGCTTAACAGCACCACACCCGGCTCCCCGGTCTGCGCCATGCTCAACGTAAAGCCCGTCGGAATATCACTATCCTCAATATGGATATTCTGCATGATAAACGCATCAATGTGACGATTCGTCTCTGCAGCCCCTGACTCTGCGGCCTTACTGGCTAAGCCCATCATCAGCCCGCCAAGGGTCGCAATCGGCCCCGGATACGCCTGCAAGACTTGTACAAACGTCATCCCTTCATAACGATCGTAATAAATCGTCTCAGGGCCAAAAAAGATGAACCCGACGCCCACCGCTAAAATCACGCCCCCAACGACAAAAAAGAAATTCGACAAACTGTTATCTTGTGGGGGAATGTCCATTTTGATCCGACAGGGAAGATCACTGACCGTGACCGGTCCTTCGTGAATATCCATATTACCTAGCCTTTATGTTTTTATGAAAGGCCAATACTAGATACCCTTTTTAGGCGGAAAAAAAGGCAAGCGACTAACCGCTTGCCTGAATTGGGGAATGGCACCATTCCCATATAAAAAACAGGGATATCAGTTATAAAAAGATGAGAGATCCCTCGCAGTGACTAACCCGTCTCTATTCTCCCAACGCCTCGATACGCTCAACCAAGCGCGGATGTGTCATCAACCATTGTGGCACGGCCTCCTCCTCATCCCCTTGGGTTGCCACGCTCTCATGCAAAGCTTCAAACATCGCTTTCATCGGTGCAACGGTGCCATACAACGCCCGCATGTGTGACGCGGCGTACGCATCGGCTTCCTCCTCGGCCTCACGGGAATAGCCTTGCGACATCACAAACACCCCCGCCCCGCTGAGCGTATCAATCACGCCACTGCTCTCGCCAGTGATCACCATAACGGATACCGACAACAGGACAGAACGCACCATCGCCTGCATCACATGCTCATGCTGCACATGGCCTAACTCATGCAACAACACGCTCTCCAACTGTGCCGGTGTCTCTGCCAGTGTGACCAAGCTGTCGAGCACAATCACGGTCCCGTCACTCAAGGCAAACGCATTCGGCCCGCTTTCTGACGCGCGAAACAACAAACGCGGCGGTACCGGAAACGGTCCAAGCCGAGTCTGTAGCGCCTCAAACTGGGCTCTCACCGCCTGTTGCTGTGCCTTGCTCAACTGTGAGGGCAGCAAAAAATGATCGTCCAGTGTGTCCAGAACATGCTCGCCCACATGCTGGGCAACGGGCGAAGGGATCACCACCACCAACGCCCGAGACAGCCAAGGGATCCCGTGGGTAAAGAAGCCAATACACAGCAGCAAGGTGACCATCAGGCTCACGCCAATCATCGGCCAATGACGCTCCAGACGGTGCAAGCAAGATCCGAATCGAGCCGGCAAGGCGGGAGCTAACGCAGCAGCACAGGCCGAGGCATCATTCGGAATAAACAACGCCCCATCCGGCCAGATCACTTTCATCGGCAAACGCCCCAAAGGCGGATCGATGGTTACCGAAGATACAGGTACCGTTTGTACAACGCGATCGTCAATACTACGCTCGGTTTCAACGGGTTGCGCTTCAAGAAACGCCCTATCCTCAGACGCGTTACCCTCAGGAGCAAACGTCAATTGCAACCGATCATCTGGCAGCACCGTCAGTGTGGCCGCTTGTTTCTGAGCGCTGCACGGTGGATGGTACACCCCATGCATGCTCACTGTCTGACTACGCATAGTCGGTAGGATCCTTCTGTCCGTTATCAACCAATGCCCACATCCAAATCAAAAGCATTCGCCATTTCATCCCCGATTGCAGAATCGTCACCAAAGTGTTCACCCTGCGCCGTCAGTTGTGACAGGTCCCCGTAAACCACCGTACAATCAGCCACATAACGGGCACTGCGTACCATGATCCAAGGACGTCCAAAACCTAACGTCACCAAGGCCAACAGGAAGTTCGTCAGGTGCAACATCACCAACCCACCGGCCGTCATGCGCGAGCCCAAGCCATAGGCCGGCTCCCCCTCAACAGACACCTGCGAGAACACATAGTTACGGATACGGGCATGGACAAACCCGCTGACCACCAGCATCACCACAAACATGCTGATATAAAAGAAGACCCCCATAAAAATCAATGCACCAGGGTTTATCGCCTCAGGCCCATGGGCTAACTGCGTCAGTGCTGACAAGCCAACACTGAAGCCCATAATCAATACCATCACCAAGCTGAGTGCTGCCCCCAAGGCGCCCGCCAACAAATACGTTTTCACGTAGGCACGGGTTGTCAATGTCGCCGTAAAAGGACGATTCCCGTAGCGGTAACCATTCACAAAGTACGCCGAGCTGCGCATGGCAATCCAGACATACCCAATGAAGGCCGCCACCGCGATAACAAGGCCCAACACGCCCGCCAACGCCGTCGGCAGATTAGCTGCCAGCGCCATGCTGCCACCGAACAACACAAACAACGCCGCCGGCCAGCCCAAGAACACCATGTAAGCGCCACCCAACGTCCCGACAAAGTTAAAACGCACATTGCGATAACTGGTCATGCGCGCATCAAAGCGAGTATTGCTAACAATCAACCACGGCATCAGCGCAATGAACAGCAGCAACAGCACACCGGAGAGCAGAGGGAGCGTATTGGAGCTCAATACCCACACCCAAACACAGATGATAGCCACAATCCGGCCTTTGAGAATTTGCAGCGGTTGACCGTGATAATCAAAACGATCGGCGCCCAACTCGGTATTGCCATAAAAATACTTTTTCGTGCGCACCTTGGCCCACGCAGAGTAGATCCCCAAGGTCACCACACTCAGCAAAATATTAACGATCCATATCCCGAAGAACTCCCCGCCCCGACCATAAAACCTGATCTGATTTTCCATCATTCACATCCTTGTAAATACACTTGATTAAAACCTGCGCAATAGGATAATCCCTTCCTCTACAACAGCGGATTATTGCCTGTCGGACTGCGAGAGGCATCACAAGGATTTCGCGCTTGAATCAGAGCAATATTGACGGCAAACAGACTGCCCCTGCATAGTGTGGTTCGACAGTGCTTTCGTCCGTCGTATCAGAAAGCACGCGTACCCGGAGAACCACATGGACGCCGCGACCCTTCGCCAACATTCACGCTTATTAGTGCGCCAACTGGGCATGCTCGACAACCAGTGCGGCAAGATGGATCTCACCCCGGTTGAGGCCCATACCCTGATTGAACTCGATGATCTGACGCTCTCTGTTGATGACATCATGCAACGCTTGCGGATCGATAAAACCGCCGCCAGTCGTACGCTGGCCATTTTGCTTAATCAAGGACTGGTGAGCCGCCATGCCTGTACCGCTCAACCTTCGTCACATGATCACTCACCGCCAAGCGCACATCAGCAAGGCTACCAGCTGACACCAGCCGGCCAACACAAACTGACCACCCTGCATCAGCAACTCAACCAACAGGTCGAAGGCTTTTTAGCTCAACTCGATAGTGATGAGATCACCCAACTGGGTACCAGCTTGTCGCGCTATATCAAAGCGATGCAAACCACCGAGGCACAACACGGCTATACCCTGCGATTACTGACCCCTTTAGACAATGCGGCCATGGCAGCCGTGGTACGACGGGTGTCGGCAGAGTTTGGTCTGACACCAGATAAAGGCTACGGTGTGGCCGATCCGACGCTGGATTGCCTCAGCGAGGTGTATCGCGATGAAAACTGCGCGTATTGGGTGATAGAAAAAGACAACCGCATTCTGGGCGGTGGCGGGATCGCGCCACTGGCCGGCGAGCCGGGCGTGTGTGAATTGCAAAAGATGTACTTTTTGCCTGCGCTACGGGGGAAAGGGTTTGCCCGCCGCCTGACAGCCACCGCGCTGAAGTTTGCCCGTCAGCACGGCTTTGATGCCTGCTATTTGGAGACCACCGCCTGCTTGCAAGCGGCGGTTCGCCTGTATGAGGACATGGGCTTTGCGCCGATCCCTCATGCACTGGGTAATACCGGTCACGATGCGTGTGAAATTCGTCTGCTCAAGGCCTTGTAGCAAACCCCAGAGCCAAAGCACACCAGACGCGACATGTGAGAGATAAAAAGCACAAAAAAAGCTGCCCGTGGGCAGCTTTTCAATGGGTCAGATCAACGGGGAATTACTCCTCGTCATCCTCATAATCTTCATCGTCGTCTTCGCCAGACTCGAAGTATGTACCCCAGCCGTCGTAGTCGATGTTGTGTTTTTCAGCCAGTGCGATCAGCTTTTCAGCTTGCTCGTCAATCACTTCAGCATTCAATGCAGATTCCATCACGGCATCGAAACACACGATTTTACCGCCACCCTCTTCTGGTGTCAGTTCAAGCTCTTCAGCTTCCAATACTTCAAAGCCCATCTTGAAGGCTTCAACTGCCGCAGCTTCTAGCTCTTCAAAGGTATCTGCTGAAAAGTGATGCTCAATTGTGTAAAGCGCATCTGGCTCACTGCCATCTTCAAGCAATGCCGCAATGATCTCGCGGGTCTCTTCCTTCTGCTCTGCAATCAGTTCTGCATTAGACATGGGGGTAACTCCAACTGTGGAATAAATTCGATCGCAAATATCGCACGGATTGCCTTGAATTGCCATGGCAATTTTACAGGGATTCGCACGAAATACCGGCGTTCTTCGTCTGTTGATTTCGGCCAATATCGCCACAAGATAAAAATACAATTGCAAAAATAAAGAATAGTTATTCACTTTTACCGCAAAATACGCTAACAATAGAGTTAAGCATTATCAAACGGCTTCGGCGTGCATCAGACAACCGGCGTTTGCGAACCAGAGAGACACGATCAAAAAGGATGACATCATGGCTTTTAATCTGCGTAACCGTAACTTCCTCAAACTGCTCGACTTCACGCCTCGTGAAATTCATCACCTGCTGTCTTTGTCAGCCGAACTGAAAAAAGCCAAGTACAACGGGTATGAGCAACCTCGCCTGACCGGTAAGAACATTGCGCTGATCTTTGAAAAAACCTCCACCCGTACCCGCTGTGCGTTTGAAGTGGCTGCGTTTGATCAGGGCGCACGCGTCTCCTACCTGGGCCCGTCCGGCTCACAGATCGGCCATAAAGAATCGATGAAAGATACCGCGCGCGTGCTGGGACGCATGTACGACGGTATTGAATACCGTGGCTTTGGCCAGGCCGTAGTGGAAGAGCTCGGCGCTTACGCCGGAGTACCGGTGTGGAATGGCCTGACAGATGAATTCCACCCTACCCAAATCTTGGCCGACTTCCTCACCATGCAAGAGCATGGCCGGGGCAAGCAACTGCATGAAATGACCTTTGCCTATCTCGGTGATGCCCGCAATAACATGGGTAACTCCCTGATGGTGGGTGCGGCAAAAATGGGGATGGATATTCGTTTGGTGGCCCCACAAGCCTTCTGGCCGGAGGCCGAGTTAGTGGCGCAGTGCCAAGCGATAGCCGAAGAAACCGGCGCCAAAATCACCCTGACCGACAACGTCGAAGAAGGCGTCAAAGGCTGTGACTTCCTCTACACCGATGTCTGGGTCTCGATGGGTGAAGCCAAAGAAGCGTGGGACGAGCGTATCAACCTGATGCTGCCGTATCAGGTCAATATGGACGTGCTCAAAGCGACCGGTAACCCGCACGTGAAATTCATGCATTGCCTGCCGGCGTTCCACGGTGAAGACACCACCATTGGTAAAGAGTTGGCACAAACCTATCCGGCACTGGCCAACGGCGTGGAAGTCACCGACGAGGTGATTGAATCCACACATTCGATTGTGTTTGATGAGGCGGAAAACCGCATGCACACCATCAAAGCCGTCATGGTCGCCACGCTGGGACAATAAGCGCATACGCCACAGCCAGACGCACATTCACCACGGGTAACAGCCTAACAAGAAGACAATTTGCCCGCGCAAACGCTTGCGGTCATAAAAAATGGGGGTATAATCCTTCGCAATTTGTCTAAAGAGAATGAGAAAATGCGCCCATTAGCAATCACAACATTGCTGCTATCTCGTCGCTTCGCGGCGGCGGTGCCTTTTTTTGTTTTTCTTGTTATTCGTAAAAAGAGCCTCCTTTTTTAAGGGGGCTTTTTTTTGCCTGTCGCCGGACGAAGCGCAGGCCGTATCATCATCATCGTGATTGTAGAGGGAAGAGAAGCCATGGCGAATCCGCTGTTTCAAAAGCACATTATTTCCATCCCGGAGCTAAGCCGTAGTGATCTTGAACTGGTCGTGGAGACGGCCGGCAAGCTAAAGGCGGATCCAAATCCGACCCTGTTGAAAAACAAAGTGGTAGCGAGCTGCTTCTTTGAGCCATCAACCCGTACCCGTCTGTCGTTTGAAACCGCAGTACAGCGTCTGGGTGGCACCGTGATTGGTTTTGATAGCCCAGGGAATACGTCACTGGCGAACAAAGGTGAAACCCTGTCGGACTCGATTCAGGTGATCTCCTCTTACGTCGATGCGTTTGTCATGCGCCATCCGCGCGAAGGGGCGGCACGTTTGGCCTCTGAGTTCTCTCACGGTGTGCCGGTGGTGAACGCCGGTGACGGTGCCAACCAGCACCCGACGCAGACCCTGCTGGATCTGTTCACCATCTACGAAACTCAGGGACGTCTGGATAACCTGAATGTCGCGTTTGTGGGCGATTTAAAATACGGCCGTACCGTACACTCGCTGACTCAGGCCCTGTCGAAGTTCAACAACATCAACTTCTACTTCATCGCGCCGGAAGCTCTGGCGATGCCAGACTACATCTGTGAAGAGTTGGATGAAGCAGGCATCAGCTACAGCCTGCACAGCGACATGGAAACCGTGATCCCTGAGCTGGATATCCTGTACATGACCCGCGTGCAGAAAGAGCGTTTCGATGAGTCAGAATACGTGCACATGAAAGCGGCATACATCCTGACCGCGAGCATGCTGGCAGAGGCCCGTGACAACCTGAAAGTGCTGCACCCATTGCCACGTATTGATGAAATCACGGTAGATGTGGATCAGACCAAACACGCCTACTACTTCCAGCAAGCGGGGAACGGTGTATATGCCCGTGAAGCGTTGCTTGCCCTTGTACTGAACGAAGACATTTAAGCCGGAGAGATCATCATGACAAAAGAAACCCAACTACAGGTCGAAGCGATCAAAAACGGGACAGTGATCGATCACATTCCGGCAAACATCGGTATCAAGGTACTTAAGCTGTTCAAGATGCACACCACGCAAGAGCGTGTGACCATCGGCCTGAACCTGCCGTCTTCTCTGCAAGGCAGCAAAGATCTGATCAAGATTGAAAACACCTTCATCACCGAAGATCAGGCCAACCAACTGGCTCTGTACGCGCCAAAAGCGACCGTGAACCAGATTGAAAACTACGAAGTGGTGAAAAAACTGGCGTTGTCACTGCCAAGCCAGATCCGTGCCATCTTCAAGTGCCCGAACAGCAACTGTATCTCTCACGGTGAACCGGTAGACAGCAGCTTTACCGTGATCACCAAACGTGATGATATTCAGCTGAAGTGTAAATACTGCGAAAAAGTGTTCTCACGTGAAGTGGTGACAGAACACATCTAAGTCCACGCCCTCAGGGATCACTCCGTTTCATACCAGCGTTTTTTCGCGTCTGGTATAAGAAAACCGGCTCAAGCTTGAGTCGGTTTTTTTATTCTCACATCTGATACAACTGCTTTTCCTGCTTTATCACTACCTTGAAACTTAGCGCCCAAAATTTAGGCCCAGCATCATTCCTCTTTGCTCATTTCTAAAAGGTCAGTGGTATGCAGTTTCTTTTCGCGTCTGCGATAGGTTTTACCCGTACTTTATTCTGTCTTGCTCGCCGGCACATACTGGCTATGCTGTTTGTTTGCACCGCATGGCTGTGTGGCTGTATTGCGAGCAACGGCAGTGTGGAAACGGCCGCCCCCCATAGCGCCAATAAAATGCTCGTGATTGGGGTTCCACTCTTGTTCGGTGGCTTTGGCTCCGGCGTACCGATCACCGAAGAGTATCTGATCACCGCCAAACATGTGGCTCGCCTGTCCTGGGATGTCGGCATCATTTACCACCCCGATTGTGATTTGGCGTTAGTGCCCCGCCAGTCAAACAGCGTGCCGCGCTGGGGACTGATCTATCCGGATCAACCGGTGAAACACGTCGGGCATTCCCTGCTTGGTAACAGTATTCGCGGAGAAGGCAAATACCTGCAAGATGTGATTGATACCAACACCCGCTGCCTCTATTCCCTCAGTGATGCGCCGGTGATGTCTGGCATGAGTGGCGGGCCGGTCTTCAATGCCAACGGAGAGATTGCCGGGATCACCATTGCTATCGTCCATAACCCGGAAGATTTGCGCAACCTGCGCCCGGCGGTGCGCTACAGTCAATTCCTGCCTGCGCCGTTGATCGTTGACTGGCTTACCGCCCTTGGGATCAGCCCGTCACAAGCCAGCCCGGCATTGCGTCAGGCACAGGTGTCGGAATACGTCACGCGACTTAACCGCACCAGCTTAGCGCCCGTGATGCCGGCTCACAGCACACAAGTCACCGCCTCCCGTCAGGCCTCTGGCTCCCCTGACCAAGCCGCTCCTCGGCCCAACGCCTCCCTGAGCGATGCACCGGATCGTCGCGCCCGTCACGGCATCTTTTCCCCGCCCGATCCTGATACCTCAGCACAAACCGATACACACACGGCGTCACAAGCTGAGCAACAACATGTCCGCCAGCACGTATGGGAATAGTCCCCGATGCGGGCAACCAAACCACAGGACATATACTCGCTGGGAATATCGGCATTTCCGACCCGATGCGTATGCAGAGGAATCGAGAGAAAAACCTCGTATGAAAACCCTTTGACCTTGGCTGCATTGAGTTGCAAACTAAGCCATCTCTGATTTCCTAACCTGTATAAAGAAAGGATAAGCAATGACTCAAGTACTTCACACCGAGCAGGCACCTGCAGCAATTGGTCCATACGTACAAGGTGTTGATCTTGGTAACATGGTACTGACTTCTGGTCAGATCCCAGTGAACCCACAAACGGGTGAAGTGGCTGAAGATATCGCTGAGCAAGCACGCCAATCACTGGAAAACGTGAAGGCCGTGGTTGAATCTTCAGGTCTGAAAGTCGCTGATATCGTGAAAATGACGGTATTTGTGAAAGATCTTAACGACTTCGCGACCGTGAACGAGGTATACGGCAAGTTCTTCGACGAGAACAACGCGCCTTACCCAGCACGTTCTTGCGTAGAAGTATCTCGTCTGCCAAAAGACGTGAAAATCGAAATCGAAGCGATCGCTGTGCGCAAATAAGGCTGTTGCCTGACGCGTCCCGCGCAAAAAAAAGCTGCCCATGGCAGCTTTTTTTATCACCTGGATTTCTGTGTTCGCTATCGCTTAACGCGCCGCCAGTACCATCACCAGCACTTGAGGAAACCAAGCAGTAAACAACGCCGGTTCAGCCGTCATGGTGTGTTGCAGATCCGCTTCTGGCCACCAACGATAGGCCATCACCTCGTCCGGATTCGGTACCACAGCAATATCAGCCGCATCGGCCACCAGCACATGATCCAATTCGTGTTCAACCAAATCGTTATCCAAGTCCGCGCGGTAAATAAAATCGCCGATATCTGTCAGTGCCGTGACACCGGTGATCCCCATTTCTTCCGCTAAACGGCGGATCCCCGCCTGGGCAAACGTCTCATTCTGACGTGGGTGGGAGCAACAGGTATTGGTCCACAAGCCTCCGCTGTGGTATTTCCCCATCGCACGCTGCTGTAGCAAGTACTCACGTCCGGCGACGCCATCACGGTACAACAGCACCGAAAACGCCAGGTGCAAAGCGCCATCACGGTGTGCCTGCATTTTTTCCTGTGTCCCTACTGCACTGCCGTGCTCATCCACTAAAATTACGTGTTCTTCACTCATGGCTCTACCACTACCCAAATAAAAAGGACATGCCATGACATGTCCTTATCCTACTCACTCAGGCAACATCCTGGGTGGAACGACTTACTTTGCTGAACGGCTGGCCGCTTCGGCATTCAACGCAATCAGCTTCTGCTCCATGATGTCACGGCTGCGTGTTGCCAGCTCGCGCACATCTTCTTTGGTCAATCCGTCAGTTGAGATCGGTGGCATGACTTCCACAATCACGACCCCATTGTCCCAACGGTTAAGTTTAACACCTTCCGTGCTGCTGCACACAATAGGGACTACCGGCACATTGGCACCGATCGCCGCATGGAACGCACCGGTCTTAAATGGCAGCAAGCCACGACCGCGAGAGCGCGTCCCTTCCGGGAACATCCATACAGACACGTTACGGGATTTGATTTTCTCGACCACCTGACCAATGGTACCCACCGCTTTGGTGCGGTTAGCACGGTCAATCAGGATGTTACCAGTCAGCCAGTACAACTGACCAAACAGCGGCAACCACACCAGGCTTTTCTTGCCCACCGTCACCGTGCGTGGCATCACCGCGCCCGATACCGTAAACAAGTCAAAGTTGTTCTGGTGGTTAGCAATGTACACACTCGGGCCCACTTGATCGGCACCCGGTGCATAACGAATTTCCAGTTTGATCCCGAACACGCGGGACATCTTGCTAAACAAACGGCCAAACGTGTGGACGTGTTTTGGGTTACGTGGGCTGAGCAGGCAATAGCCACAGCCGAACACAAACATGACAATGGCAAAGATCGCCACCGCGATCATGCGCAATACAAAAATCATTGACTACTCCTCGGCGTACAAGCGTTCGCTAGTATACGCACGCGACAGGAAAAAACATCCCTTATGTCGACTAATAAGACCACCTTGCTCACAACCTTGCGCCATGGCCGATCCTTGTCTTCACAAGCAGAAAAACAAAAGCCCTCCACAATAGGAGGGCTTGCGGAGGGCTTAACAACCTACCGCGCAGTGTTACTCGGCGGTTGGCTCGGTCACGTCAGACGTACCTTGATCGATTTCCATGCGCGTCACACGCTGCAGACCACGTGGCAACAAGGCACCACGACGGCCACGTTCACCACGGAAGTTCTCCAGATCCGACGGCTTCAGACCCAACTTACGCTTGCCAGCATACAGCGTCAGGTAACTGCCTTGCGGCAAGACGACTAAGTGTGACAAGAACTCTTCACGGGCTTTTGAACGTGCTGCCGGAATGTTGATGATCTTGTTCCCTTTCCCTTTGCCCAGCTGCGGCAAATCTTTAATTGGGAACAACAACATACGGCCTTCATTGGTGATCGCTAGGATTTCATCCTGATCCAGATCCGCAATACGTTGTGGTGCCATCACTTCTGCGTTTTCCGGCACGGTCAGCAACGCTTTACCGTTCTTGTTCTTCGAGACCATGTCGGCCCCTTTACAGATAAAGCCGTAACCCGCATCCGAGCCCATCAACCACAATTGCTCGTCTTCCGACATCATCACCTGACGCATCGCAGTGCCCGGTGTTAAGTTCAAGCGGCCTGTAATCGGCTCACCCTGACTACGTGCTGACGGCAAGCTGTGCGATTCCAGCGCATAGCTGCGGCCATCGGAGCCAAGGAAGATGGCTGGCTGGTTACTCTTACCGCGCGCGTGCGCCAGGTAGTTATCACCAGACTTGTAGCTCAGGGTAGACGGATCCACCTCATGGCCTTTAGCGTGACGGATCCAGCCTTTTTCTGACAACACCACGGTGATCGCTTCAGAAGGGATCAGCTCGCGCTCAGTCAAAGCTTTGGCCTCTTCACGCTCTACCAATGGCGAGCGACGGTCATCACCGTACTTCTCAGCATCTGCCAGAATTTCTTTCTTGATCAGGGTATTCAGACGACGCTCAGAGCCCAGCAGTTTCTCTAGCTGCTCACGCTCTTTCGACAGTTCATCCTGCTCACCACGGATCTTGATTTCTTCCAGTTTCGCCAACTGGCGCAACTTGATTTCCAAAATCGCATCGGCCTGAATCGCACTCAGGTCAAAACGCGACATCAACTCGGCTTTCGGATCGTCTTCACTGCGGATGATCTCAATCACTTCATCGATGTTCAGGTAGGCAGCCAGCAAACCTTCCAGAATATGCAGGCGCGCGATCACTTTGTCCAAGCGGTACTGCAAACGACGACGCACGGTATCACGACGGAAGATCAGCCACTCGCTCAGGATTTCCACCAAGCCTTTCACTTCTGGGCGGTGATCCAGACCCAGCATGTTCAGGTTCACGCGGAAGCTCTTTTCCAGATCCGTCGAGGCAAACAGGTGGTTCATCAACTGCTCGCTGTCAATACGGTTAGAGCGCGGTACGATCACGATACGGGTCGGGTTTTCATGATCCGACTCATCACGCAAGTCTTCGACCATTGGCAGCTTCTTGGCACGCATTTGCGCCGCGATTTGCTCCAACAGTTTAGAGCCTGACACCTGATGCGGCAGTGCCGTGATCACGATGTCACCGTTCTCTTTGTGCCACACCGCGCGCATCTTGATGCTGCCACGGCCGGTACGGTAGACCTTCTTCAGATCCGCTTTCGGCGTAATGATTTCCGCTTCAGTCGGGTAATCCGGGCCCTGTACGAAATCCATTACCTCATCAAGCGAGGCTTTCGGGTTTTCAATCAGGTGAACGGCAGCATTGGCCACTTCACGCACGTTGTGAGGCGGAATATCAGTCGCCATACCCACGGCAATGCCGGTCACGCCGTTCAGTAGGATGTGCGGCAAGCGTGCCGGCAGCATCTTCGGCTCTTTCATGGTGCCGTCGAAGTTCTGACCCCACTCAACCGTGCCCTGACCCAACTCGTTCAGCAGCACTTCCGAGAAGCGAGACAGACGGGATTCGGTATAACGCATCGCGGCGAAGGATTTCGGATCATCCGGCGCACCCCAGTTACCCTGGCCGTCGACCAATGGGTAGCGGTAAGAGAACGGCTGTGCCATCAGTACCATGGCTTCATAACACGCTGAGTCACCGTGCGGGTGGTATTTACCCAGCACGTCACCCACGGTACGGGCAGATTTCTTGTACTTGGCTGTCGCAGACAGGCCCAGCTCAGACATCGCGTAAATAATACGGCGCTGTACCGGCTTTAAGCCATCGCCGATAAACGGCAAGGCACGATCCATGATTACGTACATGGAATAATTCAGATAAGCGTCTTCGGTAAACTTCCGGAGCGGAAGCTGTTCTACGCCATCCATTGAGACATCAGTCATCGTCGGGTATTCCGTTCTATCTTGTGCGGTGCAGGTCGGCGCTATGCGAAACTATGCTGCGGCCCACCTGCCCATTATGTCTTTCTTATTGAGCCGACGCTTATACGTCCGCTTTATCGCCTTTGCTCTGCAACCAGTGACGACGGTCTTCTGCACGCTTCTTGCCCAGCAGCATGTCCATCATTTCCGTGGTTTGTGCATCGTCATCAATGGTCAGCTGTACCAGACGGCGCGTATTCGGATCCATGGTGGTTTCGCGCAGCTGCAGCGGGTTCATCTCACCCAGACCTTTGAATCGCTGTACGTTAACCTTGCCACGTTTACCGCTCAGGCGCTCCAGAATGCCATCTTTCTCGGCATCATCCAGGGCGTAGTACACTTCTTTGCCCAAGTCGATACGGTACAGTGGCGGCATCGCGATATACACGTGACCGGCACGCACCAAGGCTTCAAAGTGCTTCACAAACAACGCACACAGCAGCGTGGCAATGTGCAGACCATCGGAGTCCGCATCGGCAAGCACACAGATCTTACCGTAGCGCAGGCCACTCAGATCGTCGCTGTCCGGGTCGATACCCAGTGCCACCGAAATATCATGCACTTCTTGAGACGCCAGTACCTGATCGGCCGAGACTTCCCATGTGTTCAGGATCTTACCGCGCAATGGCATGATGGCCTGGAACATACGGTCACGGGCCTGCTTGGCAGAACCGCCCGCCGAGTCCCCTTCCACCAAGAAGAGTTCCGTGCGGTTCAAGTCTTGCTGCGAACAGTCCGCCAGTTTACCCGGCAGCGCAGGGCCAGAGGCAATCTTCTTACGCACCACTTTCTTGCTGGCGCGCATACGGCGATGGGCGTTGGCAATACACACTTCCGCCAATTGCTCGGCCAGTTGTGGACGCTCGTTCAGCCACAGGCTGAAGGCATCTTTCACCACACCAGAAACAAACGCCGCACACTGACGTGATGACAAACGCTCTTTCGTCTGACCGGCAAACTGCGGATCCTGCATCTTCACCGACAGTACGTAAGCACAACGTTCCCAGATATCATCAGCGGTTAGCTTCACGCCGCGTGGCAGCAGGTTACGGAATTCACAGAACTCGCGCATTGCATCCAGCAAGCCCTGACGCAGGCCGTTCACATGGGTACCGCCTTGCGCGGTCGGAATAAGGTTAACGTAACTTTCGCCGACCAGATCACCGCCTTCTGGCAGCCACAACAGCGCCCAATCCGCCGCTTCTGTCTGACCATTGAAGGCACCGGTAAATGGCTCTTCCGGCAGCAAGGTGTAACCTTTCACGCCTTCCAGCAGGTAGTCTTTCAGGCCATCTTCATAGCACCAGGTCAAGGTTTCATTGTTCACCTTGTCAGTGAAAACAATTTCCAGCCCCGGACACAATACGGCTTTGGCTTTCAGGTTGCTCTTGAGGCGAGAAACCGAGAATTTCGGGCTGTCGAAGTATTTCGCATCCGGCCAGAAATGCACACGGGTTCCTTTGGCACGGCGGCCGCAGGTGCCGATCACTTCCAGCTCAGAGGCTTTGTCACCATTTTCAAACGCGATTTGGTAGATTTGACCGTCACGTTTGACGGTGACTTCAACACGGGTCGACAGGGCATTCACGACCGAGATCCCTACCCCGTGCAGACCACCAGAGAACTGGTAGTTCTTGCCCGAGAATTTCCCCCCGGCATGGAGTTTACACAGGATCAGTTCAACCCCGGATACGCCTTCTTCAGGGTGGATATCCACCGGCATACCTCGGCCGTCATCGATCACTTCAAGGGATTGGTCCGCATGGAGAATGACTTCAACTTTGCGGGCATGGCCTGCCAAGGCTTCATCGACACTGTTATCGATAACTTCTTGGCCAAGGTGGTTTGGCCGAACCGTGTCGGTATACATACCGGGACGGCGGCGTACTGGCTCAAGGCCATTTAGAACCTCAATGGCTCCAGCGTTATAGCTTTGCTCTGTCATAATTACGGAAAGTTACGGAAAATTTTTGTCACAATAGTCAGTAACCCCAACTCACTTGTCAAGTTAGGGCTCAGTGTGCGGTTCACATCTGTGAATCGGGTAGATCTCTTTAGTGCGTTAAAGCCCTAAGAATTCAATGATTTTTGCAGGGAATCGGTCAAAACCGACAAAACTGTGGTCGCCGTTCGGCTCAATGGTCGAGCGACAGGCTGCATATTTTGCCACCGCCTGACGGTAATCCAGCACTTCATCGCCTTCTTGCTGCAACAGCCATAATTGTTCAGGCTGTGCCACGGTCGCAATATCCAGCGCGCGCAATTCATCCATATGATGCGGCGTTAACACGTACTGCTCGCCCGTGTACGGGTTTTCCTGCTCACCCAGGTAGTCTTGCAGCAATTCGTACGGTTTCACCGCCGGATTGACCAGCACTGCAGGCAGTTGATAACGGGCATTAAGCCACGTGGATAAGTAACCGCCCAGTGAACTGCCGACCAGACCAATACGGTATTCGCCGGATAAGGATCTCACCAAGTCATCTAAAAACGCTGCTGCTGCCTCTGGATAACACGGGATCTGCGGGGCTTCCACGCGAATGTCCGGTCGCTCACGCTGGCAGTACTCTGCCATGATGCTCGCTTTGAGCGATTTCGGTGAGCTGTTAAACCCATGGATATAGAGTAGCAACGGTTTCATTTAATATCCTGCGGCATCAAAGTGGGGAGTAAAACAATGACCATCCAGACGCTGTACACGCGTCTCCAGCGTGCCATTGGCATGCAAGGTCAGCAGACGCCAACCCGGGCTTTTCTGATCTAAAGCGAAGTCATGGGAGTCAGGCTGGAACTGAATACAGGTCGACGGCGTTGCCAAAACACGCACGCCCTGATGAATGCGGTCCAATTCCTGATGAATATGGCCACACAAAATCGCGCGCACCTGAGGATGACGGCCCACCACCTGCCAAAACGCTTCGGCATTATGCAGTTGGTGCTGATCCAGCCACGTGCTGCCCGCTGGCAATGGATGATGATGGAGTAAAACGAGAGCATGGCGCTCAGGGTGCTGCGTTAACGCAGCATCGAGCATCGCCAGCTGCGCGTCACTCAACTCGCCGTGCGGAACGCCGACCACCTGACTGTCCAGCAGGATAATTTGCCAGTGATCGCCCGCCAACACATGGTGGCACGGCTTGATTTGTGGTGATGGCAGCACGGCTTGCATGCTTGGCTGGTAATCGTGGTTACCCGGCAGCCAGAAACACGGCTGCGACCAGCGTGCGATCCCCTCGCTGAAACGCTGGTAAGAAGCCTCGGTATGATCTTGCGAGATATCGCCTGTAGCGACGATTGCATCAAACGTGCAAGCGCTCGCCGCGATCGCATCCAGCACGGCATGAAAACTGTCTTTCGTCGCGACGCCCAGTAAGCTACCGCTATCATCGGCAAATAAGTGGGTGTCGGTAATTTGAAGTAGCACCACGCTAGCGGGGTCCGCCTGTGGCAGCGTGTAGTTCTGCAAAACGTCAAAAACCTTGTCTATCTAAAACTATTAACATACCGACTGTCTGCTGATCCCGTTCTTAAGACAATAGGCTAACCAGTCACCCAGAAAGCGATTCACTTGATGCTTTTCGTCTTTCTGATGCATGCGTAAATTAGGGTAATCATACCTCGGCTTCAAGCGGGAAGTCTGCTGAGCGGAACACACTTCTGCGACCCTTGCATCATGGTACAAGCGAATCGTCATTTTTGGGATCAGGTAGTCAGGGACGCTGTCGTCCGTGACCAAGTCCAGTGTGATCAACGTGGTATAGCGCGTCGATTCGGTCACGGTCAGGTGGTATTCCTGATCCGAGACGCTGTAAACGCAGCGATCCCCTACCTCATCACTCTTTGGTAACAAGGGGAGTAATTTCGCATAATTGGTTTCGTAAAGCCGCATGATACCAGCAAAATCAACAGAATATCGTTTATTCAATCGTTTTCCTTTGTACTTATCGGTGCAGGGCTAAGCGTGGCCTGCAAACGGGCGTAATTCAATTGCAACCATTGTAGTGCAATGATCGAGGCTGCATTTTCAATTTTACCAGATTCTACCCATTGGTATGCCTGCTCACGCGAAAGGACATGGACACGAATGTCTTCCCCTTCCTCGGCCAGACCATGAATGCCTTTGGCGGTGGTGCTGTCGACCCGTCCGACAAAAATATCGAGGGTTTCTGAACAGCCGCCAGAGCTGGAAAGATAACGGGTAATTTTATGCAGTTCGCTGACCGTGACGCCGGCTTCTTCCACCGCCTCACGACGTACGACCTCTTCGGAGACCTCATCGGTTTCAATGATGCCCGCCACAATTTCCATCTGCCAAGGTGAACACTCTGCCGCTAATGCGCCAACCCGGAACTGCTCGACCATCACCACACTGTCGGTGACGGGATCATAAGGCAGCAAGGCGGCAGCATGGCCGCGCTCAAACAGTTCGCGCGTCATCGGCTCACTCCAGCCCCCCGCAAACAAACGGTGACGAAAACGGTATTGCGCCATCGTAAAAAAGCCCTGATACAGGGGTTCTATCGACAAAACATCGACATCGTCACGGGTAAACTCTGGGTGGATTGCGTGTGTGTTCGCCATGGTTTTTCCTCTCACTCCCTGCGAAATACGGGCGTCCTCATCGGCATAATGGGTTATTTTTTCATCCCTTTTGCCGGTCAGCAATGATTTAATTCAACATTGATGACAATAATTATGATTTTATTTAAGTCAAATTTAATCAGCGATAGAGTAGAATAGACTGGGTAGTACGAAAAAGACGTAAATTAAAGTAAAACCCTAAATTGATCAGTTTCTAGCAAGGAAACATACGGTACACTGAAGCCTTGCTCTTATTTTTATCAGGACCAGGAAAGGCATACATGAAAAAATTGCTTCCGCTTATTATTAGCGTTGCGCTTGGTGGCTTCAGCCACACAGCACTGGCTGATGATCTTGCCGAAATCTACCAACAAGCCAAACAAAATGACCCGCAGCTACTGCGTTCAGCTGCTGATAAAGATGCCGCGTTTGAAGCCATCAATTCAAGCCGCAGTGCCTTGTTGCCACAGATCAACCTGACGGCAGGTTACAACACATTTTTCCTTGATGGTGACAATGATCCTGATGGATTTAACGGCGGTGTAAATCTAAGTCAAACACTGTACAACCGTTCAAGCTGGATCAACCTCGACATCAGCGAAAAACAAGCACGCCAAAGCGATGCTGCGTACGCCGCGTCTCAGCAAGGTCTGATCCTGCGTGTGGCTGATGCCTACTTTGCCGTACTGCGTGCCACTGACGATTTAACATTTGTCCGCTCAGAGAAAAAAGCGGTAGGTCGTCAATTAGAGCAAACTAAACAACGTTTTGAAGTCGGCTTGTCAGCGATCACTGACGTGCATGACGCACAGGCACAGTACGACAGCGTACTGGCAGATGAAATTCTGGCAGAAAACGCCCTGACCAACAGCTACGAAGGTCTGCGTGAAATCACTGGCCAAGGCCATGAAGACTTGAGCATTCTGGACACCAACCGCTTCTCAGCCAGTGCGCCGCAAACGGATGTACTAGACCTCATCAAAAATGCAGAGCAACAGAACCTGACACTATTGACGTCTCGCATCACGCAAGACATCGCCCGTGACAACATTTCACTGGCACAGTCTGGTCACCTGCCAAGCCTGTCATTCAATGCGGGTTATAATTATGATGAAAAACGTAACGCAGATGACGGTACGATCAATGCTGGTATTCAGCTTGATTTACCCGTCTACACCGGTGGCCGTACCACGTCTGAAGTGAAGCAAGCACAGTTTGCCTATGTGTCTGCGAGCGAAGGGCTGGAAGGTGAATACCGTACCGTCGTGAAAGACGTGCGTGCGTTCTACAACAACATCAATGCCTCTATCGGTGCGCTACGTGCTTACCAACAGTCTGTGGTTTCCGCGAAATCTGCACTGGAAGCAACCGAAGCCGGTTTCGATGTAGGTACCCGTACTATCGTTGACGTACTGGATTCTACCCGTCGTTTGTACGATGCGAACCGTCAGCTGGCCAATGCCCGTTACGACTACATCATCAGTCAGCTACAGCTTAAACAAGCGGTCGGCTCACTGAATGAGCAAGACATTCTGGATGTGAACGCCGGTCTGAAAACAGTGGCGAAGTAAGCCCACTGACCGACGTCTCATACCGTCATAAAAAAAGCGCCCCGTCATCGACGGGGCGCTTTTTTATTATTTGCTGCCTTCACGGTACAGGCAAAGCTAACACAGCCCGCTTTACCTGCGCATGACAAAGGACGGTGCTTAGCCTCGACCGCCACGGATCGCTTCAATGATTTCTGTCGTTGAGCAACCGTCTTCAAAGTTCAGTACCAGCACCTGACCACCTGCCGCAATCACTTCCTGACCACCGGCGATCTCTTCCGGCTTGTAATCACCGCCTTTGACCAAAATGCTTGGCAGCACTTCACTGATCAAACGCTGTGGGGTGTCTTCGCTAAACGGCACCACCCAATCAACGGCACCTAAGCCTGCCAGTACCGCCATACGACGATCTTCCGGGTTCACCGGACGACCCGGGCCTTTCAGCGCCTGTACCGAGCGATCCGTATTCACAGCCACAATCAGGCGATCGCCCAACTTCGCGGCTTCATTGAGGTAGGCCACATGGCCAGCATGCAAAATGTCAAAGCAGCCATTGGTCATCACCACTTTCTCACCACGGGCACGGGCCGCTTTCACCGCTTGGATCAGCTGCGCTTCACCCACCACGCCAAAACCGCTGTCCTGGCTGCCGTGGATCGCTTCAGTCAGTTCAATGGTCGACAAGGTAGAGGTACCCAGTTTGCCCACCACCACACCGGCGGCCGCATTGGCCAGTTTGCACGCATCAGACAGCGATTTACCCGCAGCCAGTGATGCGGCCAGCACCGAAATCACGGTATCACCGGCACCGGTTACGTCGTACACTTCTTTTGCCTGCGTTGGCATGTGCAACGGCGTGTGATTGCCTTTTTGCAGCAAGGTCATGCCCTGCTCACTGCGGGTCACCAGTAATGCTTCAAGATCAAACTGCTCGATCAGTGCCAAGCCTTTTTCCACCAGCTCGTCATCGTTGCGCACTTTGCCGACCACCGCTTCAAACTCGGACAAGTTTGGCGTCAGCAAGGTCGCGCCACGGTAACGGGCAAAATCAGCGCCTTTCGGATCCACCATCACTGGCAAACAGTGCTTGCGCGCTAGCTGGATCATCGCCTGTACGTGCTCCAGCGCGCCTTTGGCGTAATCCGACAACACCACCACAGACGCGCTGCTTAACGCCTGCTCCATGCGAGGCAAAATCACGTCAGCCGGCACATCGTGGAAACCTTCTTCGAAGTCCAGACGGATCATCTGCTGACCACGACTCATCACACGCAATTTGGTGATGGTTGGGTAAGCCGCCAGCGTGACGAAATCACAATGCACGTCCAGTGACGTCAGCTTTTCAGTCAGCGCTTTGGCTGGCTCATCAATCCCGGTCAAACCGACCAAACGGGCATGGCCACCTAACGCAGCAATGTTCATGGCGACGTTTGCCGCGCCCCCCGGACGTTCTTCGACCTGATCAACCTTGACCACTGGCACAGGGGCTTCGGGAGAGATACGGCCTGTTGGCCCATACCAGTAGCGATCCAGCATGACGTCACCCACAACCAGCACACCGGCGTGATCGTAATCAGGAAGAGTCAGTTTCATTTTTTTCTCCGGGATGTAAATAACCCTGAAATATTAACACAAAGCCAAATTAGCATGCATCACAGTGGCGATAATTCCTTCTGCTTAGGCCATTTATCGCCGCTGATACCGCGATTATTCCGTCGGTGTTATCGCCTCATCCGGCAATAACTGCTGCTGCCAAATCGCCTGCACGGCGGCGCGTTCATCAACAAAGGTGTCGTTGTTCACATACGCCGGCAAGCCCAGCAGGCTCAAGCGGTGAATTTCGTCCCGCATGGTGCAATAAGCCTGTTTCAGCTGCATGGCCTCCTGCGGCGCTAAAATGTCGTATTCCGCCATGGTTTCAAACAAGCGCACATTGTCAGACCAACGGGTCAGCGCACGCTCATTGGCGGCATGGCACAGCACCAGATACTGGGCCAGGAACTCCACATCGGTGATCCCGCCTTTGTCCTGCTTCAAGCCAAACATACTGGCTTGCTTGCCGCCCAGGTGCTCACGCATTTTGTGGCGCATAGAGACCACATCGTGGCGCAAACTGACCGCCTCACGCGGTTGCATCAGAATGTGTTCACGGACTTGGGCAAAGGCGACCTGCAGGGCCTGATCGCCATAAATCATACGGGCGCGCACCAGCGCCTGATGCTCCCACGTCCACGCTTCAGTTTCCTGATATTCGGCAAACGCCTCCATGGTGCTGACCAACAAACCCGACGCGCCAGACGGGCGCAAGCGCACATCCACTTCATACAACACGCCGGAGGCGGTACGGGTTGAGAACAAATGCACAATGCGCTGCGCAAGACGCAGATAGAACTGACGACCGTCGATTTCTTTCGCGCCGGTGGTGTAGACGTTGTCTGGGCAATCATGCAGGAACACCAAATCCAGATCGGAGCCGTAGCCCAACTCCCAGCCGCCCACTTTGCCGTAGCCCAATACGCCAAAGCCGCGACCATCGCGCTCCAGTACATGGCTCGGCTCCCCGAATTTGGCCACCATTTGCAGCCAAGCCTGATTGACCACCGCTTCCACAATGGCCTCGGCCAAATAGGTTAAGTGATCACTCACTTTCATCAGGGGCAGAACACCGGCAATATCGGCAGCGGCAATGCGCAACAACTGGGTTTGCTTGAACTGACGGATCGCTTCCATCTGCTGCTCCATATCCTCTTCCGGGATACGGGCCAAATATTCGCGTAACTCATCCCCATAATTGGTCAGCGGGGTTGGGCTGTATAAATGCTGTGGATCAAGCAGCTCATCCAGCAAGATCGGGTATTGTGATAACTGTGCTGCCACCATCGGGCTGGCAGCACACAGGCGCACCAATTGCTCCAAGGCCGCCGGGTGTTCACTCAACAGCTCCAAATAGGTGGTACGGGTAGCAATGCGCACAATCAACTTGCTGACGCGCTCCAATACCGCCGCCGCATCTTCCCGATTCACAATCAGTGCCAATACGCTGGGCATCAAACGAGCTAACACTTCCCGACCACGCGGCCCTAATGTGCGTTTGGACAATTCGGCTTTCATGTTCCCCAGCAAGGTGGTTTGGGTTTTGGCATCCGGCGCATTCATTTCGGTCAGGATGGTCAGCAACACCTCCGGATCTTTGACCATGTTCCACAGCTCGTGGTACTGGGCAGAGACTTCACATTGGCCTTCGTCGTCATCGGCACCAATGATGTCATCAAACACGGCGTGGATCGCTTGCATGTGCTGCTCAGTGGCGGCGGTCAGTACTGCCCAATCTGCGTATCCCATGGCCAACGCCAAGCGGCACTGATCCAAGGGCTTATCAGGCAGGGTCTGGGTTTGTTTATCATCAATGGCTTGCAGCAGGTTTTCCAGCCGGCGCAAAAACGCATAGCCTTGCTCAAGCTCGTCCACCTGCTCGCCCGGCAACAGCCCTTGTTCGCGGATCGCACTGAGTGTTTCCAGCAACCCACGCCCGCGCAAATCCGGGCTACGTCCGCCTCGGATCAGCTGAAACGACTGAGCAATAAACTCCACTTCACGAATGCCGCCCGCCCCCAGCTTGATATTGTTGTGCAACCCGCGACGGCGCACTTCACTGCTGATCATGGATTTCATCCGACGCAGCGACTGAATGGCACTGAAATCAATGTAGCGACGGAACACGAACGGGCGCAGCATCTGGCGCAGTTCCTGATACTGGGTGAAACTCTCCCGCCCCATCACGCGGGCTTTGATCATGGCATAACGTTCCCAGTCGCGTCCCTGCTCTTGGTAGTAGTCTTCCAGCGCCGCATAGCTCATTACCAGCGGACCACTGTCGCCAAACGGGCGCAAGCGCATGTCGACGCGGTAACAAAAACCGTCATAGGTTTGCTGATCCAACGCTTTGATCAAACGCTGACCTAAACGGGTAAAGAACTGGGCATTGGCGAGACTGCGACGGCCCCCTTGGGTTTCGCCGTTTTCAGGATAGGTAAAAATCAAATCGATATCGGAGGAGAAATTGAGCTCACCACCACCGAGTTTGCCCATGCCGAGGATCAGCATCGGCTGCGCTTCACCCGCAGCGTTCATCGGGGTGCCTAACTCGCGGCAACTTTGCGCATACAACCAGTTGTAGGCTTCCATGATCATGGCTTCTGCCAGATGAGACAAATGCGCCAAGCTAGCAGTCAACGCCGCCTGACCGGTGAAGTCATGCCAAGCAATCCACACCATTTCGCGACGGCGGAACTGACGTAACACACGGTGCAGACCGATTTCATCCTGCACGGTCGATAATAATGCGGCCAACTCGTCACGGTAGCCGTCATAGCGTGATGGATCATCCAAATGGGCATCCAACCACGGCAATAAGGTGGCATCGCGCGCAATGGCGGCGGTAATAAAATCACTGTAGCCCATCACCTGACGCAGGGCTGTCGCACGATGAGCCGGCCAACACGCCAAACTGTCGGGTTGGGCATCATTGATTTTGTCCCAAGCCTTTTCCATTGCGGCACTGATCAAATCTTGCGAAGTCATTACGTTTCCTTTTCCTGTCGATATCACTGTCGAAGCACAACCGGATGACATACACCGCCGCACTTGTCTCGTCCCAACCTTTTTCCCGTCCCAACATAGCATACTGCCTGCCGATACGTGCGTGGAATCGCACAGCATGCTGCACGACCAACAAGACATACTGCAAAATCGCGATCACTTACGCGAATTTCTGTGAACATTTCCCCCTCCGCGCATCCCGTCTTTCAGGGGAGCATCTCCTTTTTCTACGGTCATTAACGTCGATGTCAGGCCGGCAAGGGTGTAGGATATCGGCACCCTTTTTCTAACCAGCCCATCCGCCATGCACGAATCGCCTAAGCCATCAGACCACGCGGCGTCTGACAGCGCACCCGCGACCCAATACGAATTAAACCCGATGAGCCTGATGGCGTTAGTGCTCTCATTTCTGTCACTGACGGTCGTCTCCACCATGATTTTTCTGCCCAAAGACAGCAATGCACATGTGCTGCTATTGGGTATCGATACCTTTATCTGCTTGCTGTTCTGGTGCCAACTGCTGACCGACTTTTTCCGAAGCCCTGCGAAACTCACCTACCTCAAAACCCACTGGATTGATTTCATGGCCAGCATTCCGGTCATTGAGCCGTTTCGCTTTGCCCGCCTGCTACAAATTTTCCGCGTTCTGCGCCTGTTACGCTCCAGCCGTCATGTGTTGCAACAGATCCGGCAAAACCGCCGGGAAGCAACCATTGCCACCATCTTTTTACTGCTGACGATTCTGGTGTCGGTCGGCTCGGCCATGATTTTGCTGATTGAAGGCGGCGCGCCGGGCAGCAATATTCACAATGCCGGCGATGCGCTGTGGTGGGTGTTTGTGACCATCTCCACCGTGGGCTACGGCGATCACTATCCGGTCACGATACTGGGCAAAATATTAGCGGCAGGGATCATTGTGTGTGGTGTGGGCTTGTTCGGTATGGTGGCCGGTTTGATCACCTCGTTCATTTCTGACCCGGAACAAGAAAAGGAGAAATCCGCCAAGCGCCACGAGCAAGAATGGCAACACCTGCTGCACCGTCAGGAACAAGTACTGGCGCGCTTGGAAGCCATTGAACGTCGCCTCGAAGCAAAAGAGCAGGAGCAAGAAGAGCGAGAACAAGGACAGGCCGACGCGCCAAACAAGCAAGACGCGTGACGATGTCGCACAGACAGCCACAAAAAAGCCCGAACACTGTCGGGCTTTTCTTTCTCTGTGCGTTGTTCGCACTCAGGCGTTACGGCCAGTATGGCGTGAGTTCAATCCCGATCTGACGGGTTTGATCCATCGCGTGGATCAGCGACTCTTCTTTGCGCTGTAGCCATTTCTCCACCTGACGGCGGTCTTCCTCATCCTCTTGCTGTGGGATCAGGGCACGAATCGGCTCAAGCTGGCGCAAATCATCAATGCCTTGTAGCAAATCAATCCACGGCATACGGAATGGCTGACGACGATCTTCGTCATACAGATCCGCAAAGCTCAGACCGCTCATCAGGTTGCGCAGCAAACGCGGCTGCTGATCCAGATAATCAATGCGGTTAAGCTGGCGCTCTGCTGGGAACACATCCTGCAACTCTTGCCATGAGCGGGCCAACATGGTGTCAGCAAAGCCTTTCACCGGCTCAGCCAGACGCTGACGGGATTTATCGTCCAGAAACGGTTGCCAGCCACGGCTTAAGATCCAACGACTGAGATCCAGCAGCAGGCCACAGTAGCGTGCGGATTCAATCAGGGCGAGGGTTTCTTCCGGCGCAGGCAGGTCGTCACGACGTGCTTCAATTTGCTTTAGCAAGGTTTTGCGACAGTCCAGCTTACGCAACGCGTAGCCTTTTTCTGCCAGCAAGTACGCCAAACCTGCCGATTCCGGCAACCAGTCCAGCTCACCTTCCAGCCATTGCAGCTCTTGGCGCAATAAGGCACTGGCACGACGTGGGATCATGCCACCAAAGGTCACCAGCGACTGACGCAACAGTCCTAACGCCTGCTCAATTTGCTCTAGTGCCGCTTGCTCTTGGCGTTCGGCGAAAATTTGTTCGTGGTAATGCCAATGGCCCAGCGCGTGCTCCAGTGTTTTGACAAACACGGTTTCCACACTGTCCTGCTCACCGAGCGGCACACTGCCCAGAGGTTTAACGGCATCCCCGGCGTAATCAGCCGCTAAGCGGTAACCGCGCGCGGCTTTGCTCAGGTTACCTAAGCGCATTCCACCTTCAGTGCAGAGTTCACGGGCAAGCGTAAATAAGGCGTCAGTTTGGCCGGATTTGAGCTCCAGCTCCACTTCACAGATCGGGCAAGTCTTGCCGTTCGCGTTCACTTCACCTTGGTCAAAGGCCAGTTCAACCTGACTGCCATCCGGCATCGCCACCAGCCATTGCTGACGGACAAAATCAGTAGAGAACAAAGGATGAAGTTGCTGCTGCACCATGTCAACATTGAACCCTTCTGGCCATGCGTCGGCCGGGTGCAACATCAAATCCGGCTCGGTGCCGGTGGTTTCAGCGTTGTATTCTGGGCGCTGGTGTAAGCCAGCCACTACACGACCTGCGGTTTTCAGTGTTTGTACAAACACATCGTCAAAACGGCGAATACGCAGGCCGATATCGTGCTGGCGAAGAATTTGGTCTGGGGTGTCGAAGTAGACGTTACCAAGGGCACGTCGACTTTGCTGCAGAATCTTGAGTGCGGCAATCTTGCGCAATAATTGACTCGAAAATTCTGGCGAGACGAAAAACTTCAGTTCTATCTCGGTTTCCATAGTTATACCTATAAACAGTGGCAAACCAAGGATATTGGCAATTTCATTCCGGGGCAAGCACGAAATTTAAACAAAACCTTGATCGAAATTAGTTCCCCTATACTTACTTATGCGTTACCATGCGCGCCTTAATGACCATCGCTCAAGAATTCGCCAATTTTGGCTCTTTCTAGGTTATTCGGCTATGCCAGTAAATACTATTATGGGGCTCTTTGCTAAATCCCCAATCAAACCACTGCAACGTCACGTTACTCGCGTAAATGAATGTTGCGAATTGCTCGTCCCCTTCTTTGCTGCCTGTGAGGCGGGAGATTGGGATAAGGCGTCCATGCTCCGCGAACAGATCTCGCAGATTGAAAAAGATGCGGATGTGTTGAAGCGTGAGATCCGCCTGAAACTTCCTCGTGGTCTGTTTATGCCAGTCGACCGCACTGACATGCTCGACCTCCTGACCCAGCAAGACAAGTTGGCAAACCTTGCCAAAGACATCGCCGGCCGCGTTCTGGGCCGACAGTTACAAATCCCTTCCTCTATGTACCCTGACTTTGTGGCATACGTTCAACGTTGTCTCGACGCAGCTAACCAAGCTAGCCGAGTGATTAACGAATTGGATGAACTGCTAGAGACGGGCTTCAAAGGTCGCGAAGTCACACTCGTGGCAGAAATGATCAACCAACTGGATGTTATCGAAGATGATACTGACAGCATGCAGATCAAACTTCGCCAACAGCTAATGGCCATCGAAGACCAGCACAGTCCAGTGGATGTAATGTTCCTCTACAAGATCCTCGAGTGGGTTGGCGGTATCGCTGACCAAGCGCAACGCGTTGGCTCGCGTCTTGAAATCATGCTATCGCGTTCATAGCGAAAGAATGTAACTAAAACAAGGTTTTACAATGGAAATCCTGACTAACTACGGCACCATGATTATTTTGGTGGCGGCTTTCTTTGGTCTTTTAATGGCGATTGGTATCGGCGCAAATGACGTTGCCAACGCAATGGGTACCTCAGTCGGCTCTAAAGCCCTAACAGTCAAGCAAGCGATCATCATTGCGATGATTTTTGAGTTTGCCGGTGCTTACCTTGCCGGTGGTGAAGTAACAGACACCATCCGTAAAGGCGTGGTAGACATGTCTTACTTTACTAACCAGCCTGAAGTGTTGGTGTACGGTATGATGTCTGCACTGCTTGCAGCGGGTACGTGGCTATTGGTGGCCTCTTACATGGGCTGGCCGGTATCAACCACGCACTCAATCATTGGTGCCATCATTGGTTTTGCCTGCATCTCTGTCGGTCCTGAAGCAGTAACCTGGTCTTCAGTACAAGGCATCGTGGGCAGCTGGTTGATCACACCGCTGATCTCGGGTCTGTTTGCATACGGTATTTTTGTCAGCGCCCAGCGTCTGATCTTTGATACAGACACCCCACTGGTCAATGCGAAACGCTTCGTACCGGTCTACATGTTCATTACGGCCATGGTGATCGCGCTTGTGACCATCAAAAAAGGTCTTAAGCACGTCGGTCTACACCTTTCAAACGGTGAAGCGTGGGTAGCGTCTATTGTCGTTTCTGCGATTGTGATGGCCTTCGGTTACATCTACATCAGCCGTAAATACAAAGATGACGACGGTTCTGCAACTGACAGCAACGGTTACGCCGGTGTTGAACGTGTATTCAGCCTGCTAATGGTTGTAACAGCATGTGCGATGGCATTTGCGCACGGTTCAAACGACGTAGCGAACGCGATCGGTCCACTGTCTGCGGTTGTTTCAACCGTTGAGAACCTGGGCCAAATCGCCTCTCAGTCAACGATTGCATGGTGGATCCTTCCACTGGGTGGTATCGGTATCGTGATTGGTCTGGCGACCATGGGTCACAAAGTAATGGCAACCGTGGGCACAGGTATCACTGAACTGACCCCAAGCCGTGGCTTTGCTGCACAGCTAGCAACAGCGTCAACCGTTGTATTGGCATCAGGTACAGGTCTACCAATTTCAACCACACAAACCCTTGTGGGCGGCGTGATCGGCGTGGCATTTGCCCGTGGTATCGCAGCGCTGAACCTGGGTGTTGTGCGTAATATCGTGGCGTCATGGGTGATCACCCTGCCAGCGGGTGCCCTACTTGCGGTCATCTTCTTCTATATTATGCAAGCAATGTTTGGTTAAACCACGTCAAATCTGGCTTTGGTTCAAAAGAGGGAGGCTTTGCCTCCCTCTTTTCTTGCACCCTCGGCGCAAAGTTTTTAGACTTTGTCCTCTCGAGAAAACAGGCTCTCCCAAGGAATCAAATTGTGAAGCACTTAATCCGCTTACTCATTCTGGCTTGCGCGGTTGCCGCTCTGCCAGTTAACGCTGAACAAAGTCGGTACATTTCCGATGATCTGTTCACTTACATGCACAAAGGCCCTAGCACTCAGTTCCGTATCATCGGTAGCGTGAATGCCGGTACCAAAGTGGCACTGTTGGAAACCAACCGTGAAACCGGTTACAGCAAAGTCCGTGACAACCGTGGTCGTATTGGCTGGGTGAACGCTGACTACCTGTCTACACAGATGGGTCTGAAAGAACGCGTGCCTGCCTTGGAAAAAGAACTGACGGAAGTGAAAGCGTCACTGGCGGATGCCTTGCAATCTGGCGATAAGAAAACCGCTAGTCTGCAGAACACCGTGAAGCTGCGCACTGAGCAGATCACCGATCTGGAAACACAGAACAGCCAGCTGAATGAGCAGCTGATGACCTCACAAGCGGAGATCCGTGAGCTACGTGCGAAGCTAGACACGCAAAAAGATGACCTGCTGATGCGTTGGTTCACCTACGGCGGTATGGTTGCCGGTGGTGGTCTGCTGTTCGGTCTGATCTTGCCGCACCTTATTCCACGTCGTCGCAAGCGTAACAACGGTTGGGCATAAGCCTACGTTAATGCCGCTTTCGCGAGACAAAAAAGGCAGCCTGTTGGCTGCCTTTTGCTTATCTTGAAACCATGCTGCTACCTGTTACCAGGACGATAACTACCAAGACGATAGTGCCGGCATGGAGATCAGGAAGTTCTCAAACGTGAACGCCACGTTGCGCGGCGCGATCTGCTTAAGCACGACACCCGGCGCAATTTCATCCCCTTCATAGGCTTCTTCGCCATTCACTTTCACCCAACGGCTGTCCGGTGACGATGAATAGATGTGCGTTTGAAAATCCAGCTTAGGGATCCGCTTCTTCACCGCCATCGGCAAATCCGCCAAATCAATGGTCTGGAGATCGGCTTTCGCGCCTACCGGGATCCCCGCACGTTCGTTTTCCAGCATCTCAGGCATTGGCTCATCACCCTCTTCCGTGGCAGCAATGGCTGAACGCAACTGTAGCGCCAATTCCGGTGACAACCCGCTGTAATCGAGCTTATCCAGATCCCACGTATCAGACGTCTGTTTGGTAGGCGGCACAAACAACGGCTCCCCGCTTTCACCCATCTCGCCCTGTGCAGTAGTGCCAAACGGTGTATGCGCAGCGGCAATCACATCCGGATCGGTCGGGTGGCTCGGCAGTGGCTCGGTGTACAGATCCGGGTAACTCAAGCGCTCAATCCCCGCCGGAAAATACGGCTCATCCTGAATCACTTCCACAACCGGCGTGCTCACCGCTTCTTTGTACACCGGCGGCGTTTCATCCACCGCCGACGCGGTGGTCACGTGTGTTGCACTGTCTGATGCAGCATTCGTGAATACGCCATAGCCCACCAAAGCAACCACCGGCAGCGCAAACAACAACGCGGTACGATAGCGCTGCGCCCCCCGTCGCGCCGCCGCGCGTGGATCGGTCATCAGCTCAGAAAATAAAGAGGAGGTGGCGTTGTGTCCTCCGGTATGTTGCGACTCTGATTTCGCAATCGCCGATAACAATTTAGACATTAGCTATTCTCCGGCTGCAACGTCGGCCCAGGTAAATGCAAGGCAGAATCAATCATCATCAGGGTCTGCGGGCCGGCAATGCCATCCACCGACAAACGCTGCTCACGCTGGAAGCGACGCAACTTATCCAACAAAGCCTGACCGAAGGTATCCTGACTGTCCGGCAACTCACCCAGCAGGGTGCTCAGTTGATGATCCAGCCAAATCACGCGTTGGCCTTGCTGACCATAACGGATGGACGCACTGTCTCCCAATGGCGGACGCCAGAGCAAGGTGTAACGGCCATCCCAGCGGGCATCGAGCCAGGACGGCTCAACGGCAATCCGCTCGCCACCGAGCAGCAATTCCACCTTATCGTCACGCACCGCATACACGGCAGCGTAATATTGCGCCCCGTCCGGTTCACGCAACGCAACGACTGCCGGGCGGTTCACATCACGCAACGCAGGCAACCCGCCCTTGCCGTTATAACAGCTCAAGCCAATGCGATCACTGGAATCACAACTGGCCAAACTGACGGCCGGATCGTAGCCCCATAAACGGTATAAGGTCTGCATCGCTTTTTGTTCAGACTGCGCCTGCAACACGGTATATCGCCAGTTCTGCACCGGATCGAGCGGTGCCTGCACCACAATGGTCGGCTCTTGCGTCTGTGCCGTACTTTGCTGGGCCACCTGCTCCGCCGCGCTGTCTACCACATTCGGCGCTAAAACAGGTGCCAGACTGTCTGTTTCAACCTTTGATGCTGTGGCCGGTGCCGTCACTGGCGCTGTCTCGACCGAGCGATCCGACGGACGCGTCGGCAAATCAATCCAGCCTTTCCACCAGCCAATCCCCAGTGCGACCACCACCCCAGCCGCTAATGCGGAGATCGGGAACGCACTAAAAGTTACGGTACGGGCTTTTTTCGACGGCTGACGGCGAGGTAGTTGCCAACTCAGTACCTCATCACAGGCACGGGCGACAATGTCTTTATCCAATTGATGACGCATGGACTGAAAGCCATACAACATCGCCTTGTCACACACCAGGTTGATCAGACGCGGGATCCCGCCGGTGGCACGGGCAATCTGCAAGTTCAGTGCCGGTGTGAAGACCTGATGCAAACAGTCCACCGCACGCAAACGGTAGTTCACGTACTCACTGACTTCTTCTTCGTTCAGCGGCAACAGGTGATAACGGGAAGTAATGCGCTGTGCTAACTGGCGCAGGTTTTCCTGCTGCAACAGTTGCTGCAATTCCGGCTGGCCCACCAACACCACTTTCAACAATTTGGTGCTGTCGGTTTCCAGGTTGGTCAACAAACGCAGTTGCTCAAGAGCATCTGGCATCAAATGCTGGGCTTCATCCACCAACAGGAGGGTCTGTTTGCCTGCCTGATGGTTCGCTAACAAATGCTGATAAATCCCGTCGGTCAGCTGCTTAATGGAGTCTTGTTCGTGATAGCTGATCCCCAGTTCATCGCTCAGGCCAGCCAACAACTCATGGGTTGATAATGACGGGTTCAGGATCACCGCAACCTGCGTTTCCTGCGGCAAACGGGCGACCAATCCGCGTAACACGGTGGTTTTACCGGTTCCCACTTCCCCCGTGAGCAACCCGAATCCCCCGCCGCCACCCAAGCTGGCTAACATATGGGTCAGCGCCTCACGGTGACGCTCGCTCAGATAGAGGAAGCGCGCGCTCGGAACAATAGAAAACGGAGATTCCGAGATCCCATAAAAATCCTTGTACATGCTGTAATTCTCGCAATGAGTCAAAGGAGAGAAAAAGCAACGTTACCTTTACCGCTGCTGAATGTATAGAGGCAAGGCCATTGCGATAGCGACAATTTATTTCAGGTCGCGTGATGTTAGTGATAGTTGTGCAATTTGATATAATTCTTACACAAAAGTATGGCACTCACGGAAAACAGGTGACAAACGTGGAAAAATATTTAGTCGGCGGTGCGGTGCGGGATGCGCTGCTTGGTTTACCCGTCAAAGATAAGGATTGGGTGGTGGTCGGCACCACACCGGCAGAAATGCTGGCACAAGGGTATACCCAGGTCGGCAGTGATTTCCCGGTCTTCTTGCACCCGAAAACCAAACAGGAATACGCCTTAGCGCGCACCGAGCGTAAGTCAGGATCCGGTTATACCGGATTTGTTTGCTATTCCGCGCCGGATGTCACCCTTGAACAGGACTTGATGCGCCGCGATTTGACGATCAATGCGATCGCCCAAGCCGATGACGGCACCCTGTTCGATCCTTACCACGGCCAGCAAGATCTGGCGGATCGTCTGCTGCGCCATGTCTCCCCGGCGTTTGTGGAAGATCCCCTGCGTGTCTTACGTGTGGCCCGTTTTGCTGCCCGCTTTGCCCATCTCGGTTTTACCGTTGCCCCCGAAACGCTGGCGCTGATGCAGGACATGGTGGTGGCCGGTGAACTTGCTGCCCTGACTCCTGAGCGCGTCTGGCAAGAATGGGAACGCTCCCTGCACACCGCCAACCCGGAAATCTTCCTGACCGTCCTGCGTCAATGTGGCGCACTGGCGGTGATCATGCCTGAAATTAATGATTTGTTTGGTGTGCCACAGCCAGAGAAATGGCATCCGGAAATTGACTGCGGGATCCACACCCTATTGGTAGCGGCGCAGGCAGCCACGCTGAGTGAGTCCCCGGTGATCCGTTTTGCCGCGCAGGTGCACGATCTGGGCAAAGCCCTGACCCCAGAAGCAGAATGGCCGAGCCATAAAATGCACTGCCAAACCGGCTTAGGCGCGATCCGTGAATTGTGCCAGCGCCTGCGTGTCCCGAATGAATACCGAGATACCGCGCTGATGGTGTGTGCCCAGCACACCAAGATCCACAACGCTGCCGAGCTGCGCCCGACCACCTTCATCAAAATCTTTGATCAAATGGATGCATGGCGAAAACCCGAGCGTGTGGCGCAACTCGCCCTGTGTTGCCGAGCGGATGTGCGTGGCCGTACCGGTTTTGAAGAGGCTGAGTACCCACAAGCTGATCTGCTGGAAACCGCTTTTGCGGCTGCGCTGAGTGTCGCGGTGAAACCGATCATCGATGACGGCTTCAAAGGCCCGGCGATTCGGGAAGAGCACGCTAAACGCCGCGCTTATGCCGTCAAAGAAGCGTTAGGGAAATCACGCCTCTAACGTGCGCGCCTCTCTGGCAACAGAAACGGCCCTAAGCCAAAAACAAAAAAGCCCAGCAAATACTGGGCTTTTTTCTGTTTATCGCACGCGCGATTATGACTGGGTCAACAGGAAGGCCATCAAGCCCACGCCCAGTAGCAAGCGGTATACCACAAACGGCAACATGCCCAAACGGGTAACCAGCTTCAGGAACACGTGAATACACGCGTACGCACTGACAAACGACACCGCGACACCGATCGCCAATACATCAAACTGCACCGGATTACCGCTGGTCACCAGCTTCATGCCCAGGTAGCCGCCCGCCAACAAAATAATAGGGATCGACATCAGGAACGAGAAACGCGCGGCCGCTTCGCGGGTAAAGCCCAAGTACAGCGCAGCGGTCATGGTCGCACCAGAGCGGGAGGTGCCCGGGATCATCGCCGCCGCCTGAGACAGACCGATGAACAGCGAGCGTTTCCAATCCGCCTGATATTCGTCGTCTTGCTGCGTAGCGCGTACATCCACCCACCACAGCAACAAACCGAACACGATAGTGGTAATGGCAATCACCCACGCGGAACGCAGGTACAACTCGATGATGTCTTTCATGAACAAACCGAAGATACAGGCAGGAATGGTCGCGATCACGATCATCCAAGCCAGTTTCGATTCGGCATTGTGTTGTTTTTTGAAAATCGACCCCAGCCATGCTGATAGCAATGACACCACTTCTTTACGGAAGTAGCCAATCACCGCCATCAAGGTGCCCACATGCACGGCCACGTCAAATGCCAGCCCCTGATCGGCCCAGCCAAAAACGGCAGAAGGCAAAATCAAATGGGCGGAGCTAGAAATCGGTAAAAATTCGGTCAGCCCCTGGATCAGGGCCAAGATAAACGCTTCAAACTGGCTCATAGTTGTTTAACTGTCCTTAAATAACAAAATCTTCCACCGGCCATAAGGCCTGTTCGCGATCGAACGCCTGCCACACCTGTCGCACCGTACGGCCGTCTCCCGGGATCACACGATCCGGGCACAGCTCCATCAGCGGACGCAGCACAAACGCGAATTTAAAAATATCAGCACGGGGGATAGCGGGCGTGTCGCTCACGCAGTCCCCGTACAATAAGATGTCGAGATCCAACGTGCGACTTTGGTTCTTTTTCGCCGAAGGGGATCGCCCGTACTGCAATTCCAGCTGCTTGAGCGTTGCTTGCAGGGTAACGAGCGATAATGACGTGTTGATGGCAATGACCCCGTTATAAAAATTCGGGCCCTCAAAGCCCACCGGCTCTGCCTCATAAATCGTCGACACCGAACAGGCTTCGCTCAACAACCTCAGTTCAGCGATGGCGGCGCGCACATGATAATCGCGCTCAATGTTCGATCCGACGCTGATATAGGCGGTGATCACCGGCTGCCTCGCTCGATTTGCACACCCACCCCACGGGCTGTCGGTACTGCGCCCGGCTTGGTCACGCGTACACGGATCCAAGGCACAGAGAACTGGTTCATGATCAGCTGGGCAATTTCTTCCGCCACACGCTCTACCAGCAGAAAACGGCCGTTTTCAATGTGTTGCATGACAGCACCACTCACGGCGGCATAATCCAATGCCAAGGTCACATCATCGCTCAGCGCAGCCGGACGGTTGTCGTGAGCCATTTCGATATCAAGCACCAGTTTTTGCTTGATTGTTTGTTCCCAGTCATACACTCCGATGGAGGCAATGACTTCAAGATGTTCGATAAATACTGAATCCATGTTCAATCGCTAATTATGTGTAGAGGTCGGATACCTAATTTGAGCCAAAACGCGTATTATCGAACAGTCTGTAACGATATAGTATGACGTTGATTTAAAAGCTCATCAGGTTGCCTATGAGTTCAAGGGCTAGCACTATACCATATGCCCACAAAAGCGAAATAATTGACCAAGGATAATTCGGCGATGCTATCGCCTGTAACGAGGATCCTGCATGACACCATTCGTCTTGTTGATCATCATCAGCGCCTACTTACTGGGCTCTATCTCCAGTGCCGTGCTGATCAGCCGCCTGTACGGCCTACCCGATCCGCGTGAGTCCGGTTCCGGTAACCCCGGTGCCACCAACGTACTGCGTATCGGCGGACGCGGCGCGGCAGCTGCCGTACTGTTCTGTGACATTCTCAAAGGGATGTTGCCGGTCTGGCTGAGCTACTTTGCCGGCGTCAACCCGTTCATGCTGGGGATCATCGGTATCGCGGCCTGTCTGGGCCACATCTATCCGATCTTCTTCCACTTCCGTGGCGGGAAAGGGGTGGCAACGGCGCTGGGCGCGTTAGCCCCGATTGGCTGGGATCTCAGTGGGATGTTAATTGGCGCCTGGCTGATCACGGTCTTGATCACCGGTTACTCATCGCTCGGGTCGATGGTCACCGCGCTGATTGCGCCGCTGTTTACCTGGTGGGTGAAACCGGAATACACCATGCCGGTCGCCATGCTGTCGTGCCTGATTGTGTTTCGTCACCACGACAACCTGCGCCGCTTATTGGCGGGTGAAGAGCCGAAGATTTGGCAGAAATTCAACCGCTCAAAAAAACAGAACGCAGTTCAAAATCCCGCTCAGCCCTCCGCTAAAAATCAGGAAACACGCAGCAAAAACTAAACAACCCCGCCACAGCCATGACGCTGCGCGGGGTTGCTTTGTCTTATCCGTGCCGCATCGGTACCGAAAAAGTCCGACGACTGCGCTTATTCTGCTTCGTTGATCGGCTTAAGCTGATCGATCGGCCAACGTGGATGCGCTTTTACGCCCAAGTCCATGCTTTCCTGATTTTTCAGACGCTGCATACCGGCATACGCGATCATTGCCCCGTTATCCGTACAAAACTCGGTACGAGGGTAGAACACTTCACCGTGCATTTTACGCATCATCTCTTCCAGCTGGGCACGCAGGTGCTTGTTCGCACTCACGCCGCCGGCAATCACCAAGCGCTTGAAGCCCGTTTGCTTCAGGGCACGCTTACATTTGATCGCCAACGTATCTACCACCGCTTCCTGGAACGCATACGCAATGTCCGCACGGGTCTGATCGTCATCACCGTTCGCGCGAATGGTATTAGCCGCAAACGTCTTCAGGCCCGAGAAACTGAAATCCAGCCCCGGACGGTCAGTCATCGGACGCGGGAAGGTAAAGCGACCCGGAGTGCCGTTTTCTGCCAATTTGGACAGCAACGGGCCACCTGGGTAGTCCAGCCCCATCAGCTTGGCGGTTTTATCAAACGCTTCGCCAGCGGCATCATCAATCGACTCGCCCAGAATTTGGTATTCACCAATGCCTTTCACTTCCACCATCATGGTGTGACCGCCAGACACCAACAGTGCCACAAACGGGAACGCCGGTGGATTGTCTTCCAGCATTGGGGCCAGCAAGTGACCTTCCATATGGTGAACCGCCACCGCTGGCAGGTTCCATGCATAGGCCAAGCTTCGACCAATGGTCGCGCCCACCAACAGCGCACCCACCAGACCCGGACCGGCGGTGTATGCCACACCGTCAAGATCTTCATGGGTCAGATTGGCTGACTGCAGCGCCGCTTTGATCAATGGGATCGTCTTCTTGACATGGTCACGCGAAGCCAGCTCCGGCACCACACCACCGTAGTCAGCATGCAGTTTTACCTGGCTGTAAAGTTCGTGTGCCAAAAGCCCTTTTTCATCATCGAAAATTGCTACGCCTGTTTCGTCACAGGAGGTTTCGATGCCCAGTATACGCATAACAACCTCTATACTTATGGTAATTGAGGGCCATACTACCGCCCTTGACAGAAATTAACCAGTTCGGGGTTGCAGAATGCTTTACAAATGCCCCCAGATCAGATTAGAATTTCGCACCATTTTTAATCAGCTGACACTTTTGAACGTCAGCGTTAATCGAATCACTCTGAGGTGAGTATTACATGCCAGTAATCAAAGTACGTGAAAACGAACCGTTTGACGTAGCACTACGTCGTTTCAAGCGCTCTTGCGAAAAAGCAGGTATCCTTTCTGAAGTACGTCGTCGCGAACACTTCGAAAAGCCTACTACTGTACGTAAGCGTGCTAAAGCAGCGGCTGTTAAGCGTCACCTGAAGAAATTGGCTCGCGAAAACGCGCGTCGCGTTCGTCTGTACTAATCTAACGATTAACAGAAGGATTGCGTAATGACTCTGATTGAACGTCTGAAAGACGAACAAAAAACGGCCATGAAGGCGAAGGATAAACCTCGTCTTGGTGCCATCCGTCTGGCTATGGCTGCCATTAAACAACGCGAAGTGGACGAAAAGATCACTCTTTCCGAAGACGACGTGTTGGCAGTACTAACCAAGATGGTTAAGCAGCGTCGCGATTCTGTTGCTCAATACGAAGCAGCAAATCGCCAAGATCTTGCTGATGTTGAACTTGCTGAAATCAGCGTGTTGGAAGAATTCATGCCACAACCACTGAGCGACGACGAAGTTGCTGCCCTGTTGGATGCGGCCATTGCTTCTACCGGCGCTGCCAGCATGCAAGACATGGGCAAACTGATGGCTGTGCTTAAGCCACAAGTTCAGGGTCGTGCCGATATGGGTAAAGTTAGCCAGCTCGTGAAAGCGAAACTCGGTTAATCCCTTACTCAGTTTCTGCAACAAGCCGTGCTCTCCGGTTTCGGAATGCGCGGCTTGTTTGTATTCGCCTCTCCGTAATTTGATACGACTATCAAATCAAAGCGTTATTCCCATAATAACCTTTTGCTTTGATTCACCTTCTTCCATCATCACTTGCAGGTAACACACACGATATGGCAGGCAAAATCCCACGCAGTTTTATCGATGATCTGATTTCCAGACATGACATCGTAGATATCGTGGATGCCCGTGTGAAACTCAAAAAGCAAGGCAAAAACTTCGGCGCTTGCTGCCCGTTTCATAACGAGAAAACCCCCTCCTTCTCCGTCAGTCAGGAAAAACAGTTCTACCACTGCTTCGGTTGTGGTGCGCACGGTAACGTCCTGGATTTCGTGATGGAGTTTGACCGCCTCGAATTTGTCGAAGCGATTGAAGAGCTGGCCTCCCAAGTGGGGCTGGATGTGCCACGCGAAGAAGGCACCGGCGGGGGCCAACCGGCAGCACGCAGTAAAGAAAAACTCGGCCTGTACGACATGATGGGCCAGATCAGCCAGTTCTACCAATCCCAGCTACGTACCCAAGAAGGGGCGGTGGCGATTGATTACCTCAAAGGCCGTGGCCTGTCGGGCGAAATTGTCCAGAAATTTGGGGTCGGCTTTGTGCCGGATCAGTGGGATTTGGTACGCACTCGCTTTGGCCGCAATAACGAGGCACAAGAAGCGCTGGTAACCGCCGGCATGCTGATCGAAAACGACAACGGCCGTCGCTATGACCGTTTCCGTGGTCGTGTCATGTTCCCCATTCGCGATCGCCGTGGCCGTGTCATTGGCTTTGGTGGCCGCGTACTGGGTGACGGGACGCCGAAGTACCTGAACTCACCGGAAACCCCGATCTTCCACAAAGGCCGAGAACTGTACGGCCTGTACGAAGTGCTGCAAGCCCATCGGGAACCGGAGAAACTTCTGGTGGTCGAAGGCTATATGGACGTGGTCGCCCTGGCGCAATTTGGCGTTGATTACGCCGTGGCTTCGCTGGGCACCTCAACCACCGGCGATCATATCCAGACCCTGTTCCGTCAAACCGGTACAGTGGTGTGCTGTTACGATGGTGACCGCGCAGGCCGCGATGCCGCTTGGCGTGCCATGGAGCAAGCCCTGCCGTACCTTAACGACGGCCGCCAGCTGAAATTTATGTTCCTGCCGGATGGCGAAGACCCAGATACCTATATCCGCCAGTACGGCCAGGACGGGTTTGAACAGCAAGTGGCACAGGCCATGACCCTGTCTGACTTCATGTTCACCACCTTGTTGCAGCAGGTCGATACCAGCAGCAACGAAGGCAAGGCCAAACTGAGCACCTTGGCTGTCCCGCTGATCGACAAGGTTCCGGGCGGCACCTTGCGCCTGTACCTGCGTGAAATGCTCGGCAAAAAGCTCGGCCTGCCGGACGAAGCCCAGTTGCAACAACTGCTCTCCAAGCACGGTCAGGACGCCCAGAAGAAAGCCGGACAACCGGAGATCAAACGCACCCCGATGCGCGAAGTGATCGCCCTGTTGATCCAACGCCCAGATTTTGTGAACAGCCTTGAATTTGACATGGCCGCATTTGAAGGGATTGAGGTTGCTGGACTAAATTTATTGATATCAATAGTTGAAAAGTGCCGCGCGAACCCCAATATCACTACAGGCCAGTTGCTAGAGAACTGGCGAGGAAGCAAAAATGAAGGCATGCTGGCCCGTTTGGCCGCCTGGGAGCTTCCCCTCAGCAAAGATGAGGATAACACTCTAGATGTATTTTTGGACGCAATGGACAAAGTGATTGACCAGTGCGTTAAACAACAAATCGAAAAGTTGCAGGCTAAATCGAGAACCGTCGGCTTATCAGTCGAAGAGATGCGGGAATTGCAGTTACTCATACTCAACCGTCCCGGCTAGTACGTAGTCATCAATTAAGAAATTTGTTATAATTTACGGTTTGCATCTCTGCATACTACTCTCTCAATCAGACCCTAAGTTGGATATCGTCTATGGAGCAAAATCCGCAGTCACAGCTAAAGTTACTTGTCGCTAAGGGCAAGGAACAAGGCTATCTGACCTACGCCGAAGTAAATGACCACCTACCGGAAGACATCGTTGACTCCGATCAGGTGGAAGACATCATTCAGATGATTAATGACATGGGTATTAAGGTGGTAGAAACTGCCCCTGATGCCGATGATCTGATGATGACAGAAGACAATGCGGACGAAGACGCGATTGAAGCTGCGGCCCAAGCCCTTTCAAGCGTTGAAAGCGAAATTGGCCGTACAACTGACCCAGTACGCATGTACATGCGTGAAATGGGTACCGTTGAACTGCTAACCCGCGAAGGCGAAATCGATATCGCAAAACGCATTGAAGATGGTATCAACCAGGTTCAGTGTTCTGTTGCTGAATACCCAACCGCTATCGCCCATCTGCTTGAGCAATTCGACAAAGTAGAAGCTGACGAACTACGTCTGACAGACATCATCTCTGGCTTTGTTGATCCAAACGAAGAAGAAAGCGCGGCGCCAACAGCGACGCACATCGGCTCTGAGCTGAGTGAAGCCGATCTTGAAGATGAAGACAAAGATCTTGAAGATGACGAAGACGATGACGATTCGGCTGAAGAAGAAGATTCAGGTATCGACCCAGAAGTCGCTCGTGAAAAATTCAACGAGCTACGTCTAGCCTACGAAAAAATGGCCCTGGCCATTGAAACGAACGGCCGTCAGAACCCAACCACTGAAGTGGCGATTGAAGAACTGTCTGAAATCTTCAAGCAGTTCCGTCTGATCCCGAAACAGTTTGATAAACTGGTTAGCTCGCTACGTGACGCCATGGACAAAGTGCGTACTAACGAACGCCTGATCATGCGTATGTGTGTCGACAACAGTAAGATGCCGAAGAAAACCTTCGTGAATCTTTTTGCCGGCAACGAAGCATCAAGCGAGTGGATCGACGAAGCCCTGAATTCTGGTAAACCATACGCAGAACGCCTGAAGACCTACGAAGAAGATCTTCGTCGTGCTTCTCTGAAACTGCGTATTCTAGAAGAAGAAACGGGCCTGTCTATCGAGCGTATCAAAGACATCAGCCGTCGTATGTCTATCGGTGAAGCGAAAGCCCGCCGTGCGAAGAAAGAGATGGTTGAGGCGAACTTGCGTCTGGTTATCTCTATCGCGAAGAAATACACCAACCGTGGTCTACAGTTCTTGGATCTGATCCAGGAAGGTAACATCGGTCTGATGAAAGCGGTTGATAAGTTTGAATACCGTCGTGGTTACAAGTTCTCGACATACGCAACATGGTGGATCCGTCAGGCAATCACCCGTTCTATCGCGGATCAGGCACGTACTATCCGTATTCCGGTACACATGATCGAAACCATCAACAAACTGAACCGTATCTCTCGTCAGATGCTGCAGGAGATGGGTCGTGAGCCACTACCGGAAGAACTGGCTGAGCGCATGCAGATGCCAGAAGACAAGATCCGTAAAGTCCTGAAGATTGCGAAAGAGCCAATCTCAATGGAAACCCCAATCGGTGATGATGAAGATTCGCACCTAGGTGATTTCATTGAAGATACCACGCTTCAGCTACCAATGGACGCGGCAACCGCAACGAACCTACGTATGGCGACAAACGAAGTGTTGGCTGGCCTGACACCACGTGAAGCGAAAGTCCTGCGTATGCGTTTTGGTATCGACATGAACACTGACCACACCCTAGAGGAAGTGGGCAAGCAGTTCGACGTAACGCGTGAGCGTATCCGTCAGATCGAAGCCAAAGCACTGCGTAAACTGCGTCACCCAAGCCGTTCAGACGTACTACGTAGCTTCCTGGACGAGTAATCGTCAGACAGCGATATCAATAAAAAAACGGGCCTTGTGCCCGTTTTTTTATGCAAGTCGGTCATGCACGCAGTTACTGCGCCTCTCTTGAAATTAATCAATATGTTAGCCCACCTGCGATCCACGTCTAACTGCGGGGCAACTGCCTAAAAAGCAGACAAAACAACCACTTTATTCGCTAGACAACCCCATAAGCATCCCATATAATTTCCCGCACACTGGCCCCTTAGCTCAGTGGTTAGAGCAGGCGACTCATAATCGCTTGGTCGACAGTTCAAGTCTGTCAGGGGCCACCAAATTCCAGAAAGCCTGATGAGGAAACTCGTCAGGCTTTTTTCGTTTAGTCCGGTCCATATCCGGTCTGGAAAGCCTCACAGTAATTTCCTGCCCGAAATACTCATCCCAATTTATCTCAACTCATCCTAAGTTACCTCAGTTGGATTTGGATTTAGTCTTCCTCAAATTCATCTCATACATTTCTGCGTCAAAATGCATCTCAGGTAAAAATGGAATTTAGACACTGTTCCTCGACGTCGTCGTCGCCAAACTCACACCAATTTTTTCACAACGGACCGGACTAGGACCGGACCGACGACGGCGACAACGAAATGGCTGAGAAAAATATTTTTTACTGCTAGGTAGCGCAAGGGCTGAGGGGGAATGTTGGGCCAGTCTAGTGTGACCGACCCAGCGATCTAGGATTT
>NZ_LDOV01000051.1 GCF_001029435.1 Photobacterium aphoticum | reverse complement strand
CCACAGAACCACAGAACCACAGAACCACAGAACCACAGAACCACAGAACCACAGAACCACAGAACCCAACTCTGCTTTTTGCCTTTACTCGAAACGCAGTGAGACTCGACACGCGTCCCTCGTAAACTCGCTTTTACTTCTGCTCTTCCTTCATCACCGAATGCATGTTCGGCCACACTACCATTGGCTCTGCCACTTCGGCCGCTTTGGCTTTACCCGCCAGTTGAATGATGATCGCTAAGGCGAACTCTTGTGAGGTACCTGGTCCTTGGCTGGTCAGCAGGTTACCATTCACATCGTAAACCACACGCTTGGTGCGCAGGCGCTCTGCGGGGATATGATCGTGGAACGCTGGGTGTGCGGTCATGATGGCTTGCGGGTACATCTGGTGATGTTCCAGTACCACCGCTGGCGCGGCACAAATCGCTGCCACCAGTTTGCCGTCGTATTTATGCTGATTCACAAACTCCACCAACAGTGGACTGTCACGGAAACATTCCGAACCGGCCAAGCCACCTGGCAGTACTACGCAATCAAACGGCTCATCGGCGACGTTGACCAAAGGAACGTCCGCGACCAGTTTGATACCGCGTGATCCTTCCATGATCAGGGCGCCGTCAGAGGCCACGCTGGCAATGGTGACATCAAAACCGGCACGCAGCAGGATATCGATAGTGTTGATGGCTTCCATCTCTTCTGTGCCCGGGGCGATACAGACCGCCACTTTGATGGTGGAAGATGGGGAGATGTCATGCGTCATGGGTGTGTTGCTCCAATTGTTTGACCTGCTGCCATAGCTGCGCATTGGTTGGCACTGTTAACTGGTGTGCCTGCGCGCGGGCAATGAGATATCCGGTAATATAGTCGATTTCTGTCGTGCGGTGGTGGGAAACATCCTGATGCATCGAAGAAAAATTCTGTGCGGTCGTCTGAATGACGGTATCGACTTGCGTGCGCAATTGTGTCGCGTTGGTTGGGTAGCCCTCTGCATTCATGACGGCGGCCACTTCTTCACAGATCTGCGACAAGGTCGCGTCAAAATCGGGGTGTGCCAATTCACCATTACGGCATTGGTGAATGGCCGTCAGAGGGTTGATGGCGCAGTTAATGGCCAGCTTTTGCCACAGCGGCTGAAAGATATCGTCATGCCACTGACATGGGGCCAGTGCCCGATCAAACACCGAGGCCAACGGTGAGTAAGCGGCGCCTTCTGCGTTCAGTGCGCCCAGCCAGGTTTGTCCGAGGCCGGTATGGTGTAACTGATGGCGATCTGGGCGAAGCGCGGCTTGCGCGGTAGTGGCGTACAGCAATGGCTGGTGGGGCAATAAGGCGCTGACCGCTTCATGAGTCCCCATGCCGTTGTGCATGATGACCACCGGTGTGTGGGCGGCTAAATACGGCTGCACGGCCTGTAAGGCTTCGAGCACCTGAAACGCTTTGACCGTAACTAACACGCAGTCGGCCTGTTCAACCCATGCGGATTGATTGGCGACAAAGTCGAAGGTGCAAGGCGCTGACGGTGGCGTGTCGGGTTGAGACGGCAGCGGTTGAACGGTGATGTTAAGCGATGAGGTGTTATCTCGGGTCCAGAAATGGACACTATGGTGTTGAGACAGATGCGAGCCCCACAATAGGCCAATGGCGCCTGCGCCAACGATGGTGATTTTCACGCGCAATGCTTCCTTGCTGATCAAGAGAGAGAAGGCAGCATCATAGCATGAACATATTCATGAGCGTGTTCGTGAACACGCACGCTGAGGGGCTGACCCTTAGCGTGCGGTTATAGGAGCTGTTGTGTCGGAATCCGCGCGTTAGAACTTGTACGTTGCCGAGAAGTAATGGCTGATCCCGGTGGACTCAAAGTCATTGGTATCGCGAATGAGGTAGACATCGTGATACAGCTTAAAGCCATATCCTAATGAGTAGCGATCAGAGTGCCAGTAAAAGCCGTTGAACATCACGCCACCATTGTGTGCTTGCGTGTTGCCTTTGAAGGTGCCGTCAGCAGCAAACTGGTAATCGATGTAACCTTGGTAAGCAATGAAGCTGCCGTTAGAGAAGTTATAGAAGGGTTTAAACCAGTTGGTAGATAACTGCAGGCCATTCCAGTCTTTGTTGTTGATGTCGTACAAGCCATACAGATTGACCCCGACTTTTCCGAACCACGGCACTTGCACATCCGAACCAATCCCCCAGAAGGAGTTATTCACTGGCGGGAAGTCACTGTTTTTGTTGTAGCCACCATCCCAGTTGAACAAGGTGGCGATATACCATTCTTGGATAGGCCCGATAGAGAGATCTTTTTTGGTCAGGGCATCGAGCGATACACGCGGGGCAAATTTCATGAAAATTTTGGCCCGATCGTTTTTATCACTGGCATCGTGATCGGTTAAGTCAAAGATATCGACATACCCGTACAGGTCGAAGATCCCCGAACGACCACCAAACTCCATTTCAAGATAGTCGTGCCCTGACGGTGCATCCGGCGAGCGTGGCAGCTCTTCCAGGGCGTACATCAAATTGAACTGTAGCCATTTGTAATCATTTTTATGGATATCGTCGGAGTAGTCGACGGCGAAACTGGCACCTGAATAGGCCAAGGCGGAGCAGAACGTTAAGGTCTTCAGTGTTTTCATTATGTTGTCTCGCTAACCATTTGCCATTGCTTTTTCTTCTCGATCCGATTTTGCTGCTGTAATAAGTATGCGTGCAGTCGGTATACGCGATGGGGGAAGCGTACATCGGAGTAGAAGCGGTGAAGTAAAAGGCGTGACACCACCTTTTTGATTGCTGTTTAGCTAGTAATAAATGTAGTGGACAGGTTTATGATTGGTGGATTGTCTTAGCGATGGGGCAAAGTATTGCTTCTGGGAGCAAGACGTTAAATGAAAATGCTGAGGAAATAGAAAGGGTAAGCGTCGTCGTCTCGGAAATAATTTTCATCTTATTTTTGAGAGCAAGGCAAAGCAGGCAGAAAAAAGTGATAAATATCATGACAAAAAAAGCACCCGAAGGTGCTTTTTTTGTGGAGAAGTGCAACTTAGAAGTTGTACTTCACAGTGTAGATAACTGCGTTAGAGTTACCTGCACCGCCTAGTTTGTTGTAGGCGTAACGGTACTGAACACCGGTTGTTACTGCGTCAGTAACGTTCCACCATAGTGCGATAGCACCGTTTGCAGATAGGTCGTCAGTTTCGCCGTTAGTGTCAACGCCTTTGTCGTTAATCACTGTTACGTAGTCGTTGTGACGAGCGAATTCAGTTTCGTGCCAGTTAGACAGCATGAAGCTCTGACCAAATGCGTTGAAGTTGTAACCTGCAACCCAACCAGCCATACCGCCGTTCATGCCGTTGAAATCGTTAGTTGTGGTGTGGTGTGCACCAACCCAAGGGTTGAAGAACCAGCCGTCGCCAGAGAAGTTGTAAGACAGACCAAGCACGTTGTTGTTTGCCTGGAAGCCTTTAGCTTGCGTTGAGTAGCTCTGTGCGTATGCACGTAGTTCACCCAGGCCTAGTTTGTAAGCGATAGAACCTTTAGTGGTTGTCGCTGTTTGGTTGTCGCCATCCTGTACGTTTTCTAGGTCGATGAAACCGTACAATTCACCCCAAGTAAAGCCTGCGCCACCTTCAAGCTCTAGGTAAACGAAATCATCCTTACCGCCGCCTGAACGCTGTTCAGTACCTTTAGACCAGTCTAGGTAGTTAACGCTTACGTTACCGAAACCGTATAGGTATTCAGCTTGTGCTGGAAGGGCTGCTGCCGCTGCAAGTACGCTTAGTGCTACTAGTGATTTACGCATGGGGGAACTCTCGCTAATTGTGTTTTATGACCGAGCTTTTTGGTTGCCCGTGTTCTGTTGGCGGCGATTCTATTGGTTTCTGTCACGCTTGGGAATGTAACGTTTGCGCAATCCTTTGCGAGATGTGATCTTGATCTCGTGTAATCGATTACATTTCATCATTAAAGTGATCTTAAGCGTATTTTTTATGCGGTTTTTCGTTGAATTTCTAAACAAACTGTGAACACACGCATTAACCCCTGAAGGTGGATATACTTTTTAGGGATGTGATTGCGCTTGAAAATTGATTTGTAGTATGAATCATCAACAGGATAGGGAATAAAAAATGTGTTTTTCGCCTATTACGGCGAAAAACACAGAGAAGGGAAACTTGTTACGGTTTGCTGGTGGTTTTTGAAGAGTGGTCCGGGTCGCCGTTCGGATTCCCGTTTGGGTCCCCGTTGATGGCACCGTGACGTTGGTTCAGGATGTAAATCAACGCGAGTACCGGCAGACCGATCAGGGCGGTGCTGAGGAAGAAAATGTTGTAGCCGAACATGTCCACATACAAGCCAGAGAAACCGGCAATGAATTTCGGGAACAGCAGCATGATCGAACTGAACAGCGCATACTGAGTGGCCGAGAATGCCACGTTGGTTAAGCTCGACATGAAGGTGATGAAGGCCGCTGTTGCGATACCGGCACTGAGGTTATCCAGCGAGATCACTAACGTCAGCATTGGCAGGCTATTGCCAATGTAACTGAACAGCATGAACGCCAGGTTCGTACAGGCGGCCAGAATTGCCCCCAAGGCCAGAATGCGCATGGTGTTGTATTTGCTGACCAATATGCCGCCTAAGCCTGCGCCGAGCAGGGTCATGATCACGCCATACACTTTGGATACCGACGCGACTTCGGTTTTGCTAAAGCCCATGTCGACATAGAAGGCATTGGCCATCACACCCATCACTACATCGGAAATTCGGTAGCAGCTGATCAGCGCCAAAATGAGCAGGGCATGTTTGCCGTAACGCGAGAAAAAGTCCAAAAACGGCATTACCGCTGCGGTATAGGCCCAAGCGGCAAAGCGTGCCATTTGTGGCGAGTAGCCTTTGTCCAGCAGGCGCTGTTTGTAGTCGTTTTCAATCTGATCGATCTCGGTGCTGTCGATGGTCGGTTCATGAATGCACAGCGCGGTAATGAGGCCAATCAGCATCAAGCTTGCCATGATGAAATAGGCGTATTTCCAGCCGTTCGGATCATATTCGCTGTTTGAACCAAACCAGGCGGCAAAAGCCAGTGCCCCTGCGCCGGCCATGATCATCGCTAAGCGGTAACCGGTCATGTAGGCTGCCGCCAGTGCGGCTTGCAGGCGTTCAGAGGCTAATTCAATACGGTAGGCATCAATCACTATATCTTGCGAGGCGGAGGAGAACGCCACAATCAGGGCAAAGATCGCCAATTGGACTAAATCGACTTGTGGGTTACTCACTGCCATGCCAATCAAAGATCCGATGATCAACAGTTGCGAGAACACCATCCAGCCCCGGCGGCGGCCCAGCAGCGAAGAGAGTACGGGGATCGGAAAGCGGTCGATTAGCGGTGACCACATCCATTTGAAGCCATAAGCCAAGGCAACCCAACTGAAAAAGCCAATGTCAGTACGGCTGACACCGGCTTCACGGAGCCAGAAAGAGAGGGTGCCAAACACCAGTAACAGTGGAAGACCGGAAGAGAAGCCCAATGCGAGCATGATCAGGACTTTTTTCTCCAGATAGACCCGCCAGCCTTGTGCGTTATCGATAGAATGCGCCATGTATCCCTCAGGTGATGTAGCGTGTGAAGTGGGGTGCCATTATACCCAAGTCACCCGTGGTTCTGTTATCCAAAGGTCAGGTTGGGTGATGAGCCTGTGATAAGCGGGTGTTTCCCCTTATCGTTTTCTATGCACGCTACCGATTTTTGTCGCAAAAAGACAGTAAAAGTGCCTGTCGGCGATGAGGGTGAAGACAAATATCTGGAAAAATTAGGTATGCCCGATCTCTGAGATGAAAGAGAGGGCCAAGAGAAGACCAAGAGAAGACACGACAAAGAGAGGCATTGGCTGAAGAGGGAAAACCTGAACAGCTGCGAGGGGTTACGGGCGGATCCCTTGGGCTTTTTCCGGTCGCTCACCAAGCCCTAATAAAAATTGGGCCGCATTATTGGCCTTAAATTGCAGGAAGTGATTGCCAAGTAGTTGGTGCTCTTCTAAGGATTCCAGCAAATGTACCAGATACCAGTAAGTGGCTTCGTAACTGTCTTGCGCCGGGCCGGCAGGCACAGATAACCGCCACCATGCATACAGGTGTTCGGTAACGGTGGTTTTCAGGGCGGTGTAGGGCACATGGCCGTTGGTCACGCCGAGTACGCAAAGCGCCAGTTCAGGGGCGTGATCATCAATGTGCTGACGAATGTGGTGGGCGGGCGGCTCGCTGTTAGAGACAACAAGTTCAAGCATAAAGGTCACCTGCTCATAGATGAGGTGCCGGTGACCTTATCTATGCCTACTATTTAATAATCTTCACCGCTTCAATAACTATAGGCTGTTGTGGAACATCTTTCATACCCATAGCGCGTGTGGTTGGGATCTCCGCCATTTTTTGAATCACAGAGAAGCCTTTTACCACTTTACCGAACACAGCGTAGCCAGGCTGGCTGCCGCGCGCATTCAGGAAGCTGTTGTTTTCATAGTTAATGTAGAACTGGCGTGTCGCCGAATGCGGATCTTGGGTACGTGCCATCGCGACCGTTGCACGATCATTTGGCAGACCGTTCGCTGATTCGTTTTTGATTGGCGCGTAAGATGGACGCTGCTTCATGTCTTTATCAAAGCCACCGCCTTGTGCCATGAAACCCGGGATCACACGGTGGAAAATGGTGCCGACATAGCTGCCATCTTTCACGTACTTCAGGAAGTTTTCACTGGTTGTAGGGGCTTTCGCTTCATCCAGTTGGATCACGAAATCACCCAGGTTAGTGGTAAATTGTACTTGGGTCGCTGCGCTGACGGGTAACGCCAAGCAAAGCAGTAACGCGACGATAAAACGTGGCATTATAGGTTCTCCTGCATGTATTTATTCAACTCCTGATCCGCATAGATATCTTTCAATACTGCGTTGATCAGGTTGTTCATTGCCAATTCCATGTCTTCCACAGACGCGCTCATTGCACCCGTACGCTCAGATTTACCGGAGTAACGCTTGATGAATTTACCGGTTGGGGTTTCTACCACCAACTGAAGCTGCAGTTTGCTGCTCAGATCATGGCTCATTACGCTGTGTTTCACGTTAACCATGGCTTCCAGAACGTCCAGACGCAAGGTGCCTTGGCTGTCTGCGGTAATGGTGTAGCCTTGAGAAGCCAACTGACGAGACAGCGCTTGCTCAAGCGTAATGCGTAGGTTTTGCGTGCTGTGCAGAGGCTGAACGTTTTCACGGCCGCTGTCTACTACCGCGATAAATTGTGCGGTGCGCAGATCACGGCTATCCAGTGCCAGTGCTTTACCTTGCACAAGCGGTTGGGCGGCAATCACAGGCTGTGGCGTCAGGGTCAGTTGCGGCTCTGACGGTGTTGAACATGCCGTTAGCGCAAAAACAGAGGCGGCAAGCAGAAGCTTCTTCATGTGTTGTTATCCTTAAGAAAAAAGAGGGCCGCCGTGTGGAAAGCGGCCTGAAAGTCGTTATAACGTTATTTATCTGATTGATAAATGACAAATTTATTATTTTGTGCAATCACGGTGACGTTACCAAACAGGCGTTTGAGCTTGTCTCCGTAACCCAAATGGCGGTTACCAATCACCACCAATTGTCCTTTCGGACGCAGGGTTTGTTTCGCATCACAGAACATCTGCCAGGCAATATGATCAGTAATGGTATTTTGCTGGTGGAACGGTGGGTTACACAGCACCAAATCGGCGCTGTGCGCAGGCATGTCATCCAAACAGTTATTGGCAACGGCGCGCAGTTGTGCCGGATTGTCCAAGTTGGCTTGGGCATTGTGCAGGCAAGATGCCACCGCCATAAAGCTTTCATCCACACACAGCACATTGGCTTGCGGGTTCAGCTTGGCCGCTTTAATCCCAATCACGCCGTTACCACACCCTAAGTCAACGATGTCGTGCAGATCGGTGCGAACCGGAATGTGCTCCAGCAACAAACGCGCACCAATATCCAGGCTCTCGCCTGAGAACACATTGGCATGGTTAAGCAGGCTGATCCCATGCTCTGGTACAGTCCACTGCAACGGTTGTGGCAGCGGTTTGGCCAGTGCCGGGTTTGGCTGGCAGAAAATCAAACGGGCTTTTTTAACGGCCAGTGATGTTTTCGTTTCACCCAAGTGCTTTTCAAACAGCTTCAGGGTCGAGGTATGGATGTCCTTCGCCTTTGCTGCCGCAATCACGGTACAGTCAGCCGGTAGCGCCTGACACAACTGGTGTAATTGCCAGGTCAGCAGGCGGTTGTTTTTTGGCAGTTTGATCAGTACTAATTGTGGATTGGCTGGCAGATCTGCCAGTGCATCAATCACGTTCACCGCTGGCAACTGGTTATCTTGCAAGTTAGCCAGTGTGGCTTGTTTGGCAATGAACGAGTCGGTCACACAGGTGACGTTACCGTGTGGGGCGAACCAACAGCTGAGTGCCCCGAAGCTGTCGTTCAGGATCACGATCGGACGCGCCGGATCCAACGGCTGGGTTGAGGCTTCCAGGGTGTTGATGAGGTATTCATCTGCCGCATCCCATGCTTGCAGGGTTTCATTTTGCCTAACCGGGTAGCGCTGTAGTGTCAGCGTGCGCCCGTGCAGGGTTAGCTCTGGTTTCATTAAAGGATTCTTTGCGGTATGTTTACGAGTTATTGGGTATTTTCGCAAAACCTGCCTGTACTGCAAACCTATATTTATAAACAGAGGCTGACCGCACAGGCGGGACGAACCCAACGGCAGCCTTCGGAGACGGTAAGCCATGATTCAGCAACGTATCGAAGAGAAACTACAGCAGGCTTTTGCACCTCAGCATCTGGCGGTGATCAACGAAAGTTACATGCACAATGTGCCGGAAGGTTCTGAGAGCCATTTTAAAGTGGTGGTTGTCACGCCAGCCTTTGAAGGTCAGCGTCTACTGGCACGCCACCGTGCGGTGAATAGCGCCTTGGCCCATGAACTGGCCAATGACATTCACGCTTTAGCGATTCACACCTATACACCGCAAGAGTGGCAAGCGCAGCAAGAAAGTGCGCCGGCCTCGCCAAATTGTAAAGGCGGCTTTCATTTAGGCTAAAACTTTACAGATCCCATCATGAGAAAAAACCGCCGTCAGGGCGGTTTTTTTGATCTGAACTTTGAGATTAACAACAATTTTACCTGACTGAATTTTGTACACTGGCGAGTCAGTGATCCAAGGAATGGGTCAGTTTGATAACGATGGCAGACAGAAATGTGAATAGTGCGATGATGAAAAACCATTACCGCTTAGGGGCACTGTTGTGCCTGTTTTTGCTGATGCTGGGATGTTCCGAGCAGAATGCCGATGAGGTTGCCTCGCCAGCGCCGATTGAGTGGCAATTAGCGACCTCATGGCCAAAAGGATTTCCCGGGGTCGGGCACACCGCCGAAGCGTTCGCCCAGCAGGTGAATGAACTCAGTCAGGGGCGGTTGGTGATCCATGTACATGGTGCCGGGGAGTTACTGCCGAGCTTTGATGTGTTTGATGCGGTCTCTAAAGGGCGGGTGCAAATGGGGCACTCGGCGGCGTATTACTGGCAAAATATGATCCCTGCGGCGCCGTTTTTTACGGCCGTGCCATTTGGGATGAATGCCTATGAGATGGATACCTGGTTATCGCAGGGCAATGGGCTGGCTTTATGGCAAGATTTGTATGCCCCTTATGGCGTGATCCCGTTGCCGGGTGGGAATACGGGCGCACAGGCGGGAGGATGGTTTCAAAAAGACATCCAGTCGTTAGATGATTTTCGAGGCATGAAAATGCGGATGTCCGGTTTTGCCTCACATGTGTTTCAGGAAGTGGGTGGGGTGCCGGTGAATTTGCCCGGTGGCGAGCTCTTTACTGCCCTGAAAACCGGGGCGATTGATGCCGCCGAATGGATAGGTCCGTACAATGATCTCGCATTTGGTCTCCAAAATGCGGCAACGTACTATTATTACCCAGGGTGGCAGGAACCGAGCGCGACCATGGAGTTTTTAATTAATCAGTCAGCCTATGAAGCCTTACCTGCTGATTTAAGAGAGATAATCGTGGTGGCCGCTGACGTGGTTCACAAAAAAATGCTAGAAACTTACACCCATGAAAATATTCTTGCGTTGCAGGTGTTGAATAACGAGCATGACGTGTTTGTTAAAGCGTTTCCGCCTGCGTTGTTGGCCGAATTAGAGCTCGCCTCGTGGGCGTGGCTTGAACAACAAAGTGCGCAAGATGCCAGCATGGCGCGCATCTATGCGTCATATCGGCAGTTTTTGCGCGATCATCGCGCATACCGTGATGTCACAGAGCCGTTAACAGCGCAGTAAATGTAAAAAAGAATTAACATCGAGACAAAATTTAAACAAATACATATTGGTCAGATTTCATAATTGTTGTAAGTGTTTTCGTTTTGTTGTGTTTTTATTAATTTTCTAACGCATCTGAAAAAAGCATGCTAAAAGTAAGGGTTTTTCACTTTTGTGCGTTAGTTCAAAATAATAGCCATATAAACCTATTGTGTTTAAAGAGTTAGCCGATTTTCGGTCGGATTCGCGTGGTTTGGCATGGTAAAAACCAGTCATTTAATGCTAAAATTCCGGCCTCAAAATTGCTCCGCACAAAAAGTGTGACGAGTAAGTGAATAGGATGTTGCGGTGCTGGTATAGGACAAAAACCGGCTTCGGACGAAGGAAAGTCGTGTCTAATTGCGCAATAGAAAATTTTTTTTCCCGTTAATGTAGTGCAAGTGCGTATGATTACAATAAAGAAGGGTCTGGATATCCCAATTTCAGGGGCTCCTACCCAGGCGATAAATGATGGTAAGTCCATCACACGTGTCGCCTTGCTTGGCGAAGAATATGTTGGTATGCGTCCTACAATGCATACCCGCGTAGGGGACGTAGTGAAGAAAGGTCAGGTTCTTTTTGAAGATAAGAAGAACCCAGGCGTGAAATTCACTGCTCCAGCCAGCGGCAAGGTTGCAGAAATCAACCGTGGTGCGAAGCGTGTTCTACAATCCGTTGTGATTGAAGTAGAAGGCGACGAGCAAGTAACGTTTAACCGCTACGAAGCAAGCCAGCTAGCCTCTCTTGAGCGTGCTGCGATTGTTGAGCAGTTGGTTGAGTCTGGTATGTGGACTGCGCTTCGTACGCGTCCGTTCAGCAAGGTACCTGCTATCGATGCTGAAACTCAGGCGATCTTCGTTACTGCGATCGACACTAACCCACTAGCAGCTAACCCAGAAGTGGTTATCAACGAACAAAGCGATGCGTTTGTTGCTGGCCTGACTGTGCTTTCTCGCCTAACCAGCGGCAAAGTGATGGTATGTAAATCTGGTGCTAGCCTTCCTCGTGCGAAAGAAGCGAACATTGAAGAGCATGTTTTCAATGGTCCTCACCCTGCAGGTCTAGTTGGTACGCACATCCACACACTGTACGGCGCAAGCCTTCAGAACGTGGCATGGCACATCAACTATCAGGACGTGATCGCATTCGGTCAGCTTTTCCTAACCGGTGAGCTATACACAGACCGCGTGGTATCTCTAGCGGGTCCTATCGTGAACAACCCTCGTCTAGTACGTACTCAAATCGGTGCTTCTCTTGAAGAGCTGACTGATTCTGAGCTAATGCCTGGCGAACTGCGTGTCCTATCTGGCTCTGTGCTAAATGGTGTACATGCGGCGGGTCCTCACGCGTACCTTGGCCGTTACCACCTACAGGTATCTGCGCTACGTGAAGGTCGTGAGAAAGAGTTCCTAGGCTGGATCGTACCAGGTAAAAACAAGTTCTCTGTTACTCGTTCATTCTTGAGTCAGTTCTTCCCAGGCCAGTTGTTCAACATGACAACGACCACCAATGGTTCTGAGCGTGCGATGGTGCCAATCGGCAACTACGAGCGCGTTATGCCACTGGATATCGAACCGACACTGCTGCTTCGTGACCTGTGTGCAGGTGACAACGACAGCGCAGCGCAACTAGGTGCTCTAGAGCTTGATGAAGAAGATCTAGCACTATGTACGTTCGTATGTCCTGGTAAGTATGAATTTGGTCCAATGCTACGTCAGTGCCTGGACACAATTGAGAAGGAAGGGTAATTCATGGGTCTCAAGAATTTACTCGAGCAAGTTGAGCACCACTTTGAGCCAGGTGGTAAGCACGAGAAGTGGTTTGCGCTGTATGAAGCGTTCGCTACTCTTATGTATACCCCAGGCCAAGTAACACGTGCGGGCTCGCATGTACGTGACAGCATTGACCTGAAACGTATCATGATCATGGTATGGTTTGCGGTATTCCCAGCAATGTTCTGGGGTATGTACAATACCGGTCATCAGGCTATTGAAGCACTGAACCACCTTTACTCTGGTGAGCAGCTGACTGCAATTATTGCAGGCGACTGGCACTACTGGCTAACCCAAATGTTGGGCGGCACTATGTCAGCTGACGCTGGCTGGGGTAGCAAAATGCTACTGGGTGCAACCTACTTCTTGCCTATCTATGCGGTTGTATTCGCAGTAGGTGGTTTCTGGGAAGTCCTATTCTGTATGGTGCGTAAGCACGAAGTTAACGAAGGTTTCTTTGTTACTTCTATCCTTTTCGCACTGATCGTACCGCCAACACTACCACTTTGGCAGGCAGCCCTAGGTATTACCTTCGGTGTGGTTGTCGCAAAAGAAATTTTCGGTGGTACAGGCCGTAACTTCCTGAACCCTGCACTTGCAGGTCGTGCGTTCCTATTCTTCGCATACCCAGCTCAGATCTCTGGTGATCTAGTATGGACGGCGGCAGATGGCTTCTCTGGTGCAACAGCACTAAGCCAGTGGGCACACGGTGGTCAGGCAGCAGTAGTGAACACTATCTCTGGTACACCAGTAAGCTGGATGGATGCATTCATCGGCCGTATCCCTGGTTCTATCGGTGAAGTATCAACGCTAGCCATCATCCTTGGTGGTGCGATGATCGTGTTCATGCGTATCGCTTCATGGCGCATCATTGCGGGTACCATGATCGGTATGATCGCAACGTCTACGCTGTTCAACATCATTGGTTCTGATACTAACCCAATGTTCAGCATGCCTTGGCACTGGCACCTGGTTCTAGGTGGTTTTGCATTCGGTATGATGTTCATGGCAACCGACCCAGTGTCTGCTTCATTTACCAACAAAGGTAAGTGGTGGTACGGCGCACTAATCGGTGCAATGGCTGTGATGGTACGTGTAGTTAACCCTGCGTACCCAGAAGGTATGATGCTAGCAATCCTATTTGCTAACCTATTCGCACCTCTATTTGACAACCTTGTAGTCCAGGGCAATATCAAGCGGAGACTAGCTCGTCATGGCAAGTAATAACGATAGCATTAAAAAGACGCTGATTGTTGTTATCGCACTGAGCCTAGTGTGCTCGATCGTGGTATCAGCAGCAGCGGTTGCGCTACGTCCTCTACAGCAAGAAAATGCGGTACTAGACGTTCAGCGTAACATCCTGTCAGTTGCAGGCCTTCTAAAAGACGGCACTAACGTAACTGAAACTTACCAGAAGTTCATCGAACCAAAACTGGTTGATCTGAAAACTGGCGAGTTCGTGGCTGAATCTGAAACAGGTGCAACCCCTGCTCAGTACAACCAGCGTAACGCTGCGAAAGATCCTGCACAGTCTATCCGCCTAACAGGCGAGCAAGACAAAGCGAAGATCATTCGTCGTGCTGACATCGCAACTGTTTACCTAGTGAAAGATGCAGACAACAAAGTTGAGAAGCTGATCCTACCGATTCACGGTGGTGGTCTGTGGTCAATGATGTACGCATTCATCGCGGTAGAAACTGACGGTAACACCCTAGCGGGTATTACTTACTACCAGCAGGGTGAAACCCCTGGATTGGGTGGTGAGATTGAGAACCCAACATGGCGTGCTCAGTTCGTTGGTAAGAAGATGTTTGATGACAACAACAAACCAGCAATTCGCATTGTTAAAGGTGGCGCTCCAGAGGGTGACATCCACGGTGTTGACGGCCTATCTGGCGCAACATTGACAGCGAATGGTGTTCAGCACAGCTTCGACTTCTGGTTGGGTGATATGGGCTTTGGTCCATTCCTAGCTAAAGTGCGTGCAGGAGAACTAAACAATGGCTGATACTAAAGAAATGAAGAAGATTCTGTTCGGGCCGTTTATCGACAACAACCCGATCGCGCTTCAGATCCTTGGTGTGTGTTCTGCTCTGGCAGTAACCACTAAATTGGAAACAGCTTTCGTAATGACACTGGCGGTAATGTTTGTAACCGCATTTGCGAACTTGTTTGTTTCTCTGATCCGTAACCACATTCCAAACAGCGTACGTATCATCGTTCAGATGGCGATCATCGCATCATTGGTAATCGTGGTTGACCAGGTGCTAAAAGCTTACCTATACGATATCTCTAAGCAGCTATCAGTATTCGTAGGTCTGATCATCACTAACTGTATCGTAATGGGCCGTGCAGAAGCATACGCGATGAAATCTGCGCCACTACCATCGTTCCTTGATGGTATCGGTAACGGTCTAGGCTACGGTTTCGTACTGATCACTGTTGCTTTCTTCCGTGAACTACTAGGTTCTGGCAAGCTATTCGGTATCGAAGTGCTGCCTCTAGTGTCTAACGGTGGTTGGTACCAGCCAAACGGCATGATGATCCTAGCACCATCAGCGTTCTTCCTGATCGGCTTCATGATCTGGGTTATCCGTACCATCCGTCCAGAACAAGTAGAAGCGAAGGAGTAAGGGGACCATGGAACATTATCTAAGCCTTCTAGTTCGTTCGATCTTCATCGAGAACTTGGCACTGTCGTTCTTCCTAGGTATGTGTACATTCCTAGCGGTATCGAAAAAAGTAAAAACTTCTTTCGGTCTGGGTGTAGCGGTAACAGTGGTACTGGCGATTGCGGTACCGGCTAACAACCTGATCTACAACTTGCTGTTGAAAGACGGCGCGATTGTACCGGGTGTTGACCTAAGCTTCCTGAACTTCATTACGTTCATCGGTGTGATTGCAGCACTGGTACAGATCCTGGAAATGGTTCTGGACCGCTTCTTCCCACCACTATATAACGCGCTAGGTATCTTCCTACCGTTGATCACCGTTAACTGTGCGATCTTCGGTGGTGTATCTTTCATGGTACAGCGTGATTATAACTTTGCTGAATCTGTCGTTTACGGTATCGGTTCAGGTATTGGTTGGACGTTGGCCATCGTTGCTCTTGCGGGTATCCGTGAGAAGATGAAGTACTCAGACGTACCTCCAGGTCTTCGTGGCCTAGGTATTACATTCATCACTGTTGGCCTTATGGCGTTGGGCTTCATGTCCTTCTCCGGCGTTCAGCTGTAATCAGGAAAAAAGGAATAATCAATGGATATTATTCTTGGTGTAGTTATGTTCACCCTGATTATCCTGGCTCTAGTTTTAGTGATCCTATTCGCTAAATCTAAGCTGGTACCATCAGGCGACATCACTATCTCAGTAAATGGCGACCCAGAAAAAGCGATTACAACCGCTGCGGGTGGCAAGCTGCTAGGTGTACTAGCAGGTAGTGGTATCTTCGTATCATCAGCATGTGGTGGTGGTGGTTCATGTGGTCAGTGCCGCGTGAAAGTAAAATCTGGCGGCGGTGATATTCTGCCAACAGAACTTGACCACATCACAAAAGGTGAAGCCCGTGAAGGTGAGCGTCTAGCCTGTCAGGTTAACGTGAAAACTGACATGGACATCGAGCTACCTGAAGAAATCTTCGGTGTGAAGAAGTGGGAATGTACTGTTCTTTCTAACAACAACGAAGCAACCTTCATCAAAGAGCTTGTGCTTCAGATCCCTGAGGGTGAAGAAGTACCGTTCCGTGCGGGTGGTTACATTCAGATTGAAGCGGAACCGCATCACATTAAATACGCAGACTTCGATATTCCTGAAGAATACCGTGGTGACTGGGACAAGTTTAACCTGTTCCGTTACGAGTCTATCGTGAAAGAGCATGCGATCCGTGCTTACTCTATGGCGTCATACCCAGAAGAGAAAGGCCTGATCAAACTGAACGTGCGTATCGCGACACCGCCGCCAAACAACCCAGACGTACCACCAGGCATCATGTCTTCGTACATCTGGTCTCTGAAGGCAGGTGACAAGTGTACTATTTCTGGTCCATTCGGTGAGTTCTTCGCGAAAGACACTGATAACGAAATGGTATTCATCGGTGGTGGTGCGGGTATGGCACCAATGCGTTCTCACATCTTCGACCAGCTTCTACGCCTGAAATCTAAGCGTAAGATGACTTACTGGTACGGTGCGCGTTCTAAGCGTGAAATGTTCTACGTAGAAGATTTCGATACGCTAGCGGCTGAGAATGACAACTTCGAGTGGCACGTTGCTCTGTCTGATCCACTACCAGAAGATAACTGGGATGGTTACACAGGCTTCATCCACAACGTGATTTACGAGAACTACCTACGTGATCACGAAGCACCAGAAGATTGTGAATACTACATGTGTGGTCCACCAATGATGAACGCAGCCGTTATCGGCATGCTGAAAGATCTTGGTGTTGAAGACGAAAACATCCTACTGGATGACTTCGGTGGCTAATCAGCCCTGACCCATAAAAAATTGGCTGGCTCTGTATAGGGCCAGCCTTTTTTCGTAATAATAGAGATAAAAGCGATTTACTGTTCTGTTGTCAGAGGGTGGCAGAAACAATCTAGTCTTTCATTTGGAGAGTTGTTGGATGAAGACGTTCTTGAGCCGAGCACTGATGATGCTCGTGTTAGCAGTCACCTTGTCTGCATGTAGCGATCAGCGTGAGTTGATCCACCTTAACGGTGCCACTATGGGCACGTACTATTCAATTAAGTTGATTAAGCAGGAAGGCTTACCGTCTGCCGATGAATTGCAGGCCGAAATCGACCGTCGTCTGGAGCTGGTCAATGATCAGATGTCGACGTACCGTAAGCATTCCGAGCTCAGCCAATTTAACCAGCACCGCAGCAGCGAGCCGTTCCCGGTTTCAGCCGATACGGCGAAAGTGGTGAAAGAAGCGCTGCGTTTGTCAAAAATGACAGACGGTGCCTTAGATGTGACTGTCGGTCCGATTGTGAACCTTTGGAGCTTTGGCCCGGAAGCGCGCCCAGAGCGTACCCCGACTGATGTTGAGCTGGCTGAGCGCCGTAAAGAAGTCGGCATTGAGCACCTGAGTGTGCAGGGCAACAACCTGATCAAAGACATTCCGGACTTGTATGTAGATTTGTCATCCATCGCTAAAGGTTTTGGTGTGGATGTGGTTGCGGATTACTTCGAACAATTGGGCGTGGCTGACTACCTGGTCGAAGTCGGCGGCGAAATCCGTTTGAAAGGCAAGAATGTTGAAGGTGTGCCATGGCGCATCGCGATTGAAAAGCCAACCGAAGATGGCAGCCGTGCGATTCAAGAAGTGATTGAACCGGGCAATATGGCTGTGGCAACATCGGGGGATTACCGTAACTACTTTGAGCAAGACGGCGTGCGCTACTCACACCTGATCAATCCAAAGACCGGTAAGCCGATTGCAAACCATGTAGTATCGGTCACGGTACTGAACCCTTCTTGTATGACCGCAGATGCACTGGCAACCGCGTTCTCTGTGATGGGCGAAGAGAAGGCAATTGCGCTGGCGAATAAAGAAAAATTGGCTGTGTTGCTGATTGTGAAAACTGAGCAGGGCTTCAAAGAGTATCCGTCAGATGCCTTTGTCCCTTACATGAAACAGAAGTAGAGATACTCGAATGGTGATTTATCTAACAACCTTTGCGGTGTTCTTGCTGGTGATTGCGGCGATGGCCGTGGGTTACATCTTCCAGCGTAAAACAGTAAGCGGCAGCTGTGGCGGCCTTGACGGTATCGGTATTGCCAAAGAGTGTGATTGCCCTGAACCTTGTGATGCACGTAAAAAGCGTGAAGCACGAGCTGCCCGTCAGGAAGAGTGGAAGAAAAACCAGATTATCTGATCGGTTTGTCTGACCGCCAGACACGTCACCGCAAGGTGCAGAGTGTCACCAATCATGAAGCCCGGCGCGTCCGGGCTTCGTGTTATTTGTCGTTTCTTGCGTCTTTCCTTCCCTGTCTCCGTCTCGTTGGTTCACGCCTATTCCCCCTTTATTTGTCTGTCACTTTGCCTATAATACCACTGTATAAACGACCAGTTATCAGGTGAGTTCGGCATGCTGTCTTCGCGTCCTAGCGCTCAAGCAGAAAAACAGAGAAAGATCATCCATGTAGATATGGATTGCTTCTTTGCGGCTGTTGAAATGCGCGATAACCCGGCATTGCGTGACATTCCGATTGCCATCGGTGGGCGCTCTGAACAGCGCGGGGTGATCAGCACCTGTAACTATTTAGCGCGCAAATACGGCGTGCGTTCGGCCATGTCGACCGCCAAAGCCATGCAACTCTGTCCGCACCTGACGTTGGTGTCCGGTCGTATGGAGGTCTACAAAGAAGTCTCCGGCCAAATTCGCGAAATCTTCCAGCGCTACACCGATAAAATCGAACCATTGTCGCTCGATGAAGCCTACCTCGATGTCTCCGAGTGCGAATTACACCACGGCTCAGCCACGTTAATTGCGCAGGATATTCGTAAGGTGATCCGCGAAGAGTTGGATCTGACCGCCTCGGCCGGTATCGCACCGGTGAAATTCATTGCCAAAATCGCCTCTGATATGAATAAACCTGACGGCCAGTTTGTGGTCACGCCCAATGACATCCCGGCTTTTGTAGCGGATCTGAAATTGGAAAAGATCCCCGGGGTGGGTAAGGTAACGATTCAAAAGCTGCATGAAAAAGGCCTCTATGTTGGGCGCGATGTGCAGCAGTACGATCAGCATTTGCTGTTACAGCAGTTCGGCAAGTTCGGCCAGTCACTGTGGTCACGGGCACACGGCATTGATGAGCGCGAAGTGGTGGTGGAGCGTGAGCGCAAATCAGTCGGGGTAGAGCGTACCTTTTCTCACAATATTGCCACCTTTGAGCAATGCTGGGAGGTGATCGATCGCCTGTATCCGGAATTGGAGAAACGCCTGAAACGGGTACGCCCCGAGCTGAACATTGCCAAGCAAGGGGTCAAAGTGAAGTTTGCGGATTTTCAGCAAACCACTGTGGAGCATACCCAGCCGAAACTGGATAAAGAGCAGTTTGTCGGTTTACTTAAAGAAGCGTTAACCCGTCAGAAAGACAGAGAGATCCGCCTGATCGGGATCAGTGTGGGGCTGGAGTTAGGTACCAAAGCACAGCAGTTGTCGTTGTTTTGATAATAGGGTCGAGTCCCGAGTCTGAAGGGACGAGGAAGAGCGGGGGGAGAAGAGCGGGGGGAGAAGAGCGG
>NZ_LDOV01000050.1 GCF_001029435.1 Photobacterium aphoticum | reverse complement strand
CGACCCAGCGATCTAGGATTTTAATCTGGTGGGTATTAAAATGGAATTTTAGTGTCTTTTTCTACCAGTTCAGGAGACCAGTCTGAAGACGTAAACATTTTAAGCTTCGAACTATATGAGATGTTTTTTTCGTCGTCGTCGCTATACTCCACATGGAAAGCTTCTTTTGATATACGCACAATATTAATATCATCAGATAACACCCATGAGGCATACCCATCTTTGGCATCAAAATCTGATTTAGGAATAAGTTTATATCCTAGCCGATCAAATATATTAATCATCTCACCTAGTGTTTCAAAAAACACTCGAAAAGGAATGTCTGCTTTTCTTTCAATTTCATGAAAAATAGGATGATTAATTGTTAAAATTTGAGAGATTGCAACTTGACTGTCCTGCTTCTCTGCAACTAAAAAAGCAACTAGTTGATTTAGCGTATCTGAGGTTTCAGTCAATTGTTGTATTATGTCAACTTCACTTTTTTTGGACTCATCACCTAGTAACCGTTGGAACAGACCTGCCCATTGCTCTTTTAAATATATTGTTATATCTGCGGCACAAGAAAAAGTATGAACGGTATTGTTTTTTGGCATATTGTAGACCTTTTCAATAAAGTCATATACTTTAGGATCATCAACAGCAGGGTATTTAACACCGGGAATATCTTTGTTGGCTTGGTATGTTCGGTACTCTGACGCAACAGCCGCATCAATAAAAATGTAAATTTGCTTCCCTAACCGGCTAGCTTCGAGAAGCTCTCGATTTGAGATAGAAAATTCATCAGTTGAAGAACTGCCGAAACGACCACCTATAATAGAAACCAAGATGTCACATTGGCTGACCTCTTTATAGCAGTATTCTTCTAATTTCTCTCGGCTACCATAAGCAATATGTCCTCTTTCATTTAATATTGGGTCATACCCTTGCTCAAGGATGAAGCGTTCAATATCACTACGAACATGCTTTAAATCGTAATAAGTAGAGCTAACGAATATTCTTGGTTTTGCCACAAAAAAACCTCCGGTTGATTTGCAGTCATTTTAACACTAAGTGCATGAAAATATGTTCTATTTATTTAAAAAACAGTAAGTATAGTACTTACTGTTTTTGTCTAATTAATTACTACTCCCCCCAACCAACTCCACCACATTCGCACTAACCTCCCTCAACCGACTAGAAGCTAGATGAGCATATCTGGTGCTGGTTTGCGGCGACTGATGCCCCAACAAGTGCTGGACATCATAGAGCGTGGCGTTGCCGCTATTTATCAGGATGCTTGCAAAGCTATGTCGTAAATCGTGAATCCTAAACGTATCCTTAATACCTGCCGCTTTCCTAATTCGAGCAAATGCTTTCTTCGGATGAGCGATAGGTCGCCCCTCAGCATCCCCTGCAAAGATATAAGGGTTCTTTAGTTTCTGAAATCTGCGCTGATCTTTCATTACCTCCTTAGCTAGATCATTCAGCAGTACAGTCCGAGATAAACCAGATTTTGTATGCGGCAGAAAGAGGCTCCAATTGCCGTCGTCGTCGACGGTAAGGCACTCCCATTTTGAGCTAGTGATTTCCCCTATACGCATCCCCGTAAGCAGAGCAAATTTCAACGCATTAGCCTGAGTACGGTTAGGCTCCTCGTTACATGCCTTGATGAAGTTGGCGACCTCCTGACGATTAAGGAAGAACTGGCGAACATTGTTCTCCTTGAGTTTTCGTATGTATTGCCCCGGATGCTTGTCTACGAATCCCCATTCCATTGCTAGTCTGAACATACGGAGTATTAGTGACCGAAGACGATTAACGGTTGCTGGTTTTCTCCCCTCAAGTAACCCATCTAACAATTTCTGAATGTCTTGCTGACCAATATCAGTAAGAGGTTTCTTTCCCCATTTAGGGAAGAAATGAAGTCTAAGGTTTCCCTCATCACTTTTAGCGGTGAGCTTGTTCATCATGGCATAGGGAAGATAGTGCTGTTCTGCGAACTCCTTAAAAGTTAACACGTTACGCTTTTCGTCCCTCATTGCTTTTGGGTCATTACCTAGCGCAATTTCTCTCTTATGGTCATTAGCGATTTGCCTAGCCGTGTTGATGTCTATCGCTGGGTATTCCCCAAGCTGAACAGATTTCTTGGTCCCATGTAGCGTGTATCTGAACAGGAATCGCTTTCTACCTTGACGGTTAACAATCAGCTTTAAACCACTGCATAACTCATCGGTATATTCAGTTTCTTTGCTACGACTCGTCGACGGCGTCGGCGGTAGTGAGTCAAGTTGGCGCTTGTTGAACTTAAATTTTTTCGATTTCATCACTGCTACCTCACTCATTACAGATTGAGAAATGTTGGCACAATTCAGCTAGTAATGTCTTAGGCATCAGCAGATAAATTCCTTTGCCACTGTTATCGACAATGCTCAGGGTCAGCACCATATCTTGCTCTAATTCATCCTCGAATTCGGTGTAGGTTAACGCTCGTTCTAGCAGTTCGAGATCTGAACCGTCGACGCCGTCGGCAGTTAAGCCAGAAATTGAGTCTAGGAACCAGAGCTCACATTGCAGTTCATCCCATACTTCTTGGGTTTCTGTTTCGTCGTAAAATGGTTCGGTGAGTATGGATAGAATTTGTTCTTGTAGGGCTGTGGTGATTGGTAGGGTTGAGATTTGTTGAATCTTGGTGATCTTGTTCATATTAAACTCCATGAATATGGGTATCATAGATTTAATATGTGTTTAATTCTGTTGCTGGTTCGGATCAATGTACCAGTATTGTGTATGAAAAATCTAAAGAGGTATTACTCATGAAAAAATTGTTTTTCACACTTTTACTGACTTTACCAATGACAAGCCATGCGAACTGTATTGGTTCAGAATCCTTTAAAACTTGTTACGATGACAGTGGTAATACATACAGCGTGCAAAAGTATGGAAATAGTACTACCGTGCATGGTAGTAATAGCAGAACCGGTTCAACTTGGAACCAAACTAGTACAACAATTGGGAACTCTACATTTACCAACGGTACATCAGCTGATGGTAACTCATGGAATAGCACCACAAACAGAATCGGAAATTCAACATTTACGTCGGGTACTGACTCGAACGGTAACAGCTTCTCCTCTACTTGTAATGAGTTCGGTTGTTACTAATCGCTTGAAGCAACCCGCACTATCAACACTGGACACGAAGCTAAGCGGTTACCCATAATTTTCTAATAGTAAAGCTATTGAAACATTTTTGTTCAACGCCAAGTTAGTTACTCAACAACTATCTCAACCACAACTTAAATCCTAGATCGCTGGGTCG
>NZ_LDOV01000049.1 GCF_001029435.1 Photobacterium aphoticum | reverse complement strand
ATACGACTCACCCCACAGAACCACAGAACCACAGAACCACAGAACCACAGAACCACAGAACCACAGAACCACAGAACCCGAGGGCGGCTCTTCCGCGTCCCTTTAATCTCGCCCCTCTATCCCCTATAATCCTTTCTCTTTTATCCATGGCCTTTGGCCGCCAGTAAAATACGAAGTGAATTATGCGAATAGCGTTAGGTATTGAGTACGACGGTACAAAATACTCCGGTTGGCAGCGTCAGAGCCACGCAGACAGCGTGCAAGAGCGTTTAGAGAAAGCCTTAAGTAAAATTGCCAACCATCCGGTAGAAGTGCAGTGTGCTGGTCGTACTGACGCAGGGGTACACGGTACCGGTCAGGTGGTGCATTTTGATACCGACATGAGCCGTAAAATGGTGGCATGGACCATGGGGGCGAACGCCAACCTGCCTAAAGATATCGCTGTACGTTGGGCGGCGGAAGTGAATGATGATTTCCACGCGCGCTTTACCGCGACAGCGCGTCGCTACCGTTACATCATTTATAACCATGCGTTACGTCCGGCCATTTTGGGCAGTGGTGTCAGCCATTATCATGGCGAGCTGGATGAGAAAGCCATGCATGAAGGCGCGCAATACCTGCTGGGTGAGCGTGACTTTACCTCTTTCCGTGCGGCGCATTGTCAGTCTCGCAGTCCATGGCGCAACATGATGCACATTAACGTGTCACGCCAGGGCCATTTTGTGATCATTGATATTAAAGCCAATGCGTTTGTCCATCACATGGTGCGTAATATTACGGGTAGCCTGATCAAAGTCGGTCATGGTGAAGAAAAGCCGGAATGGATGCAGTGGCTCATGGAGCAAAAAGACCGCTCATTAGCCGGTGCAACGGCCAAAGCAGAAGGCTTGTACCTGGTGGATGTGGATTACCCGGCGGAATTTGGTTTACCGCGAGCGCCATTGGGGCCGCTGTTTTTGCCGGATTAAGCATGTTGGTCAGGTGAGGGATGGCGAATGCGTGGTCATTATCGTCTTGATTAGACGCTAATTCATTATCGCTGAAACGCACATTTTGATGTGGCTTGAGTATACTACAACTCATAGTACCAGTTTTTTATCCACAGACTGGCAAGTTTGTGCTTTAATTCCATCTCGAAAAATTAACGAATTTGTAATTCCCTGCTGCTAAGGCCCGAGAATCGCTTGGCGAACGGCTCAGCAGGGAGTGAAAACAGAAAAGGTCATTCATGAGCTGGCTGGAAAAGATCCTTACAAAAAGCAATATTGTCTCCTCTCGCAAGGCCTCAATCCCGGAAGGGGTATGGACGAAGTGTACGTCATGCGAGCAAGTGCTTTATCACGCCGATCTAGAACGTAACCTGGAAGTTTGCCCGAAATGTGACCATCACATGCGCATGAAAGCGCGTCGCCGTCTGGAAACATTTTTGGATGCCGAAGGCCAGGTAGAATTAGCCGCTGAACTTGAGCCTCAAGATAAGCTGAAGTTCCGCGATTCAAAGAAATACAAAGACCGTCTGTCTGCGGCGCAAAAAGCCAGCGGCGAGAAAGATGCCCTTGTAGTGATGCAAGGTACCTTGCTGGAGCTGCCATTGGTGGCTTGTGCGTTTGAATTCTCGTTCATGGGCGGTTCTATGGGCTCGGTGGTTGGCGCGAAATTCGTGCGTGCCGTCGATGCTGCGATTGAAAACAACTGTGCCTTGGTGTGTTTCTCAGCCAGTGGCGGCGCACGTATGCAAGAAGCCTTGATGTCTTTGATGCAGATGGCAAAAACCAGTGCAGCATTGGAGCGTCTGTCAGCTAAAGGCCTGCCATTCATTTCGGTACTGACTGACCCAACGATGGGCGGTGTGTCCGCGAGTTTAGCGATGCTGGGCGATATCAATATCGGTGAGCCAAAAGCGCTGATCGGTTTTGCAGGCCAGCGTGTTATCGAGCAAACTGTACGTGAGAAGCTGCCAGAAGGCTTCCAGCGCAGTGAGTTCCTGCTTGAGCACGGTGCGATTGATATGATCGTTGACCGCCGTGAAATGCGTCAGCGTATTGGTGGTTTGGTGGCGAAAATGACGCATGCCACATCACCAATGGTTGTGCCAGTGAAAGCGCCAGTCGTTGAAGTTGAAACCGACAAGGTAGACATCAGCAAAGCGGACGACTGATCTGCACGGTGATTGACGATGTCATCACTGATCAGAAAACAGAAAAAGCAAACGGGACTTCGGTCCCGTTTGTCGTTTTTGGGCTTAATCCGGCTTTATTCGTGCAAGGCGGTTTGGGTTCGTGCCGTTCAGTGTTAAATTAGACGTTATATTGCATAACTGAAAAAATGATAACTCATGTCCGGATTGACAGCACCTCAAGCAGATTCTCCTTTGGCCTCATGGCTTTCCTACCTTGAACAACTTCATACCAGTGCCATTGATTTAGGGCTCGATCGTGTCCAGGCGGTAGCTACGCAGGCCGCGCTGACCAAGCCTGCCCCGCGTGTGATCACGGTGGCGGGAACCAATGGTAAAGGCTCGACCTGCGCCATGTTAGAAGCGATCTTGCTGGAAGCGGGTTACCGCGTTGGGGTGTACAGTTCGCCGCATTTGGTGCGTTACAACGAACGTGTTCGTGTGAATGGTCAAGAGTTACCGGATAGTGATCACAGCATGGCATTTCATGCCATTGAGCAGCAGCGTGGCGACATCAGCCTGAGTCTGTTTGAATTTGGGACGCTGGCAGGCCTTTACCTGTTCAAGCATCACCAAGTGGATGTCGTTGTACTGGAAGTTGGCCTCGGCGGTCGTCTGGATGCGACGAATATCGTGGATCATGACGTCTCTGTGATCACCAGCCTGGCGGTCGATCATGTTGATTGGCTGGGGGATGACATCAATGTGATTGGTTATGAGAAAGCCGGTATTTTCCGTGCAGATAAACCGGCCATTTGTGGTCAGCCTCAACCACCGGCCAGTGTGCCAGCCCATGCCGATGACATTGGTGCGCAGCTGTATCAGGTCGGGTATCAGTTTGATTATCAGGTTAACGGTGATCGCTGGCAGTGGCAGAGTGGGGCATTTACCTTAGATAACCTGCCGGTTCCTTCACTGCCTCTGCCAAATGCGGCGACAGCGCTCATGGCGCTGGCGACGGCAGAGTTGGATATTTCCGATGAACACATCGCCAACGGTTTAGCGAAAGCGTCATTGCCGGGGCGCATGCAGGTGGTCTCAACTTCACCGTTGGTGATCATGGATGTGGCGCACAACCCGCATTCTGCAGAGTATTTTGCTCGTCAATTGGCCCACATCAAACAGCGTGATAGCAAACAACGTATTCATGCAGTCGTCGCGATGTTGCATGACAAGGACATCGCGTCCACCGTGAAGGAAATGCACGAGATGGTGGATGTCTGGTATCCGGCGTCTCTGACCGGCCCTCGCGCAGCAAAGGCTGAGGAGATCATTGGTCATCTGGCACCGTATGTCGACGGTGACATCGTGGCGTTTGATACACCGACGGAGGCTTATGACACAGCGCTGACACAGGCAGGCCCTGAGGATATGGTAATTGTATTTGGCTCCTTCTACACTGTGGGGCAGATCACCAGCCATATTGAAGGCCAGTGACGTTAACGATAACAACATGCAGTAACACACGCAGTGAACACAACCGATAGGAGTGATTGTGGCGAGTAAATTTCAGAGTCGCTTGGTTGGCACCATTATTTTGGTTGCCATTGGGGTGATTTTTCTTCCCGATTTATTTGATGGACAAAAGCAGCACTATCAAGAGCAGTTTGCCAGCATTCCCTTAGCGCCGGAAGCAGCGGATGATGCGCAGTATGAAACGATCCCTGCGCCAGAGTTTGCCGATGTTAACCTGCCGCCAGAACCTGTCACGGTGGTGGTCGGTGAGGACAATCAGCATTCTTCGTCAGAAGGGACGTCTGAGCATGGCATTATTATGCCGCCAGAGCCTGAGTCGATCGCAGATCAGGTGGTAGAGGTTGAGCCGCAGCCGGTGGCGCCACCACAATCGGGCAATGTTGACAGTGGTTGGGTGGTACAACTGGGTGTGTTCCGTAATGCGGATAATGCACATCAGTTAGTGACGACCTTGCGCGAGAAAGGCTATCAGGCCCATGTTTTTCCTAAACAGCCAAAAGAAGGAGAGTTGGCGAGGGTAGTTGTCGGCCCGGATGTCTCAAAAGACAAGCTCACGGCAAAACTGAAAGAATTACAAAAATTAACCGGATTAAAAGGCCGATTGGTCAGATTTAATCCACTAAACCCTTAGGTAAACGTTTGCGTTCTCATTTTTTCTGTTAGAATACGCACCAACAAGACGAATACAATAAATGATGATCTGGATTGATTACGTAATTTTAGGCGTAATTGGCTTCTCCGCACTGGTCAGTTTGATCAGGGGATTTGTAAAAGAAGCCTTGTCTCTTGTGATTTGGTTTGCTGCCTTTTTTATCGCCAGTAATTTTTATACGCAACTGGCAGCCCATTTCTCGAATATTCAGGATGAAATGCTGCGAAATGGCAGTGCCATTGCAGCCTTGTTTATCTCGACATTGATTGTCGGTGCCGTGGTGAACTATGTGATTGGCCAGCTGGTGCAAAAAACCGGTTTGTCAGGCACAGACAGAGTACTCGGCGTAGTGTTTGGTGGTGTGCGTGGCGTATTGATTGTCGCCGCATTACTGTTCTTCATGGATGCCTTTACTGGGTTATCTAAGTCCGACTGGTGGAAGGAATCGCAATTGATCCCTCAGTTTGGCGTTGTGATTGAATGGTTCTTCACTTACCTCAAAGACACATCAAGCTTTTTGCCGCGCGCCCTGTAGCGAGCGGATGTAGTAAAGGCGCTGGATGGCACAGCTGAAGGCTGGCATCTGGCACCATGGAAAGCGTTTACAGCGAGGATCTGACCGCGTCAGAGACTCGCTGAATTTTAACTAAGCGACTATTAAAGCGTGACGAGGATTTAGGACATGTGTGGTATTGTCGGAATCGTGGGTTCAACCCCGGTGAACCAGTCTATCTATGATGCATTGACCGTGTTGCAGCACCGCGGCCAAGATGCTGCGGGTATTGTTACCTTAGAAAGCAATCGTTTCCGTCTCCGTAAAGCCAATGGGCTGGTGCGTGATGTGTTTGAAGCCAAACACATGCAACGTCTGCAAGGGAATGTGGGAATTGGTCATGTACGTTATCCGACCGCAGGCAGTTCCAGTGCCTCTGAAGCGCAGCCGTTTTATGTGAACTCACCCTACGGGATTTCATTGGCGCACAACGGTAACTTAACCAACGCTTCTGATATTAAAGACATTTTGTTCGAAAAAGCCCGCCGTCATGTCAACACCACCTCCGATTCTGAAATCCTCCTTAACGTCTTAGCTAACCAACTTGAACACGCCAAAACGTATCCGATCATGCCGGAAGAAATCTTCAATGCGGTGAAAGAAGTCCATCGCATGGTATCCGGCGCGTATGCTGTGGTCGCGATGGTGATTGGTCACGGTATGATTGCGTTTCGCGATCCGAAAGGGATCCGTCCATTGTGCTTGGGCAAGCGTGAAGTGGCCGGGCAGACCGAGTACATGGTAGCTTCTGAATCAGTGGCGCTGGATGCTGTCGGCTTTGATTTCATGCGCGATGTGGCACCAGGTGAAGCGATCTACATCACCTTTGACGGTCAGCTGTTTACTCAGCAGTGTGCGGACAACCCGGCATTGAACCCATGTTTGTTTGAGTTTGTGTATTTTGCCCGTCCGGATTCCTTCATTGATAAAGTCTCTGTTTACGCGGCACGTTTGTGCATGGGGCAGAAGCTGGGTGAGAAGATCAAACGTGAGTGGGGCGATCTGGATATTGATGTGGTGATCCCTATTCCTGAAACCTCATGTGACAGCGCGTTGGAAATCGCGCAAACATTGAATAAACCGTATCGCCAAGGGTTTGTGAAAAACCGTTACGTTGGCCGTACCTTTATCATGCCGGGTCAGCAAATGCGCCGTAAGTCCGTGCGCCGTAAACTCAATGCTATTCGCTCGGAGTTTAAAGATAAGAATGTGCTGCTGGTGGATGACTCCATTGTGCGCGGTACAACGTCTGAGCAGATCATTGAAATGGCCCGTGAAGCCGGCGCGCGTAAAGTGTATCTGGCATCAGCCGCACCGGAAGTGCGTTTCCCGAACGTGTACGGCATCGATATGCCATCGGCCAATGAGCTGATTGCACACGGTCGCGAAGTGGATGAGATCTGCAAGATGATCGGCGCTGATGGCCTGATTTTCCAAGATTTGTCTGACCTGGTTGAAGCGGTAGCAGAAGGCAATCCGGATATTCAGCAGTTTGAAACGTCAGTATTCAGCGGTACGTATGTGACGGCAGACATCGATCAGACGTATCTGGACTACTTGGAATCACTGCGCAGCGAAGATGCGAAAACTCAGCGTGAAATTCAGCAAGATTTAGCGAATTTGGAACTGCATAACGAAGGCGTGTAATTCAACAGCCTGATTGGCTTAGTCATCCAGATTAGCCAGCATAACAGCCCCTGAGCCAAGGTTCAGGGGCTGTTTGTTTTTGTGATGGTGAGCGAGCGACGAGCTGATTAATGCATAAATTCCGGCCCGATGCCGACATTCCAGAGAATGACCGATCCGGCAATGATGGCAACCAGCAGCACTAACCCCCCTGTCACAATGGAACTGGCATAAATAAAGCCACGCTCTTCCGGAATATGCATCAAAATGGGCACGCCGGTGTAGAGCAGATACACCGAGTAGGCTACGCCCAACAATCCTATCAACATCAAAAACCACACGTGCGGGAAGACAGCGGCCATACTGGCCATAAACAGCGGTGTGGCGGTGTAGGCTGCAAGCTCCAGTGCTTGGGTGTAGGTGGGTGATGAACCAAAGGTGTGACTCATCCAGTAGGTCAGGTAGGCCAGTGCAAATACCCCACCAATTAATGCGAAGTACATGGCAACCGACATGGCAAAAGCGCTGGATGGCGTGAGAAAGATTGGTGCGCCGACACCGATACGCCAGCCAATCAATACACTGGATAAAAAGGCAAACGTCGGAGGAAACAGGGCAATCAAAAGGATATGGCTCAGACTGCTATGAATGCCTTCATGTTCCTTGTCAATGGTGCGCCATTCTTGTTTCGGATGGGCATACAGCCCGAATAAGTGTCCCAAAATCATAGGTTGTCCTCAATAAGGTCTCCCTATTAACGTGTAGTCGGGGTTAAGGGGGTTCGCAAGGTGGGACAGGGTAAGAGGTTTTAAGCTATCACAGAGTGTTGCGGTGGTGAGACAGGTGTGCCACAGCGTGGCAGTGTGAAGCTGGAGGGGGATAATTGCCCGCTTACCGTGCTGACGTTGTATGGGCAACACGGTGAGCGGTGGGAAATACACGCGATGATCGGTGATATGCGTGATTACAGTTTGAAGTAATCGCTCGCAAATTCGATGAAGAGACGCAGTTTCTCTGGCTGATAGTCGCGGTGGTTATACATCAGATACACATCACGTTCGTTAGATGACCAGTTCTCCAAAATACGTACCAATTTGCCTGATGCAATGTAGTTTTCCAGCATTACATCCGGCATTAGCGTAATACCCAGACCGGCCATACAGGCTTTACGCACCACATTCAGTTCATTGGCCTCAAAGCGGCCACGATCGCTGACAGTGATGGTTTCACCATTGTCATCGGTCAGACGCCAGCGCATGAGCGGCTTACCTTTCAGCAGCGGATGCTGGTGCAGATCTTGTGCGTGTTTCGGCTCAGGATTGTGCTTTAAGTATTCAGGACTGACCACCAGAATGTCTTTAACGGCATTGATTTTACGCGCAATTAAAGTGGAGTCGCGTTGCGGACCGATGCGGAAAATGACATCCCAATCGGTTGGATCCAATAACTCCGGATCATTGCTCATCGACAGTTCAATATTGATGGCCGGGTGTTGTTGCATGAAGGTGTTGAGAAGAGGTTGTAGCATCACCTTGGTCAGATTAGACGGCGCGGCAATCTTCAGTTTACCGGCGGCGCCTTTGCACTCTTCGCTGATGTGCTCAGCCGTATCGACCAAACGTTGAAGAAGAGGGCTACAGTCATCATAGAATTTTTGCCCGGCTTCTGTCAGTGACAGCTTTCTGGCGTGACGGTTCAGCAAGCGAATGTTGAGACACTCTTCGAGTGCCTGAATACGTCGTGTCAGTGTGGCAACCGGCACTTGCGTTTTACGAGAGGCCGCCGTGTAACTTCCGTTCTCCACAACCATGCGGAATAAATTTAAATCGTCAAGCTTCATAACTCTACATCACTGAAAACTTATAATTGAGAATTGTATAACAAAATGTGTCAAAAGATGACGTTATCCTGATAACTTTTGCTATAAATCAAGATATCTTCATCTTTATTCCTGTCTGTTTCTCTTAGTGTTTGAAATTATTAAATTTTGAACAGGGTAACAAAACGTAACTAATTCCGGTTTAATGGCGTTTTTTGCCTGACGGCACCCTGAATCCTGCCTATGCTTTTGATACGTTAGTAAGAATTGTACGAAAATGTGCCGATCTGCCGGGGATGCCAGGGAGTGTACTGCGTCAGTGATATAAAAAAGTTGGCACAAGGGAGTGGCGTTTTGCTGGAAGATAAAGACATATTGATCGTCGAAGATGACCCGGTATTCAGAACCATGTTGGCGGGCTTTTTGAAAAGCCAAGGGTGTCATGTGCGTGAAGCCGAAGATGGGCTACAGGGGTTGCAGGCGCTCCGGGAGGGGATTCCGGATGTGCTGCTGTGCGATCTCGCGATGCCGATCCTGTCCGGCATGGAATTTGTCGAAGAAGTGTCTGTGCAATACCCAATGATCCCGGTGATCGTGATTTCAGGGACGGGCAATATGGGGGATGTGGCGACAGCATTGCGTCATGGTGTGAAAGATTTTCTGATCAAGCCGTTGGATAACATCATGGTGCTCAAATCGGCCTTGTTGTCGGTATTGAAAAGCCAGGATAGCGTGACGACACACGGCGATTTTTCCAGTCAGTGGATCAGTGTGGATGATGAAACGATCATTGATGAAGAGTTGGAATGGCACATCAAAGAGCTGAAAGCCAACCCACAAGCCGCTCGTGAGCTGTTGATGGGGTTGATGCCGCCTACGGAGTCTTCCTTAGGAGACTGGCAGTTGAATTACTGCGTATTGCAATCGGCGGATGTGTCACCCGTGCTGCTCGATTATACCTGGCAGATGAATGGTCGCTTGGCCTTTTACATGGTGGACTCCGCGACAGGCGGCGAGAACGGTACCGCCACGACGTTGCTCATCCGCGCGTTTTTTAATGATTACCTGCGTACCCGTATGACCGAACACCGCAGTTTGTCGGGCTTGATTCAGGTGATTGAAAAGGGGATGCGCCATTCCGGCTATGCGTCAAAGCTACAAGCTTTATTTGGCGTATTTGATGCCACAGATCGCACCATTACTCTGACCTCTGCCGGTTTGTCTGCACGGCTGCAGACCAGTGATGGCAGCCAATTGATCTCACGTCAGGCATGGCTGGGTGACAATGCCAGCCGTAATGACAGTGTGCGTTTACACCTTGCGTCGTCGGGCGGCCGCTTGTCTCTGTGTGAGATTGGGGCAGCGAGTTTCAGTTTGACGTTTAAGCGGAAGGGGTAGGGGCAGAAAAAAGATCCTAGTTTCTAGTATCTAGTATCTAGTGGAATTTAAAAGCAAAGGGGCGGCGAAAATGGTATTGAGTGATGTTTTTGTTTTTCTAGGTTCTCGTTTCTAGCAACTCGATACCCTTTTATTAAATACAAAAACGGAGAGCCGAGGCTCTCCGTTTTTATTATTCAACTCGATATGTCGAATTATGCTTCAACAGGCTGCGCGTTATTGTCTTCTTTCTCAACTGCTTTACCTTCTGCACCGTGCATCCAACGGATAAGTTGGTTAGAGCACAATAGCAACAGTAGACCAGAAGCCGTTGCAGCGACAGCGATACCACCGAAGATAGCCATTGGACCGGCTTCACCTACGTGGGCACCAATGATACCGGCAACGTAGTTAGCGACTGCGTTAAAGCCGAACCATGCACCCATCATCAGAGAAGCAAGGCGTAGTGGTGCCAGTTTGGTCACCATAGACAGGCCAATTGGAGACAGACATAGTTCACCCAGGGTATGGAAGAAGTACGCACCAACCAACCATAGCATTGACGTTTTCACGCTCAGATCACCGCCCTGCTCCAGGGTTGCACCTACCATGCACAGGAAGCCTGCAGCAAGGAAGAAAAGACCCATTGCAAATTTCACCGGAGAGTTCGGCTCTTTAGAACCCATCTTCACCCACAGTGAAGCAATCAGCGGTGCCAGTGTGATCACGAAGAACGGGTTCAGTGACTGGAACCAAGCCGCAGGTACTTCAAAGCTACCCAGCATACGGTCAGTGTACTGTTGAGAGTAAATGTTCATCAGGCCACCGGCTTGTTCAAAGCCCGCCCAGAAGATCACCACGAACAGACCCATGATCATGATCACTTTTAGGCGATCGCGTTCGATTTTAGTCAGTGGCTCTTGCTTACCAGAAGCGTTCATTGCTGCCGCACGTTTTGCTGCCGGTACTTTACCGATATTACCCAGTAGGCGTTCAGCAAAGATAAGCTGTGTCACCAGGCTGATCAGCATACCGATACCTGCTGTCAGGAAGCCCGCTTTCCAGCCGTATACCGCAGAAGCCGTACCAGCAATGATACCTGCTAATAGAGAGCCAAGGTTGATACCCATGTAGAAGATAGTGAATGCGCCGTCACGACGGTGATCGCCTTCTTGGTACAGGTCGCCTACCATGGTCGAAATGTTTGGCTTAAATAGACCATTACCAATGATCAACAGTGCCAGACCTGCATAAAACGCGTTAACGGCATACGGGTCGATCATGCTGTGTGGCAGGGCAAGGGTGAATTGTCCCAATGCCATCAAAATACCACCAATAATGATAGAACGACGTTGACCTAAATAGTTATCAGCAATCCAACCACCAATAAGAGGGGTAATATAAACAAGTCCAGTGTAGATGCCGTAAAGGTTCAGTGCGTCTTGTGTCGTCCAGCCCAGACCACCATCGATGGTTTTGTCTGTCAGATACAACACCAGAATGGCGCGCATCGCGTAGTACGAAAAACGTTCCCACAGTTCGGTTCCAAACAGTAAGAACAAACCTTTCGGGTGGCCTAATAAAGTACCACTTTTTAGATTGCTCATAATTATTCTCTATATTTAATTAGTTTTGTGTTTGCTAATGTGGGTTCTTTTATAAAGGACAAATTATTAAACTGCAAATGGTTACATTTGTAAAACATAACAAAAACATTGCAACCTAATGATTTATAATGACTTGTATGATTAATAGTCAATTTTGAAATGTCAGTTTTCTGTGATGAAACATCGGTGTGGCGCTGAGTAATGATTGTTTATTAGAGTTATGCGCTGAATTTGTCTTTTTTTTAGGTGTAAAGTATCGCCATTGGTGATTACTCATACTTGTTACATTTGTAAGTGAGGTAAAGGTAGGGATATAGAAAAATAGCGATAAAAGCTTAATTCTAAATAACAATCATTTACCGACTGATTATCTGTTGTGTATGGGGGCATCTCGTTTAATTTTCGGTATAATTACCAGGCAATGACAGATAAACAAATGAGGCGGAAATGAAAGATTGGTATCTAATCTATTGTAAGCGCAATGAGCAAGAGCGTGTAGTGATCAATCTGGATCGTCAAGGGGTGGAGTGTTACTACCCTCAGGTCACCGTAGAGAAACTTGTTCGTGGTAAACGGATCCAAGTCCTTGAAGCATTATTTCCTAACTATATGTTTGTTTACTTTGATCCTGAAGTTTTAAGCTATACGACAATCCGTTCAACACGTGGGGTGGTTAATTTTATTCGACAAGGGGCAAGGCCTCAGACGGTGTCCCCTGATTTAATATATGGGTTAATGATGAATGAAGATTCGGAAGAACAGCAGGCTAAATTATCCCAATTGCCAAAACCTGGCGAAATGTTGAAACTGACACAAGGGAAATTCAAAGGAATTGAGGCTATTTATCAGGAACCGGATGGTGAAAAGCGCTCATTTATGTTGATTAACTTGCTAGGCAAGCCCGTAAAAGTTAGCGTACAAAATGAAGACATTGTTAAACACGATTAGTCGATGAGGGTTGATCCTGATATTAAGTAATTGGGTATATATCTAAGTTTATGCAGTAACTTAGGTATCATGCTGAGAATTTGGTATAGTTGGCCCAAAACTTAAACATGGAACATATTATGTCTATTTCACATTCTGTTCGTAAAGCGGTGATCCCTGTCGCCGGTTTGGGCACGCGCATGTTGCCAGCAACGAAAGCCATTCCGAAAGAAATGCTGCCGATTGTCGATAAACCTCTGATTCAATATGTGGTGAATGAGTGTGTGGCGGCAGGTATCAAGGAGATCGTACTGGTTACGCACTCATCGAAGAACTCGATTGAAAACCATTTTGATACCTCTTTCGAGCTGGAAGCAACACTGGAAAAACGTGTCAAACGCCAGTTGTTGGAAGAAGTGCAGAATATCTGTCCGAAAGATGTGACTATCATGCATGTGCGTCAGGGCCAGGCGAAAGGCTTGGGTCATGCCATTTTGTGTGCACATCCATTGGTGGGTGATGAACCGTTTGCCGTCGTATTGCCCGATGTGATTTTGGACGATGTCGCGAGCGATTTGCGCCGTGAAAACATGGCCGCGATGGTTGCCGCCTTTAATGAGACGCAAATCAGCCAAGTGATGGTTGAGCCAGTTCCAATGGAAGAGGTGTCTAGCTACGGTGTAGCAGATATCGGTGGTGAAGCGCTACTACCTGGTGGTTCTGCCGCGATGACGAAGGTGGTTGAAAAGCCATCTCTGGATGAGGCTCCGTCAAACTTGGCGATTGTAGGACGTTATGTGTTGCCTGCCGAAATCTGGTCGTTGCTAGCTCGAACGCCAGTGGGTGCGGGTGATGAAATTCAGCTGACCGATGCGATTGACATGCTGATGAAAGAGCAGCAAGTGAATGCCTTCCATATGTCGGGTAAGAGCCATGACTGTGGTAGCAAGCTGGGTTACATGCAAGCGTTCGTCGAATACGGTATGCGTCACCCTGAGTTTGGTGAAGCATTTACCGCATTTTTGAAAGAGACCATGAAGCAGAAATAAGCGGCGAGACACGAGGCAGAGCAAGCTTTAAGAAGCGCTTGTTGCTTCGGTAACCGCCACTCATTAATGTTTTGTGCATAAAAAAGCGAAAGGGTTAGACCTTTCGCTTTTTTGATCCAAACTATTACTCGAACTTCGAACCTATTTATCCGCGTGGTATTGCTCACAGGCCAGAAGGGTATTTTCAATCAGTGACGCGACTGTCATAGGACCGACACCACCTGGTACAGGGGTAATATAGGCCGCTTTTTGACAGGCAATCTCGTATTCCACATCACCGGCTAATGTCCCGTCCTCTAAACGGTTGATACCCACATCGATGATCGTCGCGCCGTTTTTGATCCAATCCCCGGGAATGAAATTGGGTTTGCCGACCGCGACCACCACGATATCGGCTTGGCGAACATGGCTTTCTAGATCTTGTGTGAAGCGGTGGCAAGTGGTAGTAGTCGCGCCTGCTAATAATAATTCCAGTGTCATTGGGCGACCGACAATGTTTGAGGCGCCAACAATCACCGCGTGCTTACCCCGTACGGGTACGTTATAGCGTTCCAGCAAGGTCATGATCCCTTTCGGGGTGCATGAACGCAGCTTGGGAATGCGTTGGCACAGGCGTCCCACATTGTAAGGGTGGAAGCCGTCCACATCTTTCTCTGGATCGATATGTTCCAGCACTTTGGTGGTATCAATACCGGCTGGCAGTGGAAGTTGCACGAGGATCCCATCGATGGTGGTATCAGCGTTAAGCTCATCGATCAGTGCCAGCAATTCAGCTTCTGTGGTCGTTGCGGGGAGATCAAAGGATTTGGAGACAAACCCGACTTCTTCACACGCTTTGCGTTTGCTGCCGACGTAAATTTGTGAGGCAGGATCTTGTCCGACCAAAACAACAGCCAGCCCAGGCGCACGCAGTCTGGCCTCTACACGTGCTTTGACACGGGCAGTGACTTCTTGACGTACCGTTTGCGAGATTAGTTTTCCATCAATAATTTGAGCAGTCATGATTTTCCTTTCGGCAATCAGTGAAGAGGTACCTATCTATATTGCTGGCTGTGAGCAGGATAGGATGAAGCTGACGTTTACGTTACCGTCTGTCGCGGTTTATTTGCTGTTGCCAGAGAGAGTATCCAAGCAACGTATGTTGAATAATTGTGATGCATTGTCGCAGAAAAAGGTGATGAGTGCCACAGGCAAACGTTTGCTAATTGTGGTTTGTGAAATTTAAGTGGTGAGTTTCGAGTCATGCTGCGCGCCGAGTAACGCGTAAAAGCGGGTTGAAAAGAGTGGTCTTATGGAAGAGAAGGGCAGGGACGGGGGGCGAGTTTAAAGGGACGAGTTAAGAGCGAAAGTGCTTGCGTTTACTATGGATTTTGAAATCTTGACCACAGCACCACAGCACCAC
>NZ_LDOV01000048.1 GCF_001029435.1 Photobacterium aphoticum | reverse complement strand
GTCCCGTCCTACTCGTTTTCACTGATAAGATGTTACCGGTTACGGGGCTATCACCCTGTATCGCTGAGCTTTCCAGCTCATTCACCTGACATCAAACTAGCTTAAGGGCTAATCCGGTTTCGCTCGCCGCTACTGCCGGAATCTCGGTTGATTTCTCTTCCTCGGGGTACTTAGATGTTTCAGTTCCCCCGGTTCGCCTCACAATGCTATGTATTCACATTGAGATAACTGCTTATGCAGCTGGGTTTCCCCATTCGGAAATCGTAGACTCAAGTGGCTCTTACTGCCTCATCTACGCTTATCGCAAGTTAGTACGTCCTTCATCGCCTCTGACTGCCCAGGCATCCACCGTGTACGCTTAGTCACTTAACCATACAACCCCAAGAGGTTTCGTATGTTCAAACAACCAAGGTTGTTCATCTGAGTTGTGATGAACGTTGTTTTCGCCGGACTCTTACACAAGACACTTGAATGTGTTTTGTTGAGAACTCGTTTTTATCC
>NZ_LDOV01000047.1 GCF_001029435.1 Photobacterium aphoticum | reverse complement strand
TGTCGAAGTGTCACCGCATGGCGATCGCGTGGATGTGACCGCACAAGTGACAGACCCTGCTGGCAATAAATCACCAGAAGCGACTGACAGCGCATTGGTAGATACCGATGCAGCATCAGCCCCAACGGTAGAACTGCTGGGCGATACCAGCGGTGATGGCGTCTACAACAATGATGAGCTGGGTGCTGACGGCACTGTGACGGCGAAAGTGACGCTGGCGGCTGACACGGCAGTCGGCGATACCATCACAGTGACGGACGGTGCAGGTAACGTCATTCTTGAGCGTGAAGTGACACAGGATGATCTGGATAACGGCATCTTTGTCGAAGTGTCACCGCATGGTGATCGCGTGGATGTGACCGCACAAGTGACAGACCCTGCGGGCAATAAGTCACCAGAAGCCAGCGACAGTGCCTTGGTGGATAGCGGTGTTCCATCGGTGACCGTTGAACTGTTAGGTGATACCAACGGTGATGGTGTGTACAACAGTGCTGAATTGGGTGCAGACAATACCGTGACCGCACAAGTGACCTTGACGGCGGGTACGCAAGTGGGTGATCGCATTGTGATCACTGACACTAACGGCAATGTGCTGGTTGATCGTGATGTGACGCAGGATGACCTCACAAATGGTATCCAGGTTGAAGCAACTGTGGTCGGCGGCAAAGTGGAAGTCACTGCACAAGTGAGCGATGCTGCTGGTAACACGTCACCAGAAGTGAGTGACAGTGCTTTGGTGGATAGCGGTGTACCATCGGTGAACGTTGAACTGTTAGGTGATACCAACAGTGATGGCGTGTACAACAGCGCTGAACTAGGTGCTGATGATTCGGTGACCGCCAAAGTGACGTTGGCGGCTGACACTGCGGTCGGCGATACCATCACTATCAGAGGTGGCAATGGTCAGGTTATTCTCGAGCGTGAAGTGACGCAGGATGATTTAGATAATGGCATCTACGTGGAAGTACCAAGGGTTGGTGACAAAGTGGAAGTGACCGCTCAAGTGACAGATCCTGCAGGTAACGCGTCACCAGAAGTGAGCGACAGTGCTTTGGTGGATAGTGAGCCAGCGCCTGCACCATCGGTCGAACTGTTAGGTGATACGAATGGCGACGGTATTTTTAACCTGAATGAGGTTTCAGCGGGTGCAGAATCAACCGTGTCGGCTCAGGTGACTTTACAGCCGGGTACGCAGGTTGGTGATCGTATCATCATTAAAGATACCACTGGTGCCATTCTGGTCGATCGTGAAGTGACCCAGAATGATTTGGATAATGGTATTCAGGTTGAAGTTTCTGTCGGTACTGTAAGTGGTAAAGATGGCGTTTCTGTGAGTGCCCAAGTCGTGGATGCGGCGGGCAACCCATCTTCTGTCGCGACAGATTCAGCAGAAGTAGATCGGACACCACCGCCAGCACCGACGATTACGTTCCAGGATGATGCCAATACAGATGGCATGTTCAACATTGATGAAGTGGCGGCAGGCCAAGCCGATACCGTCACTGCCTTGGTGAATTTACAACCGGGTACTGAAGTCGGTGATCGCATTGTGATCACGGATATTGATGGCACTGTATTGGTTGATCGTGTTGTCACTGCCGACGACTTATTAAACGGCATTGAGGTGGAGGCAACGATTGGTGACATTGACCCAAGTACCGGTGTGACAACAGGTGTTCAGATCAGTGCCCAGGTCACCGATCAAGCGGGGAACTCGTCACAAACGACAACCGAAAATGCGGAAGTTGATTTAGAGATTTCTACACCTATAGCTGATTTGGATTCAACCAGCGATAAAGGTTCTAGTAACTCTGATAACCTAACCAGCAATGATCAGCCTCAAATTAACTTGGATGGAATTGATGAGGATATTCACTCTATTACTGTGACGTTGACGCCGCTTGGTGGTGGCGATGCTATAACGGCAGAGGCGAACTGGGTGAATGGTCAGTGGGAACTGGCAGGAGGCATCCAACTTGTTAATGGCGAATGGCGTTATCAACCGGATAGCCAACTTGCAGATGGTAGCTATGAAATCACGGTTGACGTGGTGGATAAGGCAGGGAATACATCAACCTCTGATAAGAATAATCCTTTGGTGGTGACGATCGATAAAACGCTATCGGTGAAAGATACAGCGGTACGAGTTGATGAAAATACATTGGTTGCAGGCCAGGAGTTAGGCAGTGTTTTATCTGGTACTGAAACTGACATCGTGAATGTCGGGTTTTACTATAACAACACATTTAATTCCGTCAGCCATGATGGGTACTTTGCCATTGATGCCAACGGGGTAGTCAGTATTACTCAAGCCGGTATTGATGCGGGTTTGAATGATTACGAAACCTGGGTGACAATGGTTTCAGATGATGGTGCATCTTTAACCGATGGGTATGTTATTAAAGCACAGGATGAAGCGGGTAATGTTGGCATTAAAGAGTTCGAATATGCTGTCAACGACGTACCAGAACCTGTAGATGCGCAAGGTGAAGGTGGTGATGACAACTTGTATGTGGTTAATAACCAAATGACTTATGCATTTGGCGCCACTTATGATGAGTTTGGTAACCCAATTGCAGGAGCGGTGAAAGCGCCAGATAGCTATGATCCGTCAATGGGAGCCGTAATTGATGGTGCTGCTGGTAATGACCATATTATTGGTGGCTCAGGAAATGATGTAATTATCGGTGGTGTCAATGGTCAGCTGCATGGTGGTGGTGCCGGTGAAGCGGATGGTCGTCATTACGGCGATGTATTAGAAGGCGGTGCTGGACAGGATATCTTCCGTTGGTTGTCTGGTGATGATGTGGAATTAAATCACATCGTCGATAGTGAAAATGACGGTGTAGCCGTTGATATTATTACGGACTTTACACTGGGTAACACCAGCACTAATGATCAGGCTGATATTCTGGATCTGTCCGATTTGCTACAAGGTGAAACGGCCGATACGTTGGACCAGTACCTGTCTGTTACGCAAGAAGGCGATAATATTATTATCCACGTCGATACTGATGGGGTGGGTGGTAAAGATGTGACCCAGCAGATTGTTATGGAGAATATGGGGGGAGTTGATGCCAATACCTTCATTGATGACTTGTTGAATAATGGTCAGCTCACGATTGATTAATCGACAGTAGCATCCAATATTGAAGCCCACTGTGAGAACAGTGGGCTTTTTTATGGGCAAAGATTTTTTCGCCTGAGAGGGGGGATGACAGGGGCATTTGAGCGGTGTTGTTGAATCATTATTCTGTGTGTTGCACCTCGGCAGCCGTTTGACTCGCTTCCAGTGTTTGGAACAGTTGTGTAAATTGCTGACTGAGTTTGTGTTTGGGCAGTAAATGAATGAGCGGGGTTTGATGGTAGTGCGACTCTTTCATTTTGATGGAAAGCGGCAGATAAGGCTTCAGTACGGGCAATGCCAGATCGTTAAGATCATCAATGATCATGTTGGGGAATTTGGCATGGGCATTGAACATATTCACAATTACCCCTTCCACCTCTAACTTGGGATTATGATCTTCCCGCAATTCCGCCACGTTGTTTAATAACGTGAGCAGGGCTTGTTGTGAGAAGCTATCACAATCGAAAGGAATCAGTAACTTATCGGCGGCAATGAGCGCGGCTTTGCTGAAAAAATTAAGATTCGGGGGCGTATCAATGTAAATACGATCATAGCTATCGGCAAGTTCGTTCAGCGCGTCTCTTAGCTTGTAAATCTTATAACGCCGTTCGAGTTCAGATTCGATTTTTTCCAGTTTGGGGCTGGAAGGGATGATATCGAGTCCTTCATAAGCTGTCGGTTGAGTAAAAGCCTTGATGGGCGTTGACATCGAAAACCAGCCGACCGTTTGATTGAGTAAATCGGCAATGGATTTTTTGTTATCGATATTAATATCCACCCCTAAATAATGGCTGCTGTTACCTTGTACATCTAAATCAATCAGCAGTGTCTTATAGCCTTGTGCGGCACTCAATGCCGCTAAGTTGACCGTAATACTGGATTTACCCACACCACCTTTTTGGTTAAACACAACACGACGCATACTTTTCCCTTCTCATTAGAACTCCATAACAATAAGTTAGCGCACTGAGTATGCGCTATCAACATAGTCATGAGTAAACGAGAGCGATATGGCGAATTACAGATATTTTTGGTAGGAATCTGTGAGCATTCTTTCCATGAATGGCAGTAAATAAAATCGTGTTATCGCCATTCATGGAAGAATATCTGTTTGGTGAATGATTGTGGTTCGGGTTGAGTGTTGTACGAGTCAATGCATTACTGCAGCAGAGGGTGATCTGCCGGCAGCAGGCGTGAAATCCACAGTACCAGTTTGTGTTTCATATTCGGGCCGTCTTCTTGGTCAACCGCCAAAGGGGTGATTTGCTTGGCCTCGACTAATAATCGGTAAATACATTCAACTTTGTCTTTTGACGATACCGATTTATCAAGGTCACCGTAGCCTTGTTTTTTCGCATAGGCCATTCCGAGCTCTAGCGCCTTTTTGAGTAGCTTGGCGTCATTCTTTTGTTTTTTCATGATCGGTCCTGCCATCCTTAACAATGTCATTTCATCATAGAGCGAGATGGGTGAGGAACCTAGTGAAGAAGTTGATTTCTTTGTGGTCTGTCGATGAAGTGACATTAACGACTGCCGACACGGATATTACAGCGTTTAAAAGTGCGCTGCCAAAAGGCAACATGGCTTAGCGTGGCATCCCGAAAAGCCTGATGCTGTGTGCCTGCGAGGTAATATTGGTAATACTGTGTAAATGTCGGAGAATCCAATGGGCGTGGTGGTTGCAGGAGTGTCTGCAAGTAAGGCTGAATTTGCTGATATTGGGAATCTAATTGCGCCAGATAAGGCTGCAGCGTGGTGACAAAATGCTTGTGAAACACATTGTTTAAGTAAGTCGCTTTTTGCTGATTGCGATTTTCCCCACACGGAATGGTTTTTTCCTGTTCAGTCAGCATTGAGGTAATGGTATTGAGCCAATGGGTCGCATGTTCAATGGAATAAAAGAGCTGACCAGCATAGTGATAAGGATGTAGCTTTTCCTGATAGGACAAGAGGCGATCGATCTGTGCTGTACTGACGGCCTGTGTCGCTGCTGCTGTCGTTGCTGGTGCCGATGAAGATGTCGTTTGTGTGATTGTTTGCGTTGGCGACTGTGCTGTCGCCGGTGTGACCTTAATACGCTCTGCAAGGTGTTGTGTGTATGTATAGGCATTGAGTGCTTCATTGAAGCCATAGAGCTTTTGAGGCGCAAAGGCTCGGTGATGCAAAGTGAGCTGTTGTCGCCATTCTTCCCCCGTCGTAAGCATATTCCATAAGTAGATGGGGAGCAGGCGTTGCTTTTGTTCCTGATAATCCTTTAACGTGTTGTATAACTCAGCGTCCTTAGGCAATACGGTTAAGCAATGCTGTAACCCATTTAAAAATAACAACTCGTAACGTAACTGACGGGTTTTATCTTGTACCTTTCCCAAAATAGAGTTGCGCTCTGCAATCAAATTAAACAGCCCACATTTTCGCAATTCATAGGCATCGAGCAGGTTGATACGTATATCTTCCACGGGGAGGGTCAGGTCACGAGTCGGAGGAAAAGGGGGAAAGGAAAAGTCGTCTGGCGCTTGCGGTGAAATGTCTAGCACATTGGCAAGACGGTCTTGATAAGTCTCAAATTGTGCATCGGCAGATTGCCTGTCACAGCCGACAAAGAACACTACGATACAGAGCCACCTGCTGAGATGGCGAAGCCAAACTGGCGTTTGCAGTGCTTTGTTGAACAGTGGAAATCGGCGTAATGGCATGCGTAATGATGACCTTGTCAGTGTCGGTGTCGGTGTTTGGGTCTGTCAGGCTGACGTTGTGATACCAAAATTATACGCATGAAACGAACAAGGCGACCAATTGGTCGCCTTGTTGTGTATGAGATAACGTTATCTCTTCTTGTAATGTCTTAACGTGGTTTTTTAGCGTAAAGACATCGCGATTTGTGCATCGTCATCCTGACGTTGTACCCAGTATAAACGGGTACCCAGCATAATAGCCGCTGCTGTCAAACCGATAATATTACCGATCCAGAAGCCGTGAGGGCCCATAGGCGGTACGAACCAACCGGTAATACCCAGGGTGTAACCAATCGGTAGCCCCAAGATCCAGTAGGCAATGAAGGTACGAACGAAAATAGCACGCATGTCTTTGTAGCCACGGAGTGCACCCGCTGCTACCACCTGAATTGCATCCGTACACTGGTAGATAGCCGCCAAGAATAGCAACTGACCCGCAATCATGATGACTTCAAGGTTGTCTGTGTACATTAATGCAATGGACTCACGGAAAAGCACGGTACAAGTTGCGGTGATCATGGCGATACATAGTGCGACAAACAGGCCACTGCGACTGGCAATTTTCGCTTCGAACAACTCCTGACGACCCAGTAAGTGACCCACGCGGATACTCAGTGCTGCACCTAAACTCATCGGGATCATAAAGATCAGCGATGAGAAGTTACTGGCAATCTGGTGAGCCGCGACGGTGATTGAACCCAGAGGTGAGATCAGCAGGGCAATCGCCGCAAACAGGGACACTTCAAAGAAGATAGACGCGGCAACCGGTAAGCCCATTTTGAACAAACGCTTCAGTGCACTCAATTGTGGTTTGTGCCACTGTGCAAACAATCCCACACTGTTAAGGCGCTTGTTTACTTTGATGTATACCAACATAGAGATAAACATCAACCAGTACACCAGCGCGGTTGCCACACCACAACCCACACCACCTAATGCTGGGGCGCCGAAGTGACCGTACACAAAAATCCAGTTTAGTGGGATGTTAGCTCCCAGGCCAATAAAGCCAATGATCATGGCCGGGATGGTCATAGACAATCCTTCCGAGAAACTTTTCAGTGTCTGGAAGAATAAGAAAGCAGGAACCGCAAACAACACTGCGTGCAGGTAGCCAATGGTTTTCTCAGCCAGCGCTTTTTCCACGTCCATCATGTCAATCAAGGTACCGGCATTGTAGAGCACGAGCATAATAGGCACGGAGATACACGCAGCGAGCAAGAAGCCGTGCTGTACTTCAAAAGGGATGCGCTCTTTTTTGCCAGAACCATTTAGGGTCGCCACAATCGGTACAATGGCGATCAGCAAGCCCACACCAAATAGAATGGATGGAAGCCAGATGCTGGTTGCGACAGATACCGCTGCCATGTCGGTAGCACTCACGCCCCCAGCCATGACGGTATCAACAAAGCCCATGGATGTTTGGGCGACAGAAGCGATAAGCACCGGAATGGCTAGCTTAAGAAGATGACGTGTTTCACGCCTGTAATTGTGCACGTAGTGGCTCCCGAATAGCGGATATAAGAACGCGTGAATTATAACGACAGATGGCGCTGATACAATTGTTGTTATTAGAAAACCCGTAAAGAATGTAACGTTTTTTGAATGGTAAGATTAACCATCTGTTCCATAATGCTTTTTTGCGATATGAAGCCATGATTCCTGGCAGGAAAAGTGTGTAAGGAAAGGCGCTGAGGTTGCGGTGTAAGTACGAAGAGACAGGGATAGGGATGCGATATCAGCGATTATGGTACTATCGGTTTACGCCTTAGCAAAATGTACTGACGAAGTAAGAAGGGGAAAACATGTTTACAGGCATCGTTCAGGGGATGGCAAAAGTTGTTGCGATAGAGAAAAAAGACGCTTTTCAAACCCATATCATTGAATTAGAAAACGCCATGCGAGAAGGACTGCAGATTGGTGCGTCGGTAGCGCACAACGGGTGTTGCCTGACGGTCACCAAAATTGAGGGCAATCAGGTGTCTTTTGATTTGATGCAGGAAACGTTGGCGGTAACGAACCTGGGTTTGCTTGAGGTGGGTAGCCACGTCAATATTGAGCGAGCGGCTAAGTTTGGTGATGAAATCGGTGGCCATGCGATGTCAGGACATATCAATGTCACTACCGAGATTTGTGCGATTGAAACCACCGAGAACAACTGCACAGTGTGGTTTACGGTACCGCAGGATTACCAAAAATACATTTTGCGTAAAGGTTACATGGGGATTGATGGCTGCTCATTGACCATTGGTCAGGTGAATGATGATCGTTTCTGCGTGCACTTAATTCCAGAAACATTGCAGCGTACCCTGTTTGGTCAGCGTATCGTGGGCGATGTGGTTAACATCGAAATTGATCCACAAACGCAAGCCATTGTCGATACGGTGGAGCGAGTATTGGCGGCGCGCGATCTGTAACGGATTTGCGGCGATATGAATTAGCCCGTTCTACTCAGGGTAAAAAAGAATAAGGCTTGGGTATATCACCGAAGCCTTATTTTGTATGTGATGATTGATAAAACGTAAGGGATTAAAAGATTTGCTCGTCGTCAGCATCAACAAATAAGTTGATGGTTTTATGGAGTTCATCGACTTGCATGTTTAAGTGAATCGCATGGCAGCATGCCGGGCAATCATCATAGAATTCCTGACTGCCTTGACTGGCATCCAATGTAATTCTGATATTGTGTCCACAATGCGGGCATACCACAGCTTGCTCAGTGTAATTAGACATCATCAGCTCCTTAGCAGGTACACAGTACGAAGGAGAAGCCTGAATGGCTGTGCATTTCAAACAGCGCCAGCATCATAGTGGCTTCATTTATTGATTTGATTTTAGCGTTCGCCATTCGTTTTCGCTTAAAATTAACTGTAAACCTTGAGCAGGCTGAAGAATTTCAATTAATGTGCGAATGAAAAAAACAGAATGCGATAAATTGGCTGGATGTTTTTATATTTCTATGGAAGTGGTGGGGAATTTAGCGGTCAGGAATGGCACATTTTTTACTTTTCTGTAATTAAATCAATGATGCAAAGAAAAACAGTATTTTTTTGCATCATTGATTATCGCATCGAATTAACGCAGGCTATCCAGCAAGGTAGCATTTACTTCGAGTAGCGAGTTAAGTTTGCGGTCAGCAATTGCCCAACGTGGATCATTCGAATAAGCGTGCTCCGGAACCGCGATCCCTTTCATTTGTGCCGCTTTTGCAGCAAGCAGGCCATTCACGGAATCTTCAAATGCCACACAGGCGTTGGGTGGAACACCCAGTGCATCGGCCGCATTGATATACACTTCCGGGTGCGGTTTACCAAAACGTAGCGGTTCAGCAGACAGCACGGCAGCAAATTTGTCGGTCAGGCTCAGTGCTTCCAGCGTTGATTGAATCAAACGCATCGGGGAAGAAGAGGCCAGTGCCACTTTTAAGCCGTATTCATGGCATGTCTCAATGGCTTCAATCACGCCAGGTAGCATCGGCTTGTGTTCACGGATCAACGCTTCCACACGGCTCACAATCATTTCTGTCACGGTTGGAATATCGTGACCTTCCCAAGGTTGCTTGCTATACCAAAAGGCCACCACGTGATCGATACGCAGTCCCATGGTTTGAAGCGTATCTTGCAGTGTGATTTGCACACCGAGTGAAGAGAAAATGTCAACCTGGGCACGTTGCCAGAAAGGTTCAGAATCGACCAGTAGGCCGTCCATATCGAAAACAGCAGCTTGTAGCATGGTAAGTCTCGTGAATCGCAGCGACAGCAAGGCGTGCCGCTTAGTCCTAAAAAGACGACACCCATACGTGAGAGATCATCGTATGGGCGCGTAATGTCCTATCCAGCGAAAAATACCATATTTGGTTCGACACCGTTAGGATTGCGGTGAATTAAGCTGCAATTTTTCGATAATTTGCTCGGCTTGGGCAATATAGCTGCCTCCAAACAGGTTACAGTGATTCAGCACATGGTAAAGATTGTAGAGATCTTTGCGCTCCTCATAACCTTCATCGAGCGGCCACACCGAGTGGTAGCCTTCATAAAAGCTGGGTGGAAAACCGCCAAACAATTCTGTCAGCGCCATGTCGCATTCTCGATCGCCCCAATAGCTGGCTGGGTCAAAAATAATTGGGCCAGTCACCGTCATGGCGGTGTTGCCATGCCATAGGTCACCATGTAGTAGGGAAGGCTTTGGCTGGTGGTTCATCAGTAACTGAATAACGTTACTGGTGATCTCATCAATATTGCCAAACACCATGCCTTTTTCCTGACACAGCTGTAATTGCCAAGCAATTCGCTGCTCAGCAAAAAATCGGCACCAGCGGCGACGCCAGCGATTAGGTTGTGGGGTCAAACCAATGTAGTTATCAAAATCAAACCCGTATTCAGCTTGTTCACCCCAGGCATGCAGGTGCGCCAGTTGTGCCCCCAACTGGTAGGCGGCGTCATCATTTAACACTTTGGTGGGTAAATAATTCAACACCAGAAATGCTTTGTCCTTACTGGTGCCGACATGGATATGTTGGGGGACTTGGATACAGTCAGTTTCGTTGAGGATGCGCAGGCTTTCCGCTTCTGTTTCAAAAACCGTTAATTGCTCACGATCGTTGAGTTTAATGAAAAAGCGGGTATTACCATCGCTGATGCAATAGCATTCATTTACGTCACCGCCTTCAAGCACATCCTTTTCAATAATTTTGAAGGGATTGTTCAACACGTTGGAGAGTTGGTGAGAAATCGCTTGCCACATATATCCTCCACGAAACAACAATAAGTAGATGACCCTAGAACATAGTAGTTCATTTACCACTCAAATAACTGGGCGCCTATCAAGGTTTTACATTGTTTGAGAAAGAAGGCACACCGTTTAGATGTGCCAGAAAGCAGAAGGTACCGATATTGACGGATGTTTGTGGCTAAGTATTAGCAGACGGGATCGCCTGCTGTTATGGCAAACTGGGCAGTAATGTCTCCGGCATTAAGGCGTTAAAGCAGGCGGTTTTAAGTAATTGATCCGCATGCGCAATATCGGGGGCGAAATAACGATCTTTATCATAGAAGCTGACATGTGCACGAAGCAGGGCTTTGGCTTGTTCAATCCGCTCTGTGCTGCGGTGAGGATGACGAAAATCCAGTCCTTGCGCGGCAGCAAGCAGTTCCACCGCCAAAATGCCGCGTGTGTTGTCGCTCATGTCTTTTAAACGCCGGGCAGCAAAGGTGGCCATCGAGACATGATCTTCCTGATTGGCGGAAGTGGGTAAGCTGTCGACAGAGGCGGGGTGGGCGAGGGGCTTATTTTCGCTGGCTAATGCTGCCGCCGTGACTTGTGCCATCATAAAGCCAGAGTTTACGCCCCCATTGTCGACCAAAAAAGGCGGCAGTTTGCTCAGGCTGCTGTCGTTCAATAACGCCATGCGTCGCTCAGACAAACTGCCGATTTCAGCAATGGCCAACGCGAGGTTATCTGCAGCCATGGCAACAGGTTCAGCATGGAAGTTTCCGCCGGACAAAATATCGCCCTCATCGGCAAAGACTAAGGGGTTATCGGAGACGGCATTGGCCTCGACCTCAAGTATTTCGGCTGCGTGACGAATTTGTTGTAAACAGGCCCCCATCACTTGTGGCTGGCAGCGTAGCGAGTATGGATCTTGCACTTTTTCACACGCCTGATGGGATTGGCCGATTTCACTGTCGCTGCCGAGCAGGTGGCGATACGCACTCGCCGCATCCATTTGGCTACGGTGCCCTCTTACCCGATGGATGCGTGCATCAAAGGGCTTACGACTGCCGAGTGCCGCTTCCACCGACATGGCACCACACACCGTGCCGGCTGCATACAGATCTTCAGCGGCGAACAGGCCTTCTAGTGCAAATGCCGTTGATGCTTGTGTGCCATTGAGCAGCGCGAGGCCTTCTTTAGGCGCAAGGGTGATAGGGGATAATCCGGCAATCTTTAATGCGGCGGCACCACTGATGATTTCCCCTTGATGACGGGCAAGGCCTTCCCCTAATAATACGGTACTCATGTGCGCTAACGGTGCCAGATCGCCGGACGCCCCCACAGAGCCTTTCTGCGGAATACAAGGGTAGACGTTGGCATTGACTAAGGTGATCAGCGCATCAACGACATCGGGCCGGATCCCTGAATACCCCCGTGCGAGACTATTGATTTTCAGTGCCATCATCAGGCGAACCGTGTGATCCGCCATATAGTCACCAATCCCGGCCGCATGAGAAAGTACGATACTCCGCTGCAAGGTTTCTAAGTCTTCAAGAGCAATACGCGTGTTGGCCAGTAAACCAAATCCCGTATTAATGCCATACACCGTTTGATCATCAGCGATGATGGCACGAACAGTTTCTACGCTGGCTTGCATGGCCGGGGTCGCAGCACCGATCAGTGACAACGTCACTTTATGCCGACTGATCTCACGCAGCTGTTGCAACGTTAACTTGCCAGGATGAAGTGTCAGCATATTCATAATCTCTCCTTCTGACTGGCATTTAATTGTCGCGACTGGGTGCGGTGCGAGAGCCTGCTGGATCATTGAGCATGGGCAGATCAAGCTCCTGCTCTTGAGCGCACTGTATGGCGATGTCGTACCCTGCATCAGCATGCCGCATGACACCCGTTGCCGGATCATTGTGCAGCACACGGGCAATACGTTCAGCGGCTTCATCGGTACCGTCACATACAATCACCATGCCGGCGTGTTGGGAAAACCCCATACCGACGCCGCCACCATGATGCAGAGACACCCACGTTGCCCCCGAGGCAGTATTAAGCAACGCATTAAGCAGCGGCCAGTCGGAGACAGCATCAGAGCCATCCAGCATGCCTTCGGTTTCTCGGTTCGGGCTGGCGACAGAGCCTGAATCTAAATGATCCCGTCCGATCACAATGGGGGCTTTTAACTCGCCGCTTTTCACCATCTCATTGAAAGCCAAGCCTAAGCGAGCACGATCTTTTAATCCGACCCAACAGATACGTGCCGGTAAGCCTTGAAATTGGATACGTTCTTGCGCCATATCAAGCCAGCGGTGCAGGTGAGGATCATCCGGGATCAAGGACTTGACTTTTTGATCGGTTTTATAAATATCTTCTGGATCACCAGAGAGCGCGACCCAGCGGAAGGGGCCGATACCTTCACAGAACAGAGGGCGAATATACGCAGGCACAAAGCCCGGGAAATCAAATGCGTTATCGACGCCCGCTTCCATCGCCATTTGTCGGATATTGTTGCCGTAGTCGACCGTGGCGGAGCCGGCTTGTTGCAGCGCGAGCATGGCTTTGACTTGAAGTGCCATCGAGGCTTTAGCCGCTTTCACGACGGTGGCTTCATCTTGTTGTCGCATCTTTGCAGCGTAATTCATCGTCCAGCCCTGCGGCAGATAGCCGTTAAGTGGATCATGGGCGGAGGTTTGATCTGTGGTGCAGTCAGGCACAATGCCGCGTTTAACAATCTCGGGGAAGATATCCGCTGTATTGCCGAGCAACCCGACAGAAATAGGTTGGCCGGTTTGCTTGGCTTCATCAATCAGTGCCAGTGCTTCATCTAAGCTGGTGGCTTTACGGTCGACGTAACCGGTGCGCAGGCGGTAGTCGATACGGCTTTCATCGCATTCAACGGCAATCATTGAAAATCCCGCCATGGTCGCAGCCAGCGGTTGTGCGCCGCCCATGCCGCCGAGCCCGCCAGTTAAAATCCAGCGGCCGTGACTGTTACCGTTAAAATGTTGTTTGGCCATTGCCACAAAGGTTTCATAGGTGCCTTGCACAATCCCTTGGGAGCCAATGTAGATCCAGCTGCCGGCCGTCATCTGCCCGTACATCATTAAGCCTTGTTTATCGAGCGCATTAAAGTTTGCCCAATTGGCCCAGTGAGGGACTAAGTTTGAGTTTGCAATCAATACCCGTGGTGCATTGGTGTGCGTTTTGAATACGCCAACCGGTTTGCCTGATTGCACCAGCAAGGTTTCGTTATCTTCCAGACGTGTTAAAACATCAACGATTTTATCAAAGCAGGCCCAGTTACGCGCTGCCCGCCCAATACCGCCGTATACCACCAAGGCGTGGGGATGTTCTGCCACATCCGGATGCAGGTTGTTCATCAACATTCTTAAGGGGGCTTCCGTCTGCCAGGATTTGGCGTGCAACGTGGTGCCGGTAGGGGCAATCACCGTTCGGCTTTCATCCAATCGGCGAGAAGGTGGAGGCGAGGATTGATCGGAACGTGTCATGATGTACTCCTTTGATGGCGGTTAACCGGTGATCGGCGTGTCCTTGCTGTCATGGAATAGCGTGTAATGAGTCTCTCTTATGTCTTGCTTATCTATGGTCTAGCGCATGCGGCGCGCCACCCACCAGGCTAAACGGGCGGCCAGCCGAGCGGTTTGATTGTCGATATCAAATCTTGGGTTGTATTCTGCGATATCGAAAACCAGTAATTTTTTTTCCCCATCGGAAGCGCTTGCCTCAACAATCGGGATTAACAGCGCTTCGATGATATCGAGCGGGACGCCTCGAGCTGCGGGGGCACTGACGCCGGGGGCGACTGCAGCAGGAAACACATCGAGATCGATGGTGAGGTAGAGATAATCGCACTCGGCAATAAAATCGGTCAGCTCTTCTACCCGCGTAGGCAGTTGGGCGTAAGTCAGTTGGTCATCATCCCGATATAACACGCCCAGACGGTCGGCCTTCTGATAGAGTGCTTGGGTATTAGCTGCACGATTGATACCGAAACACGCATAGTGAAAGGGCCAGTTCTGCCGTTCGCAGAAGCGTTGGATTTGATGAAACGGTGTCCCTGAACTGCCTCGTTCAGATTGTGGGCCTGCCGGAGGATTCCGTAAGTCAAAATGGGCATCGAAGTTAATGATACCGATGCGAGGAACGCAGGTCTGGTTTCCCGCATGTTGCTTTTGTAATAGGTATTGGCCAATGCCCTGAAAACTGCCCCAAGCCACTTCATGACCGCCACCAAATACCATGACTTTGTGTTTTTGTCGCAGCGCATGACAAACATCTTCAGCAAGACGCGATTGGGCCATTTCGAGATTGCCATCGTTACAGAGAATATCCCCGCCATCGTAAATGGGGTCGGTATGGTGCCAGGCAAGATTGGCTAATGCTTTACGGATGGCTGGCGGTGCATCATACGCGCCGGTTCGCCCTTTATTGCGCGACACCCCTTCATCACACGCAAACCCCAGCAGGAGGATCCCTTCGTCATTGGCCTGATCGGCAGGCAATATGTGTTGATGCCAACGCTGGCTCAGTGGCCCGTCTTCGGGATCGGTACGGCCTTGCCAGATGTGCATATCAATGGTCATAAGCATCTCCCGCTGTATGACTTAACATACGCATGGGCGAGTGAATGGGGTGACGGGAAGCAGGAAATAATTGACCATTTACCATGCGACCGATGAGATCAGGCACACCGAGTCGGTAAGTGAGTTCGGCCGGGTATGACAGATCCCAGATAGCTAAATCTGCCACCATCCCGGGCTTTATTTGTCCTCGTTGATGGCTCATGCCAAGCGCTTGTGCGGCATATTGAGTGACGCCACGTAAACATTCTTCAGGGGTTAAGCCAAACAGCGTACTCCCCATGTTCATTATGATACGCAGCGAGGCGATGGGGGAGGTGCCGGGGTTGAAATCAGTAGACAGGGCGATAGGGACACCGTGTTGGCGTAATAATGCAATGGGGGGCAACTGCGTTTCTCGCAGAAAATAGAACGCACCGGGCAGGAGCGTTGCAACGGTTTGGTTGGCGGCTAATGCCCTCACGCCTGCTTCATCCAAATATTCGAGGTGATCCACCGACCATGCTCCCATGCTGGCGGCGAGGGCACTCCCTCCAAGGTGAGACAGTTGTTCAGTATGACCTTTAATGGCCAAACCATGTTGCTGTGCGGCTTGGAAGACGTGCTGACAGTGTTCCGGAGAAAACGCGATCCCTTCGCAGAATACGTCTACCGCATCTGCGAGCTGTTCTTGGGCGGCCGCTGGAATGATGTCTTTACAGATGTGCGCAATATAGCCATCGGCGTTGTGGGCAAATTCTGGCGGGAGAGCATGAGCGGCGAGCAGCGTAGTTGATACATTAATATCAGTTTGCTCGCCTAATCGACGGGCGACCCGTAGCATCTTGAGTTCATCATCGAGCGTTAAGCCATAGCCTGACTTGATTTCAACCGTTGTGACACCCTCTTGCCGCAGTCCGTCTAAGCGTTGATTGGCAAGGGAATAGAGCGTCTCTTCTGATGCGGCACGGGTAGCCAATACTGTCGATAAAATGCCACCACCATTGGCTGCAATGTCTGCATAGGTTGCCCCTTTCATACGCATTTCAAACTCTTCGGCCCGGCTACCGGCATGAATGAGGTGGGTATGACAGTCAATCAAGCCTGGCGTGACGAGTGCGCCCTGGCAATCAATGATTTCAGGATGACCGTGACAGGCGGGCAGAGGGCCATTATCCACAAACATGATGCGACCTTGCGCCACACCAATGTGGGCATGCGATACAATCTGATACCCGTGTTCGGGTGTCAGTGCAACCATGTTCACGTTTGTTAACACCGTATCCATGTGCCACCCTGAAAATTGAAGATTTATATAAAAATTAATAAGTAATCTCGATACGAAACTCAAGTCAGACAGCGAATGAACACGACACAGGGTTGTAATCATTCCTTGACGATGTGGAAGCACTAAGGTAGTGCCTTTGTCGGGGAGGCGGGAGGGCTTCCAGAGGACGGAGACAGCGTGCGGGGTGTGGGCGTTTCGTTTGGCTGGCAACAGAAGCCTAACGTGAGGTGATAAGCATGTTTAATGGAGCATTTGTTTGAAGTAACACGTATAATCAGGCCTACATAATGAGTCTGTTTCAGGACAGTACAATGAAAGAAACACAACACGCCACTGAAGGGCACGTACAGCAGGATGCCACCCAAGCGAAGCAGGAAAAAATTGCGGTTCAGCAAAATAACCCGCTGCACGGTGTCAGCCTTGAAAAACTACTGAAAGAGCTGGTGGATTTTTACGGCTGGGACATCTTAGCCGCTGCTATGCGTTTCCACTGCTTCCAGAAAAATCCGTCTATTCCTGCTTGTGTGAAGTATTTCCGCAAAACGGAATGGGCGCGTGAAAAGCTAGAAGGTTTTTACCTGTCGCGCTTTAAGCGTATGCCTCGCGCCAGCGATGAAGAATATGTGTTGCCGCCACGTCAGCGTACCTTTGCCCCGGGCATTGTACCGCGTGAGCCGATGGTACTGACGATTGAATCGATTGAGTTGTCGCAAGCGAAAGCAGCATCATCATTTAAAGCGCGTTCATCACGCCGTTCTGCGCCTCGTCGCCGATAAGCGGTTAAAGCATATAGGCCTAGTAGCGGGCAGAGGTAGAGAGGGGAAGCCCTGTCACATTACGCCCGTTAGGCAAAACCGATATACGTAATATAGAAAGAAACACAGTGACTTGTATCCCAACTGAAATGACATTCTTTGCCCGCTTTGAAGCGGATATTTTGGCAAAGAAGAAAACCATCACCGTTCGCGATGAATCAGAAAGCCACTACCAGGTGGGTTCAACGGTTGACGTTTCAACCCTCGAAGAAGGCCGTTGGTTCTGTAAGCTGCACATTGATGCAGTCACACCAGTGACATTCTCTGAACTGACAGACTTTCATGCGGAGCAGGAAAACATGACCCTGCCTGAGCTGAAAGCTGTGATCAACGAGATTTACCCGAATGTCGAATCCCTGTATGTGGTGACATATCATCTCGTTGAAGAATGATTATTGTGAGAGGCTTTGCAATTCGGCATAGCCCTCTGTATCATCCTTTCCACTCCGTTTCGTTATATCGCTCTGTATTGCGGGGTTAGCGATTCGGCAGTGCTATTTATTTTCTCATCAAAGCTTTCAAAGGCTTTACAACCAACATGTGCTACTTGGTGTGTGGCACCACTGTAAGGAATATTCAATGCCTGTAATTACTCTTCCTGACGGCAGCCAGCGTCAATTTGACCACGCTGTATCTACTATGGACGTTGCACTTTCAATCGGTCCTGGCCTTGCTAAGGCTTGTATCGCTGGTCGTGTTGACGGTGTTCGTGTTGATGCATGTGACCTAATTGAAAATGACGCAAGTCTGGAAATCATCACTGCAAAAGATGAAGACGGTCTGGAAATTATCCGTCACTCATGTGCTCACCTTCTAGGTCACGCCATCAAGCAGCTGTACCCAGACGTGAAAATGGCGATCGGTCCAACGATCGACAACGGTTTCTACTACGACATCGATCTAGAACAATCACTGACTCAAGAAGATCTTGATGTGATTGAAAAACGCATGATCGAACTGGCTAAGACCAAGTACGAAGTCGTTAAGAAAAAAGTGAGCTGGCAGGAAGCACGTGATACGTTTGAAGCACGTGGTGAAACCTACAAGATGGAAATCCTAGACGAGAACGTATCACGCGATGACCGTCCTGGCCTTTACCATCACGAAGAATACATCGACATGTGTCGTGGTCCACACGTGCCGAACATGGGCTTCTGTCAGCACTTTAAACTGCTGAACGTAGCGGGTGCTTACTGGCGTGGTAACAGCGACAACAAGATGTTGCAGCGTATCTACGGTACAGCATTCCAAGACAAGAAGTTGCTAAAAGCGCACCTGACTCGTCTTGAAGAAGCGGCAAAGCGTGACCACCGTAAACTGGGTAAGCAACTTGATCTGTACCACATGCAGCAAGAAGCACCGGGTATGGTGTTCTGGCACCACAATGGCTGGACGGTATTCCGTGAGCTAGAAGTGTTTGTACGCGACAAGCTAAACGAATACGGCTACCAAGAAGTAAAAGGTCCTCTAATGATGGACCGCGTACTTTGGGAACGTTCTGGTCACTGGGACAAATACGCAGAAAACATGTTCACGACTTCTTCTGAGAACCGTGAATATGCTGTGAAGCCAATGAACTGTCCTGGTCACGTACAGATTTTCAACCAAGGTCTGAAATCTTACCGTGATCTGCCATTGCGTATGGCGGAGTTCGGTTGCTGTCACCGTAACGAACCATCAGGTGCACTACACGGCCTAATGCGTGTACGTGGCTTTACACAGGATGATGCACACATCTTCTGTACTGAAGGTCAGGTACAGCAAGAAGTTACATCTTGTATTAAGATGGTATACGATACATATCAGACGTTCGGCTTCGACAACATCGTTGTTAAGCTGTCTACACGCCCAGAGAAGCGTGTAGGTTCTGATGAAATGTGGGATAAAGCGGAATCAGATCTTAAGCTTGCACTGTCTTCTATGGATATTCCTTACGAGATCCAAGAAGGTGAGGGCGCGTTCTACGGTCCGAAAATTGAATTTACTCTACACGATTGTCTAGATCGTGCTTGGCAGTGCGGCACAGTTCAGTTAGACTTCGCACTTCCAGAGCGTTTGGGTGCCACCTACGTAGGTGAAGATAACGAGCGTCACACGCCTGTTATGATTCACCGTGCAATTCTTGGTTCTCTAGAGCGCTTTATCGGTATCCTTATCGAAGAGTATGCTGGCTTCTTCCCAACTTGGTTGGCACCTCAGCAGGCTGTTGTGATGAATATCACCGACAGTCAGGCCGAATATGCTCAACAAGTGGTCGAACGACTACAAAAAAGTGGAATTCGAGTCAATGCGGACTTGAGAAATGAGAAGATTGGCTTTAAAATTCGCGAACATACTTTGAAGCGAGTGCCTTACATGCTGGTTTGCGGCGACAAAGAAGTCGAAGCAGGCGAAATCGCAGTACGTACTCGCAAGGGTAAAGATTTGGGTAAATTTAAGATTGACGATCTTGTTGCATTCTTGCAGCAGGATATCAGCAGTCGCAAGCTCAATGTTGTGGAGGAATAAGGTATTAAAGGCGGAAAAAGAACCCAAGCACCAGTTAAGCAGAATGCACATCGCCTAAACGGCGAAATTCGCGGTGTACGTGAAGTGCGTCTAACTGGTATCGATGGCGAGTCTATCGGTGTTGTTTCTATCGAAGAAGCAGTGAATCTTGCTAACGAAGCTGGTGTTGACCTAGTTGAAATTAGCCCGAATGCCGAGCCACCAGTTTGTCGTGTGATGGACTATGGCAAGTACCTGTTCGAAAAGAGCAAGGCTGCTAAAGAGCAAAAGAAAAAGCAGAAACAAATCCAGATTAAGGAAGTTAAATTCCGTCCTGGTACAGACGAAGGCGATTATCAGGTAAAACTGCGCAACCTGAGTCGCTTTTTAGAAGAGGGCAACAAGGGCAAAGTCACACTACGTTTCCGTGGTCGTGAAATGGCCCACCAGAGTCTTGGTATTGACCTTCTAAACCGCATTAAGGAAGACCTAATCGATCTAGCTGTCGTTGAAAGTTTCCCTAATAAGGTTGAAGGTCGTCAAATGACGATGATGCTTGCCCCTAAGAAGAAGTAATTAAGGCATTCAAGTAGCATAAAGCGCTGCTTCATGCAGCGCTTTTTGTTCGCCTTATTACTATGTTTATTAACTATCAACAATGCGGAGTCTCATCATGCCTAAGATGAAATCCAACAAAGGTGCTGCTAAGCGTTTCAAGAAAACTGCTGGTGGCTTCAAGTTTAAGCACGCAACTAAGCGTCACATCCTGACTAAACGTACTACTAAGAACAAGCGTCAGCTACGTCCAAATGCAATCCTTCCTAAGTGTGAAGTGGCTGCAGTTGCTCGCATGCTTCCATTCGCTTAATCGTTTTTAGTTTTATTTTTTAATTTTAGTTAGGAGTCTCCTATGCCTCGCGTAAAACGTGGTGTACAAGCGCGTGCACGTCACAAGAAAGTTCTGAAACAAGCTAAAGGTTACTACGGTGCACGTTCACGTGTTTACCGCGTAGCTTTCCAGGCTGTTACTAAAGCTGGTCAATACGCTTACCGTGACCGTCGTCAGAAGAAACGTACTTTCCGTCAACTATGGATTGCACGTATCAACGCTGCTGCTCGTCAGAACGGTATGTCTTACAGCCGTTTCATCAACGGTCTTAAGAAAGCGTCTATCGAAATCGATCGTAAGATCCTTGCTGATATCGCTGTATTCGACAAAGCAACTTTCACAGTGCTTGTTGAGAAAGCAAAAGCTGCTCTGTAATTTTACAGTTTAGTTTTTTCGGAAAAGGAGAGCTTCGGCTCTCCTTTTTTCGTTTCTGGACCACAATAAATAGTCCTCGCACCTGAATTTCAAGTTTCCTCCATTCGTTCTATCCTCCGTTAATCTACGTTTCTTTTTAGCCTTAATCATCACGTCTGCTCACTTCGAACATTCAGCAAGTTCTCTATGTCGGAGTCAGCTCCGCCCACTCAGTTTTGCCGCAATCAAGGCTGCTTCAGCGATCAGCTTTAAAGAGGTAGTGATCTATACACCGCACTTTAAGTTGCATATGTTTCCAACCGCATCAATGTCACATTTTTGTTCATTTAAAGAACTTACAATCAGTGAGTACCCGGCATGATGCTAACCCACCATATTGGTTACTGGCTTTGAGAATAAAAGAATCAATAAAAACAGTATGAATGTGAATGGAGAAACACAATGACAACTGGAAAATATTTGCGTTGGAAGGATGAAAACGGGAATGCGTTTCGGCCCGTCTCGCTGACTGGAACGGAATTACTCAATGATCGAACCTTAAATAAAAGTACCGCATTCTCATACGAAGAGCGCAAAATGTTCCAGCTTGATGGGTTACTCCCCCCGAGAGTGCAAACCTTTGAACACCAATTAAATCGTGTTTATGACGGGTTTAAAAATGCATCAACGGACATTGAAAAATACCTGTTCTTACGTGCCCTACAAGATCGTAATGAAACCCTCTTCTATGCATTACTTTCTCGCCATATTGAAGAGATGACCCCTATCATTTATACCCCTACAGTGGGTAAAGCCTGTCAAGAATTCAGCCATCGTTATCAGAAAGCGCGTGGTTTATATGTCACTCAAGACAACGTCAGTAAGATGGATGAGCAGGCACAGCACTTTTCCGGTAAAGATATCAAGATCATTGTTGTGACTGACAGTCAGGGTATTTTAGGGCTAGGCGACCAAGGTGTGGGAGGGATGGGGATCCCGATTGGTAAGCTGTCCTTGTATACCCTGGGAGCTGGTATACACCCCGCACACTGTCTTCCTATTGCGCTGGATGTCGGTACAGACAACCAAGATTTGTTGGATGACCCTATGTATCTTGGTATTCCTCGCCGACGGTTGCGTGGGGCAGAATATAAAGCCTTCATCAAAGAATTTGTTCATCAGGTTAAGCGTACTTTCCCAAATGCCGTGCTGCAATGGGAAGATTTCAGTAAATCAAATGCGTTTGACAACCTGACTGATTATGAAGAGTTTCTGCCGTCGTTTAATGATGATATTCAGGGGACAGGCTCGGTGGTACTCGCCGGTATTTTGGGCGCGGTGAAGATTAAGCAGGAGTCTTTGGCTGATCAGACCTATGTGGTGTACGGCGCTGGTGCGGGCGGCGTGGGTGTTGCTGACCAAATCTATGCAGGGCTACTGAAAGAAGGGTGTTCGCATGCGGCAGCACGCGATAAGATCTTTATTCTCGATTCCCAAGGGTTAGTGTTTGATGACCGAGACGGCTTGGATGAATACAAAAAACGCTATGCGAAGCCAAGAGCTTTAGCCGAAGGCTGGTCGGTAGCAGAACCTAGCAAAGTGTCATTAACCGAGCTGATCAATCACCATCCAGTGACGGTGTTATTGGGGACCAGTGGCATTGGCGGGGCATTTCAGGAAGAGCATGTCCAGAAGATGATGGAGTATACCAAGCGGCCGATGGTGTTCCCATTGTCGAACCCGACAGCAAACTGCGAAGCCGTGCCAGAAGATATTTATCAATGGAGTGATGGTCAGGCTATTGTCGCAACAGGCAGCCCGTTTGAGAATGTGACGTACAATGGCTATGAATACCGTATAGGCCAAGGGAATAATGTCTTTATATTCCCAGGTGTCGGACTTGCGGCTATTGTTTCGAAGGCGTCGAAAATCCCCTTAGATATGTTTACCACGGCATCTTATGCGCTGGCTGAAAAGGTGAGCGATGCCGATTTACAGAATGGGTGTGTTTATCCACGTATTAGTCAGTTAAAAGACGTTTCTCTGCATGTCGCGAGTCGCATTTTGGAAAACATGCAGGCGACGGAGGCTAATAGTGCATTAGTGGGTAAAGATATTGAGCAGGAACTTGCTGCGCATATCTGGGAGCCTGTGTATTTACCTTATCGCAGGGTGTAGCGTGAAATAAAATCAGCCATTGTTTAGAAAAGTGATGTGTTTCATCACTTTTCTTTTCAAGGGCAATTAAACAAGCCATGGTCAATGAAAAAGACACTGATACCTTTGTTTACTCTTGCCTTGTTTTCACAAATTGATTTATTAGGGATGAATCAATAGGCTGTCAAAGTTGCCTGAGGCGAGGAATGCAAAAGTGAGTTTAATGAATTCATCGTAATACCATTGAGGTTGTCGCATTTGTTGATTACTCCAACACTCTTTATTTTTTGATATATCGGGTAATAATCCTATTTATTGTTATGTTATAACACTATTAGTTTTGGTTGTATTACCGCATCTTAATCAGCCTCTATTCACGTTAAATAATTTTGTCATTTTCTGTCTTTCTCTCTGTCATATAAGCTTGATTTACTCTCTGTGTTTTTTGAACCAACGTGGAATGGAATCATCACGCGTTGGATGGTATTCAATATCGACATAGGGAAGTGTAAGTCATGAATTCGACCTCTACGCTTGTTTTTACAAGCGTCCTCGCCATGTCCTCGGCATCTGCCGGTGTGTTGCCTGATAACCAGACCCAGAGTGTGTGGTTTCAGGATGGGCAGGCAAAAATAGCAGAGATTACCCAAAAGCCTGTTGCTTATGATGAAGCTAAAAATGTCATCTTATTTATTGGTGATGGTATGGGGATCAGCACACAAACGGCGGCGCGTATTTTCGTTGGACAGAGCCAAATTAATCATCAAGGTGGCGAGGAGTTCCTGCTGAGTTTCGAGCAGTTTCCTTATACTGCCTTGGCTAAAACCTATAACACCGACATGCAGGTGCCCGATTCTGCCGGTACGATGACCGCTATGGTTACGGGGGTGAAAACACGCGCGGGCATGCTCTCGGTCAGTGATTATATTGACCGAGGGGACTGCGGTGTTGAGGCTGCAACACTTAAAACCTCCCTTGAATATGCATCAGAGCGTGGCATGAATACCGGCATTGTTTCTACGGCACGTATTACGCACGCTACCCCCGCAGCCACATACGCCCACATTTCAGATCGCGGTTGGGAAAGTGGTGTGCCTGAAGACTGTAACGGTAAAGTCAAAGATATTGCATTGCAATTGGTGGAAAGCGATTCCGCCATCGACATTGTATTCGGTGGTGGACGTCGTAGCTTTGAACCCAGTGGGGAAGGGCTCTCTGGGCGTCGTACCGATGCGCGTAATCTGATCCAAGAATGGATCGATACTGCACCAGCGCAACGTCAGTTTGTTGATACCGCTTCGGCCATGAAAGATCTGCCTGTCGGTTCAGAGCAGCAAGTGCTGGGTTTATTCTCTGATTCTCATATGGAGTACGAGTTGCACCGAGAGGGGACAACACAACCGTCATTGACAGAAATGACGGATACCGCACTGAATCATTTGCTGGCTGATAATGATGGCTTCTATTTAATGGTGGAATCGGGCCGTATCGATCATGGTCATCATGCGGGTATCGCTAAATTGGCGCTGACGGAAACGGAGCAGTTCCATCAAACCATTTCACACACGGTGCAAAAGTTGGCAGATGCCAATCAACTGGATGACACCCTCATCATTGTGACAGCAGATCACTCTCATGTAATGACGATGGCTGGCTATCAGCAGCGAGGGAATCCTATTTTAGGTTTAGCCGCCGGAGCGAGCGGTAACGTCTTAGCCAAAGATGATAAACCTTATACCACCTTGGGCTATGCCAATGGGCCGGGGGCACTCACGACCTTTAATGAAGGCGAGCGCGTGGATTTAACGGATGTGAATACCCAAGCAGATGATTTTCAGCAACAAGCCCTTGTCCCGTTAAGCAGTGAAACCCACGCTGGTGAAGATGTGGCGATTTATGCCATGGGGCCCGGCGCACAATGGTTTAACGGCCTTGTTGAACAAAACTATATCTATCATGTCATTAACCGCACCTTGTCGTTGCAAGGTCGACGCTACGAATAATGGAGAACATCATGAAAACACACTATTTGCTGCGTAAATCTTGGCAATGTGCATTGCTGGTTAGCGCGGTGGTATCTGCACTGGGTCTGACAGGATGCAATGATTCAGACAATAACGATGCATCGGATGGTTCCGGTAATACGGTGGTGCCATCGATTGGGGCGGCGAACGCCAATAAATGGTATGACGAGGGTGAAAAACAGTTAGTGCAGAATATGGCGCTGGTTGAAAACACCCAAACGGCGAAAAACATAATATTGATCGTGGGTGATGGCATGGGGATCTCAACCCTGACCGCAGGCCGTATCTTGGTGGGACAGACGCAAGCCGACAATGAAGGGGGCGAAGAGTACGCCCTGAGTTTTGAGCGTTTTCCTTATGTCGCTCTCTCTAAAACCTACAATACCGACTCGCAAACCCCTGATTCAGCGGGCACCATGACCGCAATGATGACTGGGGTGAAAACCTTCCGTGGCGGGATCAACATCGGGCCGTCGGTTGGTTATGGTGATTGCACCGCCTCCCAGAATGATGAATTAGTCTCAGCGCTTGATCTGGCCAAGATGGCGGGTATGAGTGCAGGCATCGTCGCCACTGCGCGTGTGACCCATGCGACCCCTGCGGCAACCTATGCCCGTACGCCAGCTCGGGGATGGGAAGCGGATTATTACATCAAGCGTGACGGACAAGATGGGTTAGGGTGTCGCGATATTGCTGAGCAGCTTGTTAACTACGAGATAGGCGGTGGTCTGGATGTGGTATTAGGTGGCGGACGCCGTAATTTCCTTGATTACACCCAAACGGAAGGTTACGGATACCGTGACGATGGCAGAAATCTCATTACAGAGTGGCAAGCCAAAGATGCAGGTAATGTTTATGTGGAAAACCGAGAGGGGCTGGCGCAACTGGATGCCAGTAATACGACCCGCTTAATGGGCTTGTTTACCCGTTCGCACATGTCCTATGAAGCACAACGAGATGCGGAGGAAGAGCCGTCACTGGCAGAAATGACCGAAGCGGCGTTGAACGTGCTATCAAAAAATGACCAAGGCTTTTTCCTGATGATTGAAGCTGGGCGGATTGACCATGCGCACCACGGTACCAAAGCGGGATTAGCCTTGCATGATACCCAAGCATTGCATGACGCTGTTGAGCGTGTCGTGGCGATGACGAATCCGGAAGAAACGTTGATCATTGTTACCGCAGACCATTCGCACGTGATGACGATGGGGGGCTACGCTCAACGAGGTAACGATATTCTGGGTTTAGTTCGTAATACAGATGGACAGTTACAATTGGCCTTAGATGGCAAGCCGTATACCACGTTGCTTTATAGCAATGGGCCAAGTGCGCGTGACAATCAATCTTATGATGCCAATGGCGAGCGTGTTGCCTTGTATGATGAAGGCCTCACGGTGGATAGCTTAAACCAGTCGTTAGTGCCGCTCAGCAGTGAAACCCATGCCGGTGAAGATGTGGCGATATATGCCACAGGGCCAGGGGCGCATTTGGTGCGAGGTACCCTCGAGCAAAACATGATCTTCCATATCATGAGTCAAGCTGGGGATTTGATAAATCGTGCTGAAAATGGTGTGGCACAAGCGAGCTCAGGATCATGATAAGCCGTTTCATTGTTATGTTGACGTTGGGCGTAATGGTGATGTTTGCGAAAGCGTCTGACGTATCGGAGTCAACTCAGACAGAGCTAACCCAGACAGAGCCAGCCGTAAGCGTTCCACCTGCGGGCAGCGTTGCCAGTTATACCGTTACTGATAGCTTAGGTTTTCAATCTAAGAAGAAATCGATTGAGTTATGGATGAGTCAGGCCGATCGTGTATTGCTGTATCCGCAACAACAGGTTGCTGAGCATTGGCGCCGCGATGAACATGAGAAAACCACGTTTACCCGCCATTTTATATCGGCGGAACGCAGTGTTTTCTACCCGCACGGGGCGTTACGTTCATTGCAGTTACCCAGTGAGTGGCAAAGCGTTGGAAAATTGATTTCACCCTCGGTCATCGCAACGTTACCCAAGGTGACATGTCCGCAGAGTGAGGCAATGCGCAGCATCGTCAGTGACGTATCTATGCTGAGCATGACGTGTTACCAAGGAAAGTGGGGCAAACAGACCATCGACGTCATGTGGTTAGATGAGGAAGATGTGCCTGCTTACCTGAAAATTGCCGGTGACATGAAGCGTTATGAATATCGGTTAACGGCGTTAAAACCGTGGCAACCGACGCACACTCGCCAGTTAATGGATTGGAAACGCTTCCTCTCGACCGATTATGCCGATGTCGCCGATGATGCGGTGGATGATCCCTTTCTGGCGCAGGTGATTGCAGCGGGGTATGTGTATGCTGCAGGTGCTCATCGCCATTGAGTCAGTAGAAACGACTGTGCGCTAAACTGACTTCAATCATGATAAACCGGCTCGCTATCGGTATAGCGAGTCGGTTTTTTTTGCCAGATAACCAAGTTAAGCTTGAATTCGCGAAGTACTTATGTGATGAAGAGATATCTGGATTTCATGAAATGATTCAAATTTTTTACTTAACCTGGAAATATTGTGGGTATATCACTAATACTTTCAGGGTAACGAATGAAAATGTGTGGGTTATCAATTTCAATTTTATCAGTGTTAGTCTCCATACTCACATCTTAATAACGTGTGTCCATTTTCATAAATTCTATTTTTGGTAATGTTTCATAGAGATGAAACATACAGCTTTCGTCAGTGTTATTTTTTGAATCGAAAAACTTTCAAGTAAAAGGAAAGGGCTGAATCAATCTAATGAAAAATAGAATAACAAAGCGTAATAGAAAGAAAAACCCTTTTAAAGTGCTTGGTAAATCAAATTTAGTTGACTCAAGTCCATTGAGTTCAAATAATTCTAATCTTGACCAAGAAGTAGTGGTAGCCGCGCCTTTTGATTGTGGGGAAGCTAAAGCCAGTAAATTTAAGCTTTGGTTGAATTTAATTAGTCAGCGGGAGTGGCGTATTTTAAAATATACACTATGTGTCATTGTTATTATTTGTGCTTATTTTTTCATTAAAGACGACTCGCCAGTATTGGCGATGATGTTGTTGATGTCATCGCCTATTTTACTGATGTGTATGCCAATGACATTTTCGGTCATTGTTGGTGGAATGTGGAAGATGTTATTTGGTAAAGATCTTGAGACAAGATACATAGGGGTTGGCTTGTACTCATTTTTAATATTGCCAATACTCGCGCTGTGGGTTGGAAGAAATAGCCATTTTATGGGTTCAATCGAATCAGATGTTAAAATTTACGCATATACATTTATGTATATGGGAATATGTATTGTTATGTTAATATTGGCTTCTTTACTAAAATCATTAGCCGTTTTTAGAAAAACATCTTTTACCGCAGTGTCGCTTGTACTGCTGTCAATAGGCTTGTTAATTGTTGAGATTTATTATCCATATCCTGAAACGCGACTGACCAGCGAGATAACAACACACTGCTATGAAAAGACAAAGAAAGAGTATGAGTATCGTTCTTCGAGAGTAAGGCGTGAGTACGAAGTTGAGCAGTGTTTTGTGAAATTTACCTATGAAGGTGAAGTCATGCGTTTGTTTTTATCTGGTAGCGGAAATACCATCAAGGTCCGTCATGGGTTGATTAATCACTATACTTTGACAGATTGAGCCTTGAGAACGGAATTCAATATAAGATCGGCTCGCTATCGGTATAGCGAGCCGGTTTTTTAACGTTAATGAATCCTAAGAAACGGTATGAGCATTAACGACGCGATTAGTCGAGCAGGTCATTCGCGTTAATAGAATCACTTAGTTGTGCCGCAATCTGTTCGTGCTCTTTGGTGGTAGGGTGCCAACTGCAGCCTTCCATCGCAGTGGGAAAGGTGACTTGATGAACGCCATTAACACCTTGTACATTCAGTTTTGTGATGGTTGCGGTACGGGTAAGAAGGGCGGGGCATCAAAATGACATCGGCGTGATAACGCTGCTTAAGCTCATTCACGTATTTGACGAGCCGGCTTTCACATGTTCAATATCGCCCCACGGTTCATGTGAAGCTGGATCGGTACTGAAATCGTTTGTGCCAACCTCAACAACCACTAAGCTGGGATGCTTGTCTTCATAATCTATGAGCAAAATGCAAATGGGCCAATATCAATCAGTTTCAATGGCCGCGACTTTAGCACCAATATGTGGAAGCTTTCAGAATTGGTTTTTATGAGAACCTCTCAACGACATATTGATGTGATAAAGTCAAAAATATGACGTCCATCATGGCTTGAAAGTAGAATCCTCAAACTGTGGTCTAACCCGTCATGCCTTTTTGTGGCAGAGTGTCACTGATACGTAAGGCAAAATATACGGGCCATAGATTGCTAGTCATATTTAAGTTTGAACGTATATTCTTTTTATGAGCGTCATTAATATGACACGTTCTATCTATTAAAAATCATGAGAAAAATAACGTATTATGGTGCCGTACAACAATCAAGCGATATTAAAATATATATAATTATATTAATGTATTTGTTTTTATTGACACATTTCAAGTATTTCGTTGCGCAATAAATTGGTTGTTAATACAATAGGTTACTGAATGACATAAAGCATAAATTTACTTTTAAATCGAAATCTAACGTATTTAAGACGCAATATTAATACATTTTCATAGTTACCTCCTTTTTGCGCTAAGCATTATTTTACTTGAAGTATGTATTACTCGTGTCTGTCGTATTGTTTGCGTTGATGACTTTTTAAATAGTACGCCCGTATGCAATTGGTTGTTTTTTGGCAGTCTAAATAATAATGAATTTGAGTAGTGTAGTATGAGTGCGAATACCACCTCGCGTTGGTCCAGAAATGTACCAATAAGCATGTTAATTATTTTTCCCGTTGTGGCGACGCTGGTATTGTTTGCCGCCGTGGCGTGGGTGATTAATGGCAATATCGCCGTGATTAAAGACAATATCGCGGTGACCACAAAACGCACGGAAGTGAGCAATCTTCTGGCTGATGTGGACAGTGAATGGAACGCTGCCCGTATTCAGACCCGTGACCTGGTGAATGCCAGCACTGCAGAAATGGATCAGCGCTATCAAACCCTTAGTGTTACGGTTGAGGGTGTGAATACGCTAATCAATAAAACGATTGATACACAGGTGCTGACACAACAAGGCCAGGCGGAATTAGCCAGCATTGTACCGATGACCAAAAAATACCTGACATTGCTGAACGATGAATATGACGTATTTAAAGCCATTGATGCGCAGTGGTGGAACACGCCAGTATCGTGGCCAGCGATTTTCCCGGTCCTGAATCAACTACGAACAGAGAACATTGATCAACAGCAGTTGAATAAAGATGCGGCGCAGTTTGTAAGTGACTTCAATGCCTTTTATCCTCGCTTAGCACAAGTGATTGCCCTGCGTAGCCTGGTGGATGTCGATAATATGATGTTGTACCTCAATGGTGCACAGTCATTTGTGAACAAGTATCAACGCTTCGGTTATGTGCAAAAGTTTGATGCTGATGTGATGAGCAAGTATGTCGATGGCACCACGTTTATCGTGAACAGTCTGAAGCGCGTTGAGGCTTACAAGACAGAGCGCGATGCTGTTGCTAAAGATATCCGTTCTCTAATTGTGAAAGTTTACAGCCGCAATGTCGGTATGGTGGATGATCTCGGTACGGTTAGCTTGGATTCGGCGGATAAGTCGTCTCAGGTGCAGTTGTGGTCATGGATTGTGGCAGCCATTATTTCGCTGCTGATTGGTCTGTATATCACTCGTCAGTTTACGATTATCTTTGGTTTGCTGTCGACGTCACTGAAAGCGATGGCGGCGCAAGACCTGAGTGTGACCACCAAGATCGATGGTAGCAACGAGATTGCTATGCTAGGTCTTAACACAGACAAAACCATCACAGATACACGTCGTGTGATTAACCAGATCCTGGATCAGAGTAATGAAGTTGCTTCCTCTGCCACTGAGTTGGCGGCGGTGATGGTACAAAGTGCCGCGAATGCGGAAGAGCAAAGCGCCCAGATTGAGCAGATTGCCGCTGCAGCCACTGAGCTTTCTTCTTCTGCAGAGCTGGTGGCAACGTCAGTGAGTGGGGCAGAAGCACAAGCGAATGAGGCGATGTCACTGTGTTTGTCTGGCCGTGCGATTGCGGAAGAAAACAAAGTGCGTGCTGAAGAGTTGACTGAACAGTTAACAGAAACCTCGGTTGTGGTAGAAACCTTGCGTCAGCGTTGTGAAAGCATCGAAGAAGTGGCAACGGTCATTAACAACATTTCCGATCAGACTAACTTGTTGGCACTTAACGCTGCGATTGAAGCGGCGCGTGCCGGTGAGTACGGACGTGGTTTTGCCGTTGTTGCTGATGAAGTACGTTCATTGGCGGCGAAAACCCAGAACTCGACAGTACATATCAAGAACATCATTGAAGAACTTCAAGGTCACTCCATTGATGCGCAGACAAAAGTACAAGAGTGTTTAGATAAGATTGAGCTGACTAAAACAACGTCGAACGAATCGTATGAGCAACTGACTTCTATTTATGGCGCGGTATCGACGATTTCGGAAGGCGCGTCAGAGTCCGCAGTGGCCGCGAATCAGCAGTCTCACGCTGCCGAGGAGATCAGCCAGACGGTGAACCTGATTAAGGATGTGATCAGCCAGAACGTCGCAGGCATTACCCAGTCGACGGAAGCGTCGAACTTCTTGTCTGAATTGGCAGAAAAACAGAATCAGAATTTGAGCCGTTTTAAATTGAATTAATCACGGTGTAACGATAAACGAACAGGCTCGCTGTCTAACAGCGAGCCTGTTTTTTTATGGCTTGATGAGAAAAGTTATCTCATAGCGAGCGAGCCCATCAATACGATTACAGTGTTGGTGTCACATCTTCAACGTGGAAGCTGCCTTTGTCTAATGGACGTGTCACTTCTTTGTTGCCATTGAAATCTATCTTGGTCAGATCCACTTGTTTAATGGTGCTGTCACGCATAGTTTTGTAGTACAGCTTACCGTTGGTCTGATCAATCACCGATGTCCACTGAGTCGCACTTGGCAGATCAGGGATATATTTCTTCTCGTTAAATTCTGTGCCGATCGGCAAATCAAAATTGTTCAGGATATGGAAGGCCTGAGACACCGCTTCTTTACCGTTGTGCAATTCAGGTGCGGTATTTACAAAGAAGGCCGCACGCACGAAACGCGAAGGCGGTGTGATATCTCCCGGCATCCCTAATGCACCAGAACCTACCCCGAAGGAGAAGGCTTTTACACCGTTGATTTGCTGTCCTTGGCTAACGCCTGGATGCAAATTGATATAGTTGTTCAGATTGGTGATATGCCACTGATAATCCGGTGCATTAGTCAGTACCTGAGCGGTGTTTTTATGGATATTGATTTGGCCGTGATTCATGATTTCAATCACGATATTGTTGCCGTTTTTATCAGCCACGCGCCAGTGTGCCGTTGGGGAAGGGTTACCTTTGGCATCCATATACACAGGCACAATCTTGATTTTAGCCAGTGCCTGTTCCACTTCTTCTACCGTACTGAATTGAGAAAGCATCCAGCGGACAAAATCCATGTCGGTGATGTTGTTGCGCGTATTGTTTGGATCATACTTGGCGAGTGAGCCGTAGTTTTTAAAATAGAACAGGCCGCTGGACAGTCCCGCTTCATTCACCCCTTCCGCAATGAAACGATCATCGCTGACTGAAATGCCGGTAAAACCGTATTTGGACTCCCACGTCAGGCCTTTTTTCTGGTCAGGCATGGTTGACGTATATGTATGCTTACGCGGGGAAATGACCAGTTTACTGTTGAGGTCATTCTCACCCCACTCAATAGTACGGGCCTGAATGTAATCATCTTGTGTGGTAGTAAGCGAAATCCCCGTACACGCGTTGGCGGTATAAGCAACGCAAGAGGCAATCAAAGCGGCAGCTAACTTCAGTTTCATGTTTTTATCCTGTTTTTGAATATCCCATATATACAAGGGATTAGGTCAGATGAGTATAGGAACACTTAAATTTCATCTCACAAAAACTGGCAACATATACAGACAAGCGGGCACCGAAAGCGTTTTCTCCTTACTACTGCTATCGGGTATGCATTCCGTGTAAGCATGAGCCGTTAGAGGGGGGCGTGACGGTATTCATACCCTGTAATGTAACTGAAATGTTAATTTTTAAATAATGTTAGATGGCCTATGCATTCTATAAAAAACACCATCCGTGGGTTGGTCATTTTTTGAAAAAGGGCTTTTCTTGTTCATGTGTGACGCGAATGACGTGCGTCGCAGCATGAATTTACTTTTTCGAGGGAATGACGTGAAACTAAAGTTTGGTGTTATAGCAGTGATGGCGGCGTGTAGCATGGGCAGCGTGCAAGCTAATGAAAATATTGTGGGTGTAGGTGGTGTGATCACGCCGGATATTGTTGGAGGCAGTCCGGCGAATACTGCTGATTGGGGGTTTTATACCCAGATTGTCGGACGTAACAGTAATCGTTCATTTTGTGGCGGGAGCTATTTGGGCGATGGGTATGTCTTAACCGCCGCACATTGTGTGGATACCGATCTGCCTAGCCAGTTGGCGGTAAAAGTCGGTGGCTTTCGTTATAACGGCACTGATGGTGAACGGGCGAATGTGACGAATATTTATGTGCATCCCAATTTTAATTCGCGCAACCTGGCCAATGATATTGCGATCCTTAAATTAGATCGCGTGATCAGCAATGACAAACGTGTCGAGATTGCAGCTGGTGGACTCAGCCAATATGCCGTCACAGGGGATCAATTATCCGTAGCGGGTTTAGGGCGACTGTCTGAAGGGGGGAGTACACCATCAGTATTAATGGCGGTGGACGTGCCGTTGGTGTCTGATGCGCAATGCCGTACCGCTGGGGGCAGTTATGCTAATGTCGGGCAGGTGAGCTTTTGTGCGGGGGTGCCACAAGGCGGGATTGACTCCTGTCAGGGAGACAGTGGTGGCCCCATCGTCGTAAACCGTGGCGGTGTGGTGACACAGTTGGGGATTGTGAGTTGGGGCATTGGTTGTGCACGTCCGGGGAAATATGGCGTGTACAGTGATATTGCTGCGTTGCGTGATTGGGTTGATAGCGTGGTGGTACTTAATGCCGATAATGTGTCGGTGGGTTACAACGCCAATCAGCCATTGACGGCGTTTGAACTGGGGCAAACGGCTTCACATACTTTTTCGGTGAAAAATACCGGTAATGTTCCTTTCACTGTCACACAGACAAGTGTGAGCGCCAGTGGTGTCGCGCAGGATGCGTTGATAAGCCAAGACGGTTGCCGTGCGAGCACATTACCTGCAGGGCAATCTTGCCAGGTAGCGGTGGAGTTTTCAGCGTCAGCGACAGGCACGGCTTCAGTGGCATTGACGTTTGAGATCGACAAAACCAATACGCAGTACGTCGCCAAAGCGAGCGCACAAGTCACTTCGGCGTCACAGCCAGGTACCTGTGAGACGGAATGGAATGCAGGGGCAGTGTACAACACCGGGGATGTGGTGAGTTGGCAAGGCCAGCTATGGGAAGCGCAGTGGTGGAACCAGGGAGCCGATCCAAGTCAGTCTGGCCCGTGGGGCGTATGGCAAGCGATAGCCGCCGGTCATTGTGGTGGGGGCTCGCCAACGCCGGAACCGACACCTGATCCAACGCCAGAGCCCACTCCGGATCCTGAACCAACCCCACCGGCTTCCGGTAATGCTTATGTAGCCGGTACCGCTTATTCACCGGGTGATGTTGTGACACACAATGGCGGTACTTATCAGTGTCGTGCATGGCCAAACGGCTTGTGGTGTGCATCCAGTGCTTATGAACCGGGTGTCGGCGACGCATGGAGTAACGCGTGGGCGAAGTTGTAATAACGACGGTTCAAGTATTACGTACATAAAAAAATAGCCTCGTAAAGAGGCTATTTTTATTACTTACCATCTGCGTCCATTAAGCGGCAGCAAGATGCTTAAGTGTGTGAACGGCTTTGTTGCGGCCATATAGCAAGCCACCAAGCGTAGCCAGGAACATACCGTTAAAGGCTAAGAAAAAGCCAGCATGAATAATGTCGAACTTACCCATGACAAAAATAGGTAGTGAAGACGTTAGGCCTAAGTTACCCAAAACCAATAGTACTGAGCATAACAAAACAGCAAATGTATTCATTTTAATTAGTGCTGTTACAGCATTGTTCTGCATTTTTGAAACTCCCAATTGTAAGCAGTCTTTCAATCTACTGCAAAAGTCATACTTTTTAAATAAAAATGTTTATTAATGGAGGTGCTGCTGGTTGAAAGTTGCTCGATTTTTGGGTGTTTGTGGTTATTTATTCTCATGGGTAAGCAATGGTGCAGAATGGGAATGATCAATAGAGGCATTGGTATGCTGTTATCAATGCGGCGTTTTTTGCCTGTAATTGACGGACTTTTAGCTGAAGTTGAATACATTGGCCACTGCGCATCTCAGTGTGAACATGCTGTATTTGAATCATGAGGCGACGAGTGTTGCGTATCGCCTCTTTGAGTTGCTCAGCTTTTTGTTCAAGCTTATGTATGGCTGTTATTTTCTTGGCGGCTTGCCGTTTGAGCACAATGCCCTTTTCAACAAGGCGAGTGAAGGCGGACTGTGATGCTGCAGCGTTGTCACTGACAGCATCCAGTGTGGCCGTAATACTGGTTTGGTTCGCCTGTAGCTGATCAATCAGGGTATCGTAATCGGCCTGGCGGAGTAACGTCTGTTGCTCAATGGCTTTCAACAGCAGCAATAATTGCTGCTGTTGTGTGGTGAATAGTTGAAGAGGTGTCTTGGTCATTTTACAACAATGTTAATCGTCTAAATCGTGAAGAAGTTGTGCTGTTTTCGCTTCTTCGATCTTATTCACCAGTTTCTTCGATTCCGCCTGATCGCGCACCGCTTTACTTAACGTGATGGTAGCGCTGACCAAAAATAAACTACAGATGCTGTAATAGCCTTTAATGAGCAAATCGCCTGGCAGTTTGATGATACTGACCACCATCGCAATAACCGCGATAACAAACGTTGCTTTTGCATAAACGAGCCAATATTTCTCTTGTTCACCCATGATGATATTCCTTTTGTGTTGATGATGTTGTGCTGTTTTATTGAGTTGGATTGCGTACACGTCATAGTTTGTTTTTGTGTAAACCCTCAATCGAACAGTGTTTTATTAATTTAGAGGGAGAGCAGGAAAAGCGCAAGGGTAAAAAGTAAAAAAATGCTCGACAAAACCGTGAACGTTGGTTTTTGCGATGGGTTTATTGAAATGCATGCAATGCGATGTAAGTGAGGGGAGTGGGAGAAAATAGGGGGAGTGTCGATCAACGAAAATCCGTTAAAAACGCATGAAATGTCAGCATACTCACGGCATAAAGAAAGGTGGAAAAACAGCCACTGCTGAGGTGTTTTTTCCACCGAAGCAGGATGCAGAGGAACATTCAAGGATTCAAATAGCTAAAGGCGTTTTTTTTTCACGCAATCCGACCCTTTTCTTACGATTGGATTTGGATTTGGACGCATGTTTCTTTAGTATGTATTGTTACGCGAATTTATATCTCCCTTAAGGACGCCACCTGTGGGTGGATGAGGAAACGATGCAACATCTAGACGAGATTATTGCCAACGCAACGGCAGCTATTGAGCAAGCTGATTCATCAGCGGCTCTGGACGATGTCCGTGTCCAATACATGGGCAAGAAGGGTGAACTGACTCTTCAACTACAAAGCTTGGGTAAACTCCCACCGGAAGAGCGCCGCACTGCTGGTCAAGAGATCAACAAAGCAAAAGGTGCTGTTCAGCAAGCTATCGCAGCACGTAAAGATGCACTTCAGCGTGCAGAACTTGAAGCGAAGCTATCTGCAGAAACTATCGATGTGACCCTACCTGGTCGTCGCATTGAAAACGGTGGCCTACACCCAGTGACTCGCACTGTAGAACGCATTGAGCAGTTCTTCGGTGAGCTTGGCTTTAACGTTGAGTCTGGTCCTGAAATCGAAGATGCATTCCACAACTTCGATGCGTTGAACATTGCGGCAGATCACCCTGCACGTACTGATCACGATACCTTCTTCTTTAACCCAGATCTGATGCTGCGTACGCACACCTCTGGTGTACAGATCCGTACGATGGAAAATGGCAAACCACCATTCCGTTTCATCGCACCAGGCCGTGTATACCGTAACGACTACGACCAAACGCATACGCCAATGTTCCACCAGGTGGAAGGCATGCTGGTTGATGAGAACGTTAACTTTGCACAGCTAAAAGGCATCCTGCACGATTTCCTATGTAACTTCTTTGAAGAAGAAGTGGAAGTGCGTTTCCGTCCTTCATACTTCCCATTCACTGAGCCTTCAGCAGAAGTGGACGTGAAAGGTAAGAACGGTAAGTGGTTAGAAGTACTAGGCTGCGGTATGGTTCACCCGAACGTACTACGTAGCGTAGGTATCGACCCTGAGAAATACTCTGGTTTTGCATTTGGTATGGGTGTAGAGCGTTTGACTATGCTGCGTTACGGCGTAAACGATCTACGTGCGTTCTTCGAGAACGACCTACGTTTCCTTAAGCAATTCAAGTAATCCAGAGGTTTAAACACTATGAAATTCAGCGAATCTTGGCTTCGTGAGTGGGTTAACCCTGCGGTTAGCACTGACGAACTGACTCACCAAATCACGATGGCGGGTCTGGAAGTTGACGACGTACTGCCAGTAGCAGGCGCGTTCAACGGCGTTAAAGTAGGTCACGTTGTAGAATGTGGTCAGCACCCAGATGCAGACAAACTGCGCGTAACGAAAGTTGACGTGGGTGAAGAAGAATTGCTAGACATCGTGTGTGGTGCAGCAAACTGTCGCCTAGGCCTAAAAGTGGCTGTAGCAACAGTAGGCGCAGTACTACCTGGCGATTTCAAAATCAAAAAAGCAAAACTACGTGGTCAGCCATCTCACGGCATGCTGTGTTCTTTCTCTGAACTGGGCATCGACGTTGAGTCAAACGGCATCATGGAGCTAGCAGAAGACGCAGTGATCGGTACTGATTTCCGCGAATTCCTAGGTCTGGACGACGTAACCGTAGACGTTGACCTAACGGCTAACCGTGCTGACTGTTTCAGCATCCGTGGTATGGCACGTGAAGTGGGCGTACTAAACCGTGCTGACGTAACAGAGCCATCTGTTGAAGCGGTTGCTGCTTCAATCGAAGACACTGTATCTATCGACGTGAAAGCACCGGCTGCGTGTCCACGTTACCTTGGCCGTGTGGTTAAGAACGTTAACGTTCAAGCGGAAACCCCACTATGGATGCAGGAAAAACTGCGTCGTTGTGGTATCCGTTCAATCGACCCAGTTGTTGATATCACTAACTTTGTTCTGCTAGAGCAAGGTCAGCCAATGCACGCATTTGATCTGGCGAAGATTGAAGGTGGCATCGTGGTACGTTTGGCAGAGCAGGGCGAGAAGTTAACGCTGCTAGACGGTACTGAAGCTGAACTGAACGCTGACACACTGGTTGTTGCAGACCACAACAAAGCACTGGCTATCGCCGGTATCTTTGGTGGTGAGCAGTCAGGCGTAACGACTGAAACGAAAGACGTACTACTAGAGTGTGCTTTCTTCGCACCGGATCACATCCGTGGTCGCGCACGTAGCTACGGTCTACACACGGATTCTTCAATGCGTTTCGAGCGTGGTGTGGATTACGCACTACAAGTGAACGCAATGGAGCGTGCCACAGCACTGCTTGTTGAAATCTGTGGTGGTGAAGTTGCACCTGTTGTGGCGGTTGAGTCTGAAGCAGACCTGCCTAAGCCAAACAAAGTAGCACTACGTCGTACTAAACTAGACAACCTACTGGGTCACCACATTGCTGATGCAGACGTGGTTGAGATCCTAGAGCGTCTAGGTATGACGGTTGAAACAACGGCTGAAGGTTGGGAAGCTGTTGCACCAACATGGCGTTTCGATATCGCGATCGAGCAAGACCTAGTGGAAGAAGTGGGCCGTATCTACGGTTACGACAACATCCCTAACCAGTCGCCAGTGGCTGCACTAAGCATGAACGATCACAAAGAAGCGGATCTACCGCTGAAACGTGTACGTAACCTGCTTGTTGATCGTGGTTACCAAGAAGCGATCACTTACAGCTTCGTTGAGCCTGAGCAGCAGAAACTGGTTGTTCCTGGTGTTGAGCCATTGATCCTGCCATTCCCAATTTCTGCGGAAATGTCAGCAATGCGTCTTGGTCTGATCCAAGGTCTGTTGAACACTGTTGTTCACAACCAGAAGCGTCAGCAGCCTCGCGTTCGTCTGTTTGAATACGGCCTACGTTTCATCCCTTGCGAAACCGCTGAAAACGGCATGCGCCAAGAGCCAATGCTTGCTGGTGTTATCGCAGGTACGCGTAGCGAAGAGCACTGGGATATTGAAACCAACACCGTTGATTTCTTCGATCTGAAGGGTGATCTAGAAGCGATTCTAGAACTGTCTGCAAACGAGAAAGCATACTCTTTCGCAGCGGCTAAGCACCCAGCACTTCACCCAGGTCAGTCTGCGGCTATCATCGTAGACGGCAAAGAAGTGGGCGTGATCGGTACCGTTCACCCAGAGCTTGAGCGTAAGTTTGGTCTAAATGGCCGTACTATCGTGTTCGAAATCGAATGGTCTGCGATCAACACTAAAGTGATCCCAGAAGCAGTTGCGCTATCTAAGTTCCCTGCAAACCGTCGTGATATCGCGGTTGTTGTGAACGAAGACGTAGCAGCCGGTGATGTGGTTGCTGCTTGCCGTGACAACGGTGGCGAACTACTGACTGATGTGAACCTATTCGACGTTTACGTAGGTAAAGGTGTTGAAGACGGTCAGAAGAGCTTGGCGATTGCGCTAACCCTTCAGTCAGCAGAACGTACGCTGGAAGAAGCTGATATCGCGGGTGCGGTTGAAAGCATTGTTGCAGTACTTGCAGAGCGTTTTGGCGCGAGCCTACGTGACTAATTACGTGCGGGTGGCGGTTGTTTGAGCCGTCACAGCGTCACGCACAGTAACTTTTTAAGTTATTGTTTTAAAAAAGCAGCCATCTCGGCTGCTTTTTTTTGATCTGAATCTAATAAACGTAACTTTCTGATACTCAGAGAATATTCCTATATGTCCACAAATTGTTAGAGTGATATATTGTTGTCAGGGTTATTTTTAGCGTATTTTATTGGTTATTAGGGTGATTAAGCTCAACTGGGTGCATGCATGACGCATTTTGGTGCAACCACAAATCAATAATTTGACACGAAGTTAACGTAAAAAAGTTGGCGGAAATCAGCGAGTTGGCTTAAACTTGACTCTAGTTGAGATTGAACATGATTCAGGGTGGCTGAAAATTGTCGCTCACCGATTCAGTCTCACCAGATGAATTCGCTACAGGTATAGTTATGCTATGTCTGTTATCCATTCAATATAGTCTTGAGGGAATTATCTATGGCGCTCACGAAAGCCGATTTGGCTGAGAACCTGTTTGAGAATGTTGGATTAAGCAAACGGGACGCCAAGGATACGGTGGAAGTCTTCTTTGAAGAAATTAGAAAAGCGCTTGAAAATGGCGAACAAGTAAAGTTGTCCGGCTTTGGTAACTTTGATCTTCGCGATAAGAACGAGCGTCCAGGAAGAAACCCTAAAACGGGCGAAGATATCCCTATCTCTGCTCGCCGTGTTGTAACTTTCCGTCCAGGTCAGAAATTGAAAGCACGCGTAGAAAGCATCGAGATCGAAAAGTAATCGCGGCGATGTAAACAAAAAAGCCCAGATACAGCATGCGCTGATCTGGGTTTTTTTGTGCCTGTTGAAAAGCGCGGGGTGCTGCTGAGATCTCAGAATAAGACAATGGTCTGTCTGATAGTACGGGAATGATAGGCACCGTGCCGTGACAGCAGTACACTGAATGTAAGTAGGTAAAATATTTACGCAGTGTCGAACAGGGAGGATGTCGATGGGCATGTTAGCACAAGTGAAAGCGGGCGCGTTTCTCGCGGCGAGTCTGGACATGGATAGCCCAGAAGAGCTTGGGCAGTGGCGGACGGAAAGCGGGGTAGAATGCGCCTTGCTCGCCAGAGGTGTGTTGGCCATTACACCGTCCGATCTCACGAAAGAGGCCAAGGCGATTGTGATTTCGTCCGGTATTCATGGGGATGAAACCGCGCCTATCGAATTAGTACAGCGACTGGCTGAACACATCCTCTCTGGGCAGATACAACCCGCTCACCGTTTACTGCTGATTATCGGCCATCCTGAGGCGATAGTGTGCCATCAACGATTCATTGACGAAAATATGAATCGCTTGTTCAAGCAAATGAACGATGAAAGCAACCCGGATACCGTTCGCGCGAACACGCTGCAAGCCTTATTGCGAGGGTTTTATGCCAGTGCCAGCTTTGATGATCCACAGCGTTGGCACCTTGATCTGCACTGTGCTATTCGTGATTCCGTCCACTATACCTTTGCGGTGAGCCCTTATTCAGAGCAGCCTACGCGCAGCTTACCGTTATTCTCGTTTTTGCAGCAGGCCGAAGTCGAAGCCGTGCTGATGGCAAACTCACCATCACCCACGTTTAGTTGGTTCAGTGCCGCCTATTTCGGCGCGCAGGCGTTCACGTTAGAGCTGGGCAAAGTTGCTCCGTTTGGTGACAATGACTTGTCACGACTAGAGCCGTTTTATCAGGCACTACAGACGTTAATTACTACACCCACGCATGAAGCCAAGAAGCAATCTCAGTGGCAAGAAGACGCGTTGGCAATTTATAAAGTGACCCGCACATTGGTTAAACAGAGTGACGATTTCTCCTTTACCTTCCCTAACGATCAAGCCAATTTTACCTTTTTCGACCAAGGGGCATTACTGGGGAAAGACGGCAATACCGAGTATTACTCGTTGGAGGGCGGGGAGGCGATCGTGTTCCCAAATGCCAATGTGGCTGTTGGTCAACGGGCCGCCTTACTCGTGCAGCAGACGGGCGTGACTCTCACCGATCAAGTCACCGTAAAATAACGGGCATTCTGGGGTAACATGCAGATAATAGAGTCAATTTCGCCTGAAATATCAGAAAGCTAATGAAGCACGGCTTTTCATTTCAACGGTGAAAGAGTAAGGTAAGCAGACTCTGTTTATTGTGTACTTGTGATGCTGTTAAATGAATTAATGGCACGTCGTCAAGCCAGATGGCGTGTGGGTTTTGTTGTGGCAGGATTGCTCCTGCTGCTTGCTGCGTTTTTATCCCTTTCTGTCGGTGAGTTGTTTATCTGGCCGTGGGCACCGTCCGGTGATCTCGAACAGCAACTGCTTGTGCAACTGCGTATGCCCCGTCTATTCGCTGCATTAGCCATTGGCGCATCGCTTGCCGTTTCTGGTGCGGTATTACAAGTCTTGTTAGGTAACCCCTTGGCCGAGCCCGGTGTTTTAGGGATCTCCGGCGGTGCCAGTCTCGCTCTCGTTATCGTACTGTTTCTCCTGCCCATTGCACCCAGCCCGATTGTGATGATGATTGCCGCTATGTTAGGCGCACTCTGTTTTACCCTGATTCTGGTGGGATTGTCCCGGCGGCGGAAAGTCTCGACCGCGCGTTTATTGCTGATCGGTGTGGCGTTAGGCATTTTGTCTGGTGCGGTGGTGACGTGGGCATTTTATTTCAGCGATGATCTTAACCTGCGGATGTTGATGTACTGGCTGATGGGCAGTGTGGCTGGTGTGAGTTGGCAGCAACTTGTGTTGCTGGTGGCTGTCTTACCGGTCTTAGGCTGGCTGTGCCTACAAGGTAAGAAGCTGGATCTGTTGATGCTGGGTGAACAGCAAGCCAAACAGTTAGGTTTAGATGTAGCAGCCTTCAGATGGCGTTTAATTTTGATTGTTTCTCTGTTAGTCGGCGCGTCGGTGGCATTAGGCGGGGTGATTGGTTTCATTGGTCTGGTGATCCCACACTTATTGCGTCTCGCCTTAGGGACAGAGAATCGCTACCTGCTCCCGCTATCTGCTTTATTCGGGGCATTGCTGCTTGCCATGGCAGATACCTTGTCACGCATTATTTTGCCTGCGGCAGAACTGCCAGTGGGAGTAGTGATTACCAGTTTAGGCGCGCCAGTGTTTATCTGGATGTTGCTTCGTTCGCAAATTGATTAACCGGTGGAACCAATGACACAAACGATGATTGCTCAACCTGTGTTGATCAACGCTCACAACCTTGCCATGCCGCCGCGTTTACTGCCGCTGTCGTTTGATATTCAGCGCGGTGAGATTGTCCATTTCATCGGGCCAAATGGCAGCGGGAAAAGTACCGCTATTTCGATGTTATCGGGATTAGTCGAGGCGCAGGGGAGTGTCACTTTGGAAGGACGCGCATTGGTTGATTATGACTTGTCTGATTTAGCGCGTTTACGCAGTTACCTTGCTCAGCAAGACAAACCGGCGTTTTCTGTTGGGGTGTACCATTATCTGGCCTTGTCGTTATCCGCGTTGGGGGATTTACCGGCCGAGAACGTACAAGCTGCTGTCGAGGAGATCTGTGGCGCGTTGAAAATCATGGATAAACTCAGCCGCAATATTCAGCAACTGTCCGGCGGGGAATGGCAACGCGTACGGCTGGCGGGGGCGTGTTTGCAGGTCTGGCCGACACTCAACCCGGAAGCGAAATTTCTGTTATTGGATGAACCCGCAGCGGCACTCGACATTGGCCAGGAAGCCACCATGTACAAGCTGATCCGCAATATCGCTGCACAAGGCATAGCGGTGATCATGGCGAACCACGATTTGAACCGGACCCTACGCGAAGCGGATAAAGTGGTCCTGCTGAATAATGGCAGTTGTGTCGCCCAAGGCGAGGCGCGCGACGTCATGACCGTTGAGCGACTGGAAACCGTGTTCGCCACGCAAATTCAACGTATTGAGCATGATGGCCAGTCTTGCCTGCTCTTTACGGATTAATATAGAACAATGATTGATTAAGGCGCAGACCTTAACCTTAGCCTGTTAATAAAGGAGTCACTATGCATACACCAAGTTGGGACCTGTCAATTGCGTACAGCGGTATTGATGATCCCGCCATTGCCCGCGATCTGGCCGATGTTGAACAAACGCTGCCAACCTTATCTGCATTTGCGCTGGATGATATCGGTGCACTGGCCAATGCCGTGAGCGCGTACGAGGGGATGGACATTAAACTGTATACCCTTGGTACTTTCGCCAACTGTTTGCTGTCGGTGGATGCTTCGCATGTGGCCGCGAAAAAACTGCAAGGTCAGGTGAATGCGCTGTACTCTAAACTGTCTCAGGCTATGACGCCGTACAGCCAAGCGATTGTGAATTTGGATGAGGCTGCGTTTGCCGAGTTGCTGACGCACGATGTGGCTTCCTGGCAATTCCGCTTTGAGCGTGATCGTCTACTGAAAAACCGTCAGCTTTCGGTTTCGGAAGAACAGTTGGTCACCGCCTTGTCGCAAGATGGTCTGTTAGCATGGGGCCGTCTGTACGACAGCATTACCGGCAGCCTGAAAGTGACGTTAGCCCTGCCAGATGGCACAGAAGAAACCATGGGCTTGTCACAAGCGGCCAGTATTCTGTATGGGCCGGATAGTCTGCGCCGTGAACCGGCATGGCGTGCAGTCGCTCAAGCGATGACGATCCATCAGGAAAGCTTCGCAGCGATTTTGAATGCCATTGCGGGCAGCCGTTTAACCGAATACGAAAAACGCAGTCATACTGAAACCATCCACTTCTTGGATGCCAGCCTGCATGGCAGTTGTATTGAACAAGCCACGCTCGACACCATGATGTCAGTGACCAAAGCACAGCGAGAAGTCGGGCAGAAGGCCGGTTTATTGATGGCAAAACTCTTCGGTACCGACAAACTCAAGCCGTGGGATGAGCAAGCCTCAATGCCACCATTAGTCGGCGGTGAAGGCCAGACCTACAGCTTCGATGAAGGCATTACGATTATTCGTGAAGCCTTTGCTGGTGTTGATCAGGAAATGGCAGAGTTCGTCGATCTGATGGTCGAGAACCAGTGGATTGATGCGGCGCCGCAGCCCAATAAACGCTTGGGGGCGTACTGTACCAAGTTTGCAACCAGCCGAACGCCATTAGTCTTCATGACGTGGGGTGGCAGTATGTCGGATGTGCTGACACTGGCCCATGAACTTGGCCACGCTTTCCACAACTGGGTAATGCGTGACATGCCAATTATGCAGACCAAGTACCCGATGACACTGGCAGAAACCGCCTCGATTTTTGCCGAGAACGTAGTGCGTGATGCGCTGATGGAAAAAGCGCAAAGCGAGCAAGATAAGCTGACCATGTTCTGGGAAGAAGCGCAGGCTGCGCTGGCGTTGTTGGTGAATATTCCGGTACGTTATGAATTTGAAAAAGCCTTCTACGAGCAGCGCCCGAACGGTGAATTTACCGCCGATCAATTCAAAGCCTTGATGTCTGATACTTGGCGTGACTGGTACGGCGAGGCCATGGATGAAACCAGCGAGATGTTCTGGGCCAGCAAACTGCACTTCAGTATTGCCGAAGTGAGCTTCTATAACTATCCGTACCTGTTTGGTTACCTGTTCAGTAAAGGCGTGTATGCACAGCGCGAAGCCAAGGGCGTATCGTTCTATGACGACTACAAAGCGCTATTGCGTGATACCGGCTCAATGACCGCTGAAGACGTTGTCGCAAAACACCTGGGCATGGATATTCGCCAGCCTGACTTCTGGCAGCAAAGTATCGAGATGGTCTCGCAGCAGATTGATGCGTTTGAACAGTCACTGAAAGCACTGGGTAAATAACACGTTTATCATCAGTGCTACATATCATAGAGCCTGACCGTTGCGTCAGGCTTTTTTGTCTGCGTAATAACACGTGGAGACCTATTCCTCAATCGGACATTTTAAGGCGAGCTATATAAGCATCATGTTTCTTTCTTCCATCATTATTCATTTTTGTTTGGGGATGAAAGAAACGGATAAGATCACGCTAAACATTGTGCTGATGATGTCATCGATAGACTCAGTGCGATAGATGTATATCGCGCTGGGGAAAACGGTATATACATTTATGCGAAGCCTGTTGATGCAATTCAATCTTATACATTTAATTTGTCGCCATGGTACAGCGATGTCATGGTAAGAAAAGTGATCAATAGAGGGTTATTGTTGCTGATGTGGAAACAGACAATTCTCAGGCGGAGACTTCGCCATTTCCTCTTTCTGCGCATTCCATATTTTCGACAAGCTGTTTGGCAATCTGGTAACAGGTAAAAATTTGGGGTTGAGCAGGCAAAGATGCACCGCTTAACAATTGTGTTTTCAAACTCTCTGCGAGTTGAGAGCGATGTTGAGTAGGGGCTCCAGCTAAGTAAAGCAGTTGGGTACTCAGCATCGTTTGATTGATTTTTTGTTGATGGTTACGTATGTGCGACGTCGCCGTTTTAATGCCTATATCGTTACCCGGTGCATCAATGTCCGTAGGCAGGTTCATGGCTAACAGTTGAGAATAGATTTTTTGCAATTGATGCTCTGGGGCTTGCCAAGGCGAATCCGCCACGAGACCCATGATCATAGCAAGAGAGACAGTGAGTACTGGTGCTACGTTCCATTGCGCAGTCATGGATGAACATTCATTGGATAACGCATGCATTGCCGCTTGAATGTCTTTCTCCTCATTGTCGAGGATGCCTCGAATTAACACGGCTTGTGCATTTTCAATGCGTTGTTCGGCTCTGGATTGAAAAACGGTTGGAGCCGATGAATAGGGGGCACCATAGCCTTCACTTAGATGAGTTGCTCGAGGAACGAAATAGCGAGAGGCATCGATATAGTTATTCAGCACTTCCTGTGGTAGGTCATCGTACAATATCACCAACGTATCGCTGACGATGTGGTTGATACCGATTTGCCAATACCACCAATCTCCCCATTCAGCCGCGCCGACGTGGTAGAAGTTATCATGTAAGAACGCCAGTGATTCAATCAGCGTGTTATGCAGTACGGGATGATTGACGAGTTCACCGTTTGGTTGTTTGTAAGCGCGAGCCAGCATGAATATACGTTGATAGGTCGCATGAAGCTGGATGCCTAGTTGCATTCGGCCAACCGGAGAGTTGGCGTCTAATGGTAGATCGTACCATAGCCCTTGTTGATCGAGTTCAAACGTTGACAGCCAGTGCTTGGCTTGTCGGTCTATCTTTGCCATCTGAGTATGTAGGGGCGGAGCAAAAGGAAGCTCACTATCTCCCAAAAAGTAATTTGCCCACTTCGCTCGCAGTAGTGAGAAGTGATGCTGTCCATCAATGGTGCCTGGTTTTGAAGATGCTCCATGCTGCCATGATGATGGGCTATCTATGTGTTTTCCTGAGTCTGTCAGTCTTGAAATGAGAGGTGATAGGAAAGGGATTTTCACAGTGGCATCCTTACAGTGATTAAAACACAGCACACCAATGCAGTGTTTTAGGTCTAAAGAGAAAATGAATTTTCAATTGCTTTCATTTTGAATCATTGTCGGATTGTTGATGAGAATTTCAGGGTTAACAAGCGAACAATGAAAATCATCTGAAAATTGATAGTGAAGTCACAAATACTCATCGGGTATGGGAGTTGTGATGAATCAATAGCAACGCCTCCTACCTCTCAACTGGAGGTATGCTGAAGAACTTAGCTAATAAATGGTTGTATATTGCTGATTTTAAAGGTATAAATTATGATTTGGCCGTGTGTTGATTAGCTTTTGGGAGATGGAATCGCATGATGATTGGGGTATAATGCGCGATTGTTGGTAAAGTAAATTTGTGATTTTAGTCATGCTTACAACAAAAATTCATTGCTCAATGAAATGTCTTGAATAAATATTATGGCAAATAAAAGGAAATGAAAATGAATGAACAGCAATGCGGCTACCAGAAGTGGTAATGGGGACGCAGTAATGAAAACCGCGATTGAAAGAAGAATGGAGATCGTCAACATCGTTGGGCTGAGGGGAAAGGTTCACGTTGATGATTTAGCTACACTGTTTAACGTCACGGGAGCAACGATCCGAGCGGATCTTCGCTTTTTAGAGCAAAATGGATTCATTGTTCGTTCTTATGGTTTTGCCATTATGAATAAAGGGGCGTTGAATCGATTTGTTGCATCTCAAAAAGATCAGCATGTAGATGACAGTAAAGCTGTGGATCCGAATGATCTTGCAGATGTAACAGTGCATGAGCAATCGGATGATCTCGCTGCCAGTGGACAGATAAGTGACCAAAATCGCCATATAGGCCAAATCATTACTGGATTACTGGACGCAAATAGCACCATTTTCATTGATGCCAATGACATGATCAGACATTCACTGGATACGGTTTCTGATTTTGCATCTGTAGCGATTATTACGCACGATTTAGGATTGATGCAGCAACTGGTTAAATATGATTCGCTTGATGTGATCATGCCTGGAGGAACGGTTAATCCTGATACGATGCAATTTACGGGTGCAAAAATGCTCAATAGCCTTAAATGCAACCGATTTAATAAAGCGATCATTAAGGTTGATGGTTTTAATAAAAAGCTGGGTTTTTTTGCACAATCTGAATTTGATGCAGAATTGGCTAAAGTGCTATGTCAAATTTCAGAAGAAGTCATTGTTGTAGCGGATTCAAAGACACTTGCCAGCAGTAATGCTTATTGGATTGGGGATGTGGATATGATTGATACACTAGTGTCTGATCAAAATCTCCCAGATGATTTAGGTGCATATTTAGAATCTAAATCAGTAACCGTAATAACGGCTAATGGATGAGTGATACACATCACTCATGCCAATAATTATCATCAATAGATACTCTTATTATATTGGGCTAGTAAAAATACGGTAATTCATTTACTGGCCTTATCTCTATGTACATTTTTCAGGGTGATTAGCATTAATTACTCTGCGGCGTCTCACACTTGTAAATTTGTTCGTTTAATATTTAACATGGAAAAGGAAATACAAAGTGGCAAATATCGTACTTACGCGTATTGATGAAAGACTTCTGCATGGACAGGTAAGAATTACCTGGGGTAAACATTCAGGTGCTAATACCATTCTTATTGCTAATGATGAAGTGGCTGGCAATCCAATATTACAAGCGCCTTTTAAAGGTGCGGCGGGTGGTGAATATCACGTATTATTCAGAACGGTTGAGCAGGCTATTCAAAATATTCCAAAAGCAGGGCCGGAACGTAAAATTTTATTACTTTGCAATAATCCAACTGACGTGGCGGCTCTGGCTGAAGGTGGGGTGCCTATTTCAGAAGTAAACATTGGTAATATGCATTATCACCCAGGGAAAACAAAAGTGGATGCGAATGTCTGTGTGGATAAAAAAGACATGATTGCATTTGAAAAACTGAGAGCGCTTGGTATTCCATCGACAATTCAGCATATGCCGGAGAGTACGAAGCAAGTTATTTTTGATGTTGTTGGTGAAGCTGTCGCTTAATAGGTGGATTCATTATGTTTTTTGAAGCATTGCTTGTTGGCTTATGGGGAATGTTGTGCGGCATCGATAAATACGATGTGGCACTGAATATCCATCGCCCTCTGATTACGGGCCCAATTGTTGGGTTAATTTTAGGGGATTTGGAAACCGGGTTAATTGCGGGTGCCACTATGGAATTGGCATGGCTGGGTTTAGTGCCTAACGCTGGCGCTCAGCCACCCGATGTCACCATTGGTGCCGTTGCTGGTACTGCGTTTGCCATTACATTAGGGATTTCTCCGGACGCATCATTGGGTATGGCGATTCCATTTGCGATGGCCATGCAGGCGCTGATTATCTTCTTGTTTACCTCTTGTGCACCTTTAATGCAGAAGTGTGATCAGTATGCTGAGCAGGGTAATACACGTGGGATAGACAATATGCTCTATCTTGGCTTAGGACTGCGTTCGCTCTTGTTTGGTGTAGTGGCATTTTCTGCTGTCTATTATGGTACAGCAGGGGCTGATTTCATTGTTGAGTATTTACCACAAGATGTGATTGATGGTATGGCCGTCGCGGGTCGAATGATGCCAGCCGTTGGTTTTGCCATGTTGTTACGCACAATGTTTAACGTGAAGTTGTTACCGTATTTCTTCCTGGGCTTTGTATTAACGACATATCTTAAATTACCGATTATTGCGGTGGCTATCGTATTCCTGTGTATCGCAATTCTTGATTATGTACAGCAAGAAAAAAATTCTGATGATAAGTCATCCCATTCATCTAATTTAAAGGCAATAGACGATGAGCTCTAATATTGACGTACTTGACCAGCCGATTGATAAGCCTACCTCTTTGGTGAATGATGTCGATGCCTATGAAGATCAACACGTTCGTAAAGTGATTACAAATCGCGACCTTTGGAAAATTGGTATTCGTGGTTTATTCATGGAAGGTAACTTTAACTATGAACGGATGCAGGCTGGAGGATTTTGTTACTCCATGATCCCTGCGTTGAAAAAAATTCATCGCGATCCGGCTGACTTAGCGAAATCCCTGAAAAATAACATGGCATTTTATAATGCCCATCCAAAGCTGTTTACTTTCCCGCTGGGGTTAAGTATTGCGATGGAAGAAAACAAAGAAAAACCGTCAACAATTAACTCAGTGAAAGCAGCAACAATGGGGCCAACGGGCGGTATTGGTGATGCTATCGATCATATGACCATGATGCCACTGACGTTAGGTATTGGTGCGGCAATTTCTTTGCAGGGAAGTATTGCAGGGCCATTTGTGTTCTTCTTGCTTTATCAGGTTTACCACTTCTTTGTGTACTTCTGGTTGTTGTTTTTTGGCTATAAATCCGGTGTTGCAGCACTAGATATGTTGTCTGAGCAAGCCGAAAAATTGGGCCGCTCCGCCAATATTATTGGTCTGGGGGTGCTCGGGGCGATGACTGCCAGCTTTGTCCGAATATCGACACCATTGGTGTTGACGGCCGGTGAGGCACAAGTGGCCGTTCAAACCGATTTGCTCGATAAAGTGATGCCAAATATCTTGCCTCTGGCATTTGTCTGGTTCATGTTCTACTTGGTTCAAAAGGGTAAGTCACCAAGTATGCTCATTTTCGGTACCTTAGCTGCGGGCATTAGTGGTCGCTTGTTAGGTATTCTTTAACGATAAACATCGGATGGATAAGATGATTGGTATTCTTGTTTCAGGACATATTCATTATGCAACGGGTATGCAGTCTGCCGTTGAAGCAATAGTTGGAAAGCAGAATGCGATTGAATTTATTGATTTTGTTCCTTCAATAACGACAGAAGAGTTAGAACAATTAATGCTTCAATCCATTGCTCGCATTAATACTGGTGATGGGGTACTTATTTTAACGGATGTCCCTGGTGGCTCTCCTTGCAATCGAGCCCTCTTTATTATGCTACAAAGAAACGACATCAAAATAATCGCAGGGTGTAATTTACCAATGATTACTAATGCATGTTTTGAAAGAGATGGTCTTTCATTGGATGAGTTAGTCGATGTCGTTATCGAAATTGGCAATCAGTCAATTAAAGATATGCATGCGGAGTTAAAAAATCTCGAAACGTGTGCGCCAGTTTACGAGGATGAACTGTAAGGGATCACGCTAGTTCCTCACCCTTTATTGGATTTTATTTCCCCCTATATAGAATCGATAAGATAAGGGGTGAGGGACATTGTTTATATCACTTGTGTTCAAATTTAATTTTTCAGTGTGTTACTGAGTAGGTTTTTGCAATATGGATAATGTTCAAATCTTAAATCAAATGAAACGGGTATATTGCTGGCAACGCGATAATCGTACCCGTTATGTTATTCGCAGTACCGGGAAAAAACGTTTTTTAAAAGCCACGGATTGGGAGCGTGGTGTATTTTGGTTATCGGTTGCTGATGCATGGCAAGCAACAGGGGATGATGAGTACCTGCAGGGGCTATTAGATTTCTCGCTAAATACCGGATTTAGACCGGGGCCATTGCCAAGGTTTGCGGATGATCATGTCTGTATACAGGCATACCTGCCACTTTACTCGCATTTTGATATTCCAGAAGCGTTGGAATACGGCAAAAGTGCATTAGATATCATGCTCACTGAGCCGAAACCGGGTCGGGAAGACTGGTGGTGGTGTGATTCTCTGTTTATGGCTCCCCCTGTGTTTGCAGGATTTTCTTCGCTAACAGGAGACCGTAAATACATTGATTACATGGATAAAGCTTGGTGGGACGCGGTAGATTCTCTTTACGATCCAGAAACAGGATTGTATTTTCGTGATAAACGCTACATTCCTGTCGGTGATGGTAATGAGCTGCGTGAAGCGAACGGTGAGAAAGTATTTTGGAGTCGAGGTATCGGTTGGGTATTAGCTGCCATTCCTCGAATCTTGGCCTTCATGCCAGCAGATTATCCAAGTCGACCACAGTATTTAGCGATGTTTAGTGCGTTGGCTGAGCAAGTGGTGAAATACCAGCAACAAGACGGTTTCTGGCGTACCAGTCTGCTTGATCCTGAGAGTTTCCCTTCGCCAGAAAGTAGCGCTACTTCGCTGTTTTGCTACGGGCTTGCATGGGGGATCCAACAGGGACATTTAGATCGTGACGTCTATTTGCCTGTTGTGGAAAACGCGTGGTCAGCATTAGAGAGTTGTATTCACGATAACGGTATGCTTGGATGGGTACAATTACCGGCATATAACCCGCGTGATGTAAAGTTTGAACATAATATTGATTACGGTGTTGGTGCCTTCTTATTGGCAGCAACAGCGATGTTATCGCTATCTGATAGTCAATAATATTATCTTCTTATCGTGATCATCATTATTGAAATTAAATTCGTCATTGAATATCACTGATCGTTCAGGTGGTATTGGGATTGAATGCATTAATAATTCCTAAATATTAATCGTATTTTCACTGGGTGATGATGTTTCAAATGAAATTTTAATAATTAAAATAAACGGATGTTTCAATGAATATCGCATTGATGATGGAAAACAGCCAAGCTGGAAAAAATGCCATCGTATTAAATGAATTGAAAGGGGTGGCGGTACAAGCCAATGCTGAGGTCTTTAACGTGGGGATGTGTGATGAGAATGATCATTCATTGACATATATTCACTTGGGGATCATGGCGAGTATTTTACTGAATGCCAAAGCGGTAGACTTTGTCGTGACAGGATGTGGGACTGGGCAAGGCGCAATGATGTCCCTAAATATTCACCCTGGTGTGGTCTGTGGCTATTGCTTAGAACCAGCCGATGCCTTTTTGTTTAACCAAATTAACAATGGTAATGCGCTGTCTTTGGCCTTTGCGAAAGGCTTCGGTTGGGGGGCGGAATTGAACATTCGTTATATTTTCGAAAAAGCGTTTTTAACGGGAAAACGTGGACTCGGGTACCCTTTGGAGCGTGCTGAACCTCAGCAGCGTAACGCCGCCATTCTTAACCAGGTTAAAACGGCTGTTGTGAAAGAACAGTATCTGGACGCCTTGAAAGCTATCGATCCCGCATTGGTGAAAACCGCTGTTTCGGGTGAACGTTTTCAACAGTGTCTGTTTGCTAATGGCCAAGTGCCAGAGATTGAAGCTTATGTGCGTTCACTATTGAACTGATTAAGTAGGCATGTATATCGAAAAGGCCAACTTAATTGAGCTGGCCTTTTTGCCGGTTATGTTGTCGATGCCGGTAGTATCAGAAGGAGCATATAATGGATACGATAAACCGAATCGCCATTCTTGGTGAATGTATGATTGAGTTGAAAACCGTCAATGGACATATTGAGCAGGGATTTGGTGGTGATACGCTTAATACTGCGGTTTATCTGTCCCGTTTAACGCAATCTCAAGGAAAGACAATTTCGTATTTAACGGGGATGGGGCAAGACCCTTTTAGTGCCAATATGCTTTCGGCATGGAAAAGTGAAGGTGTAGATATAGACCACGTTGATATTACCCCAAATAAAGTGCCGGGTATTTATGTCATAGAGACAGCAGAAGATGGTGAGCGTAGCTTTTACTATTGGCGGAATGACTCGGCAGCAAAATATTGGATTCAAGGACTTCAGTTATCAGCGTTGGTTGATCGCCTTTGCCAGTTTGATCTGGTCTATTTAAGTGGTATCAGTTTAGCCATACTGACACCAGAGAGCCGTACCACATTGTTTGAAGCCCTCGCTGAGTGTAAACAAAAAGGCCTGCGTGTTGCCTTTGACAATAATTATCGACCTGCATTGTGGAAAAAGGTGGTTGATGCACAAAAGGCGTATGAGCAAATGTTGCAGTTAACGGATTTAGCATTTCTGACATTTGACGATGAAGTGGCGCTGTGGGGAGACGATGATGAAATGGAAGCGATCGCCCGTACTCGTCGTCATGGTGTTAGCGAAATCGTGGTAAAACGTGGCGCAGAGAGTTGTTATATCCTGCACAATGGACTGTTCAACTTGGTACCGGCTGAAAAAGTAGAGACGGTTTTGGACACAACAGCGGCAGGGGATTCGTTCAGTGCAGGATATCTCGCCAATAGAGTTATAGGGGGAGATATTCAATCTTCGGCACGGTTAGGGCACCTGGTTGCAAGTAAGGTGATACAGCACCCAGGCGCGATTATTCCCTCAGAATGTATGCCAATGATGAATTAAGGCATCAGTAAGTTTTTCTCGTTTTGCTTATTTGCGATTAGCTTATTTTTGATGAGTCTTTTTTGATGAGTTTTTTGCTGAGTACAAGCGAATGATGAAGCCTGACCGTTGCGTCAGGCTTTTTTGTGCGCGTGAATCATGAAAGGGGGCTGGGTAATATAACGAAGTGAGAGCGTGCGGTAAGCTTTTATAACAAATCTCTTTTTATAACAGAATGTTATACATGTCAGTGAATATCATGTTAATGCTTGGTGATGTTACGCATAAAAATTGCGAATGATCTCTGATTTCCCATGTACATCTTGTGAACACGTTAATAAGTAAATTGTTACTTTACTTCCACTTCAAGACATTAAATTCGATTTTGTACAAGCTGCTGGTTCACAATTTGGAAAATTCTAATAATGAAGGGAAAGCAAAGTGACGAGTTTGATACAAGATAAGGATCAGGCTGCACGGTTTATTTATCGCGCGACATTTGGCCCCAAGCCAGGGGATGTCGATCGATTGGTAAACATGGGTGAATCAGCTTGGTTTGAGGAACAATTCAACTTACCGCGTGTGAGTCAGCGTCAACTGACGGAGCGTTTTTCTTACGCCAGCGGTGACAATATCAATGAAGTCTCGCGCATGAGTGCGTGGTGGAACTGCGTCATTGAAGGGGATGATCAGCTTCGCCAGCGTATGGCTTACGCGTTAAGCCAGGTGGTGGTGGTATCGCGTTTCGGCGGGCCGGATCCACAAGCACTGTCTGAATATTATGATCTGCTGTTAGATCATGCCTTTGGTAACTACCGTGATCTGCTTAAAGCCGTGACGCTCAGCCCGGCGATGGGGCGTTACCTGACGCTGGAAGGCAGCCGTAAGGCCAATCCGCGTTTGAACAGTTTCCCTGATGAAAACTATGCCCGCGAAGTCATGCAGTTATTCAGCATGGGGTTGTGGCGTCTGGATGACGATGGGATAGCAAGTTTGGATGGTAACGGTAACCGCATTCCAAACTACACCCAGGAAGATGTGGAAGAGCTGGCGCGCGTGCTGACCGGTTGGCGTCGTCGTACCTACTTCCAGCCGATGTACTCGGTGGCGAACCGTCATGACTTTGATCAAAAGGTTGTGCTTGGTCAGGTTTTCCCGGCAGGCCAAACACCGGAGCAGGATGTTGATCAAGCCATCGACATGCTATTTGAACACCGCAATACCCCAATCTTTATTTCTAAGCTTCTGATTCAACGCCTGACTATCAGTAACCCGCGTCGTGAATACGTCCGTCGTGTGGCGAAGGTGTTTAAGAACAATGGTCAGGGTGAACGGGGGGATCTGAAAGCCGTCCTGAAAGCCATTTTGTTGGATCCTGATGTGTTGGCCGGCCGTGCAATGGCGGATTACCAACAAACCGGTAATGGCGCGCGTAACTTCGGTAAAGTGAAAGAGCCGGTGATCGCAATGGCGAACCTGGTGCGCGCACTGCAATTGAAAAATAACGATCCTGCACGCTGGTGGGATTTCCCGGGCACACAAGGCAACTTTGGTCAGGCCCCTTTGCAGGCAACCAGTGTATTCAATTTCTATGAGCCGGATTATGCCCCGAAAGGCGAGTTGACCGACAAGCAATTGTACGGGCCGGAATTTGCCATTCTATCGATGGATGTGGTGCGCCGTATTTCTAACCGTATGTGGGCGGCGGTGGTTGCTGGCAATGAAACGGCCAAGAAACGTTGGTCATGGGATCGCACGGAGTTTCGCAATACGGTGGCGGATCACGAAGCGTATATTACTTTGGTGAATGAGCGTGTCTTTGCCGGACTGATGTCAGCCAAATTGGCAGACTTCCTGCGCAAGATGCTGGCTGAGCTGACGGCGAAGCGTTATGGGCCAGACAGACAAGTACTCGATACGTTGTTTGCTGTTCAATGTTCACCGGAATTTCGCTGCCAGGAGTAACCCATGAAACTATCAAGACGTAATTTTTTAAAGGGCACGGCGGCACTGGGGGCGACATCTGTTGCGCCTTCCCTGTCCGGCATGAACATGGCCCACGCAGCAGGCGAAGATTATAAAGCCTTGGTCTGTGTCTTTTTATTTGGCGGCAATGACGCCTACAACATGGTGATCCCTGATGACACGCAAGCGTACAGCGACTATTCAGCAGCGCGCCCGAGTTTGGCGATCGATCGTCAAACCATCGTGCCGCTTAACATCAAAACGAGCAACAACATCCCGCTAGGTCTGCATCCGTCGATGAAGAGCCTGCAGTCCATTTTCGCGACCGAGCAAAAAGCTACGGTGATTGTGAACTCTGGGCAGTTGGTGGAGCCGATTATCGGCCGTAATCAGGATCTGGCGAATTACCCCGAGTTTCTGATGGCGCACAACCTGCAGCAGACCATGTGGCAGTCGGGCGCGGAAAACATGAATAACAAACTGGGTTGGGCCGGGCGCATGGTTGAAAACATGTACCTGCCGGGCAAACTCTCGCCGTTGGTATCCTTGTTTGGTGAGCAGAAGTGGCTACGTAATGCCATTACCGATCCGTTGGTGACCACCAGCTCAGGCGCGGGTGACTATGCGGGCTTGGTGACGTCCGATCGCGTGGAAGCCATGATGCGTCACTTTAATGCTGAGTTTGTGAATCTGTTTGAAGATAACTACTCGTCGACCATGGCGAGCCGTTACTACGAGAATGCGCAACTCGAAGAGGCGTTGGCCTCTGTCGGTGAGTTAACGGGCTTCCCGGAAACCAGCCTGGGTGCGCAACTGCAAACGACGGCGAAAATGATCAAAGCACGCCAGAACAGCGCGATGGGTCACCGTCGTCAGGTGTTCTTTGTTGGTTTGGGCGGTTTTGATACCCACAACGATCAGCTCAATGCGCATGCAGCGTTGTTGACGCAGGTCTCTGATGCCATGGCGGCGTTCTACAACGAAATGAAGAATCAGGGCGTGTCAGACAATGTGACCACCTTCACCATGTCAGATTTTGGCCGTCGTATCATGCCAAATGCGACGGGGACGGATCATGGTTGGGCTGGCCACCAGATCATCATGGGGGGCGCGGTGAAGGGCGGTCGTGCCTACGGCAAATGGCCGGACCTGAAACCGGGCAGTGAGTATGACTATAAAAATGGTCGTTTGATCCCAGAGATCGCCGCTGATCAGGTGAATGCGTCACTGGCTGAGTGGTTCGGTTACGATGCGCCATTGAACACCCTGTTTGCATCATTGGATAAATTTGAACAAAAAACGATCCCATTTATGGTGGGCAGTCTTGAGCCGGAACCGCCGGTAGACCCAGAGCCTCCTGTGGATCCTGAGCCGCCAGTCGACCCAGAACCACCGGTTGATCCGGAACCGCCAGTGGATCCAGAGCCACCTGTTGAACCACCGGTTGATCCGGGTTACCCAAGTTATGTGGCAGGCACGTCGTATAAGCCGGGTGACATTGTGGTCGGCAAAGATAATGCACTGTACCAGTGTAAGCCGTGGCCATTCTCAGGTTGGTGTTCAAGCGGTGGTTATGCGCCGGGTGACAGTTTGTACTGGACGGATGCGTGGACCAAGTTGTAACAACGAAGTGTTCTCTGCACACATGAGCAACATAATATGTCGCCTATGAGGCTGATGTAGCACGTCGTGTTATGAGAAATGAAGGGCGGAGAGTGATCTCCGTCCTTTTTTTTTGTGACGAAATCTGATAACTCTGTTAATGCAATTGAGTGAACCATTCATTGCCCTTACACTCATTAAGTGTACTTATTAACTAGGACAAGGATTGCCATGAAAAATACATTCGAACACGCGATGCCTAATGCAGAGGGCTATTTTGGTGAATACGGCGGAAGCTTCATTCCGGATACGTTGAAAAAAGTGATGGACGATATCACCACCGCTTATGAAGTTTGCCGTCAGGATCCGGCGTTTCATGCTGAATTAGCGCGTTTGTATAAGCATTTTGTGGGGCGTCCTAGTCCGATTTTCCACGCGGAGAATCTATCCCGTAAATACGGGGTGCCTATTTACCTGAAGCGAGAAGATCTTAACCATACTGGTGCACACAAAATTAACCACTGTCTGGGTGAAGCGCTGGTGGCCAAGAAGCTGGGCAAGAAAAAGTTGATTGCAGAAACTGGGGCGGGTCAGCACGGGGTTGCTTTGGCAACAGCAGCAGCACTTGTGGGGTTGGAATGTGATATCTATATGGGTGAAGTCGACATTGCCAAAGAACATCCGAACGTGGTGCGTATGCGTATTTTGGGGGCCAATGTCATTCCTGCCACACACGGACGTAAAACCCTGAAAGAAGCGGTGGATGCTGCGTTTGAAGCGTACATGAAAGATCCGATTGATCAGATTTATGCCATTGGCTCTGTCGTCGGTCCACACCCGTTCCCGATGATGGTGCGGGATTTCCAGTCCATTATTGGCAATGAAGCCCGTATCCAGTTTCAGGAGATGACGGGTGAGTTGCCGAAGAATTTGGTGGCGTGTGTGGGCGGCGGTTCCAATGCCATGGGACTGTTTACTGCGTTCCTTGAGGATGAGGGTGTGGCCATTCACGGGGTGGAACCGGCAGGGCGTTCGCTGACCGAAGTGGGTGAGCACGCGGCTACCTTATCACTGGGTGAGCCGGGGATCATGCATGGATTTAAATCTTACATGCTGAAAGATGAACAGGGGGAACCGCAGGAAGTGTACTCGGTAGCCAGTGGCTTGGATTATCCGGCGGTTGGGCCGCAGCATAGCTATCTAAAAGATACCGGTCGTGTGAATTACGGTACTGCGAATGATGAAGAAGCCATTGATGCCTTCTTTGAGTTGTCGCGCAGTGAAGGGATCATTCCTGCTATCGAATCATCTCACGCGTTGGCGTATGCCTTCAAACTGGCGAAATCCGGAGAGAAAGGCTCGATTTTGATCAACCTTTCTGGCCGTGGTGACAAAGACATCGACTTTGTCGTCAAGCATTATGGGAAAGATTACGGCATTGAATCGTTAGTGGCGCGTGTTGATGAATAAGGTCAATCAATAGCCCTCATCAGAAACAGATAAGGCGGTGAGTGATCACCGCCTTTCTTTTTGATAGGCCGCTTATAAAGGACGCAGAGAGAGTGCGCCTAGAAGGGGGGGCCTAGAATGGACGCGATAGGTGCATTTGGGTGCCAGTGTTAACTGATCACCACACCAATGCTCAACATCACCATGATCATCAATGTCAGCATACCAATCAGTGGGCCAATGAAGCGTAACCATGTGGTGTAGGCGACACGGCCAATAGCAAGGCCGCCCATGACCACGCCGGAGGTTGGCGTTACAAGGTTTGGCAGGCCTGACGCTGACTGGAAAGCGGTCACCACCAAGTCACGGCCGACACCGGCAAAGTCTGCAAGTGGTGCCAGAATCGGCATTGACAGTACTGCCAGGCCAGATGACGACGGTACGACCAAGCACAGCACCGCTTCCACAAAGTAGATGGCATTGATGAAGGCGATTTCATTCAGGCCACCCAGCAGTCCTTCAGCGTAGTTCAAAATGGTATGGGTAATGTTACCGTTATCCATCACGACCACCAGACCACGGGCAATGGCGATGATGAGCGCCACACCCAGCAAATCACGGGCGCCGTTGACGAAACTGTCGGTGATCTCCGCTTCAGATAGGCGCCCCACAAAGCCAATCACGATGCTGGAGCCGATAAACAGGGCAGACAATTCCGCCATCCACCAACCTTTGGCCGATACGCCCCACATCATGACGGCAAACGTCAGGGCGAAAATAGACAGAATGGCCTTGTGGGTGTTTGTCAGCGTCAGGCTGGTTTGTGCTTTGCCATGCAGGAAGTGCTTTACGTTATCTTCGCGCTGGTGGGCCACAATCGAGGTTGAAGGATCACGCTTCACACGCTCGGCATAACGCATCACGTAGATTACGCATAGTAACCAGCCCAGCGCCAAAATCACCGCGCGCAGGGCAAAGCCTTCCATGAAATTAATTTCAGCCGCATTAGACGCAATCACGGTAGCAAACGGGTTGATGGTGGAGCCTAAGCAGCCAATACCGGCACCGACCATGATAATCGCCACGCCGACCACGCTGTCATAACCGGCCGCTATCATCACTGGGATCAACAGGGCATAAAACGGAATGGTTTCTTCAGCCATACCATACACGGTGCCGCCTAGCGCGAATAAGCCCATCAGGATAGGGATCATCCACTTTTCGCGTCCGGCAAGACGTTTCATGGTGCCGGCAATACCCGCATCAATTGCACCCGTTTCGGTGATCACCGCCAGGAAGCCACCAATGACCAGTACAAACACGGCCACATCAATGGCACGAGCGACGTATTCAGAAGGATCATAAAAGCCCTGAATCGGGGCCATAAGGATGTCGATGATACCTTGTGGATTCGCCTCGACGGTTTGGTACGAGCCAACAACCGGCACCATTTTCCCAAGGGTGGCATGGGCTTCCATCTGGTACTGGCCTGCTGGGATCACCCAGGTCAGGATTGCCATCAGCACCGTTAATAGCATCAAAATGGTATAGGCAGAGGGGAACTTGAATTTACTCATAATGCGTATCCTGCTTCTTTTAACAGCGGGTGGGGCATCACGGCCCCACGTGTGTTATGCGTATAACGGTTTATGCCACGAAATCGATAATTTCAGCTGGCGTCAGGTTATCCAGTCCCATCTTCTTCAGGGTGCGCCCGGTACGGAAGTAGTCCGTGTCGTTGTAGGCGTTATCAATGTGCAGACACGACGTGATCATCGGTGTCTCCAGTCCTGCCAGTTGTGCCATTTCGTAACACGGCACCAGCAGGTAAGCCGCATCTTCGGTGATATAGCGGTTACCGGCTGAATTCGGCGCACTGTTGAGCTTGCCGTGGGTCTCTGAAGTACGGTTAACCTCATAGACCGAGGTGCAGTCCATCTCATACAGGGCATTCATCGCCTCCAATTCTGGCTTCAGGGTTAAGCCCAGTGCGTTGCCCACGGCCAGACGTTCTGATTCCATCACCGCTGCAGCTCTGGCGGTTGAGATTGAGCAGCAGTCTTTGTAGTAATTGAACTGACCATCAAAGTTTTCCAGCAAGCCCATGTTCAACGTGGTCAGCAGCGGGTGGCCACCAAAGTTGATGTTCTCCAGACCCGCTTCAATCACATTGCTCAGTGGTGTGAGTGGCAATGGCATCACAGGCTGTAGGGCATCAATAGCCTGTTGAGTACGGTTCGCCGGGAAGGCCGCGACCGGTAAAAACGCTTTCATGCCCAGAATCGCCAATTGTGCCGGACCGACAATGCGGGTTGCCCATGGAATGGAAATCGCATCCACAAAGGTGATATCCAAATGGCCATAGCCTTGCTCATGTTTAATGCGGTTGAGCACCAGTGACCCATAGTTACCCGGCATCAGCATGATGATTTGGCCATCACGCAGGTGCGGTAGCATATCGATGAACAGCGGCTCTTGGGCGAAAGACGGCACTGGGAGTACCAGCAAATCGGCATAGTCCAAGGTGTCTTTCAGATCGCGGCTGACTTTATCGATAGCCTGCTTGCCTGCGTATGTCAGTTCAACATCATTGAAACTTGCCAAGGCTTCAATACCGCCTTGTTGTTCAATATCCGTTAATGGCTGATCAAAGCCGGTTGCCCCATATAAACACACACTCGCGCCGTGTAAGGTGAAGTGGTAAGCCGCTGTTAAACCTGCATTACCTGAGCCGATAACAGAAACACGCGTTGACATAATTATTCCTTTTTATATTGAGTGTTGGGTTGCACTCAGAGTAAGGAGCCAAGGTGCTGTCAGACCAATGATGAACACACAAACAGCCATGCAAAAAAGTTATGCTGGCTGTTTGTTTCCTCTTTAACTTATTGATTGTTAACGTCTAATTGATTGCGTTTTTTCGTGCTTCATTCGCAAGTAAAGTGTGAAGGCACGCAACGTGCTACTCGTTGAGATCCCGCATTGGGCCCAGTTTCAGGTCGATATTCAGGCTATCGGCCAGCAGCATAAATTGCTCAATAAAGCGTTCGGCATGGCGGTGAATGGGTTTCAGGGCCGGGTACAGAATGTCGAACTCAACCGGCAGGCTGAACACCAGCGGTCGCATCACCACTTGTGGGTGTTCACTGTCGATAGCGGCAGTAAACGGGTCAGTAATTGCAATGCCAACACCTTCTCGCACCAGCGCAGCGGCAGTGCTGGCCAGTGACACTTCCACTTGCTCGATGGTCGATAAGCCATAGCGGCGAAGCAGAGTGTCGATTTTGCATTGGGTCGCATCTTTCTCGTGGCGGATCAGCACTTGATTAGCGATGTCATGAATGTCGATTTCTGCCAAGGTAGCTAACGGCGAAGTAACCGGAATGAGGCAGACACACTCGCAAGAGACGCGCTGAGCGTGCACGCCTGCTACGGGGCTATCAACAAACGCAAAACCAATGTCGGTGGTTTGGCTTTGTACGTGCCGGATCACCTCTTCGGAACGGTAGGTTTTTAAGCCGACTTTGAGTTTTGTGGCCTGTTGCAAGAAGGTAGCCAGCACTCGTGGCAGGTAACTGTTCGATAATAGTGGCATTGCGGCAATGTTTAGGCTGCCAAAATGGCGAGAACGAATAGAGAGTGCAGCCTGATCGAGTCCGGATACCGCTTCAAACACTTTAGCCACTTCTAAATAAAAGGCTTGTCCTTCATCGCTGAGTACGAGGCGGTTACCTTTGCGGATGAACAATTTAAATCGTAAGCGTTCTTCTAAGCTGGCGAGTAGGCGACTCACTGCGGGTTGGCTTAAATTCAGGCGTTCAGCAGCGGCGGTGATGGTTTGGCATTCAATGATGGCTTTAAAGGCGTTGAGTTGTGAGAGTTTCATGATATTGCATATAAGGTGATCATGGTGCGAATCTAACTGATTGACGTGACAATTACTTTCAGTCATTGTACGTTTCGTGACATCGCTAATAAGAATATTTCTCGCTATCACCTTTTCTTCGCCTTACCAAAAAATGCCGATAAAAAATATTCATCATATCGATAAATAACTCAAATGGTGATTTTTTGGTAGAATAATAGACTAGCGCCTTTCTCTATTTCGGCAGTTAGACCTATGCAGTGTGCTTTCTATAATCAACAGCAATGCCAATCGTGTGAATACCATGGCATTTCCTATTCGCAGCAAATCGCGCAAAAAGATGAAGCCTTAAAAGCATTATTTAACGATCGTATGCCGGAACAGTGGCTACCTGCTGTCACCAGCGATGAAACCGCCTGCCGTAATAAAGCGAAGATGGTGGTATTAGGTGCCGCGCATGCGCCGATTTTAGGCGCGGATATTCAAAAAGACGGCCAGAGTGAGCCGGTCAGCTTGGTAGATTGTCCTTTGTACACGGAAGACATGCAGGCGCTGTTGGCGTATCTGCAAGACTGGATCCGTGTATCGGGTATTCCGCCCTACAACAAGAACAAGAAAAAAGGCGAACTGAAATACATTTTGCTGACCCGCAGTGCGCACCACGGTGAGTTTATGCTGCGTTTTGTGATGCGCAGTCGCGATGCCGTTACGCGTATCGAAAACAACCTTGAGCGACTGCTTACCGCATTCCCAAGTATTAAAGTGGTCTCTGTGAACCTGCAACCGGTGCACATGGCACGTTTGGAAGGGGATGAAGAGTTCTTCCTGACTGAATCCCATTCACTGATTGAGCAGTTCAATGATGTGCCGATGGTGATTCGTCCGAAGAGTTTCTTCCAGACCAACCCGAAAGTGGCGGCGCAGTTGTACGCAACAGCCCGCGAGTGGGTGCGTGAAATCGGCCCTGAGAAAATGTGGGACTTGTTCTGTGGTGTCGGTGGCTTTGCATTGCATTGTGCCAGTGAGCAGACGGCCGTGACCGGTATCGAGATTGAGCCAGAAGCGATTGCCAGTGCGAAGCGTTCTGCAGAAGCCATGGGTATTACCAACCTGGACTTTGATGCGTTGGATTCCGCCAAGTTCTCGTTGATGCATAACAGCGCGCCTGAACTGGTACTGGTTAACCCGCCGCGTCGTGGCTTGGGCAAAGCCTTGACGGAGCAGCTGGTGGAGCTGGCGCCGAAACACATTATCTACTCCAGCTGCAACCCGCATACACTGAAAGCGGATTTGGACGGTATGCCAAACTACCAAGCGAAGCGCCTGCAGTGGTTTGATATGTTCCCGCATACCGAACACGCAGAAGTGATGGTATTGCTTGAGCATAAAGCGGAGTAATCCATTCTTATCCCCATAAGGATAATTATTCGCGTGTTATTGTGATCATGTAAATTGTGATCACGTAAAACGGCTTCATTGTCACCGAGTAGGTATGACGATGAAGCCGTTTTTCTTTATTGCGCGTGATTGCATATGGCGTTCGAAGGTGGTACGTTCTGCGGGCAAAAATCAGCTTGTAGCAAGTGGATAAAACAGACGCGAATAAACAGCGTTATGCAAACCGCCAACAAGGAGCGTTGATATGCGGATTGAACCCAAATTAACGGATATAGAAGTGGCAGATGAAGGCGCAGAGCCGTCAATGTCGACACTGAAACAAAGCGAGAGGTTTGATCCTGAGCAGGGGACGGACTCAAGAATGAATCTACATGCACAAGCGCCTCATGGTGCATCGGCATTCTCTCCGCGACGTTATCTTGCCAGCCCCGGTCGTCGTTATGTCGGCCAGATGTTGGATGCCATTGTAGCCTTTGCCATTATTTTTACGTTGTTCGCAATGGGTGAGGCGCTGGCGCTTGAACAACACCACATTGATATTATGGCGTTGGGCAGCGGTGCCCTGTATTGGATTTTTGCTGACGCATTGCCACGGGGACAAAGCCTGGGTAAGCGTGTGCTGAGCATGGCTGTGATTGATAAAGACACAGGGGCGTATTGTTCATTGTGGCAATCTTTCCTTCGAAACATCCTGACGCCGATAATTGGTGTTATCGATGCCATCTTCATTTTGGGCCGCAAGCGTCAACGTTTAGGGGATTTAGCGGCCAATACCATTGTGATCAAATACTGACTGAGAAAGCTGCATTCAGAGACAACAGCTGTAGGCAGCAGATCGTGGTTATGTGGATGCATAGCCACGGTTTTACAGCATCAGTGTAGAGTTTCTTACACACTCACCATTGATCTTACACTTTCTCCGCTGGCATGATTGAACACAACTGTGAAACGTTCAACATGAAGGGTTCAACGGATTTGAACCGGGTTGCCAAGGAGGCACGTCATGCCATCATTTTCTCGCTCATTGTTAGCCCGCTCATTGGGGCTATCATCGCTGTGTGTTTCTGCACTTTTGCCTGTTATGTCGTTCGCCGCGCAGGCTACGCCGCCGAATATTATCATGGTGGTGGGGGATGGCATGGGGCCGGTACACACGTCCGCATTTCGTTATTTCCATGATGATCCGGCCACGCCACAGGTAGAGTCGACGGTGTTTGATCGCCATTTTGTCGGGCGCAGCAGTACCTATCCGGCCTTGTCGCAAGGGCTTGTTACCGACAGTGCCGCATCTGGTACTGCCTTGGCTTCGGGCCACAAAACCTACAATGGTGCCATTGGGCTTGATAACGACCAGCAACCCGTGGAAAGCGTACTGGAATACGCGAAAGCTGTAGGCAAATCGACCGGGCTGGTGGTCACCTCGCAAATCAATCACGCTACGCCAGCCAGTTATGTGGCGCATGTGCCGCAGCGCCGTATGTATAACGAGATTGCAGACAGCTATTTCGATGCCAAGATTGATGACCAGTTTAAGGTCAATGTCATGCTGGGTGGCGGTTGGCAGTACTTCATTAGAGACGATCGCAATCTCGTTGAAGAGTTTCAGCAAGCGGGGTATCAGTACATCGACAGCTACGCACAACTGGCAACGATCGATAATCACAATGTATTGGGACTTTTCGCTGACAGAGGCCTGCCTGCTGCCTTAGATGAAGCCAACCCTGATCGGTTAAAAGATATGGTACAAGCGGCGGTCTCGCGTTTAGAAACGAATGATAAAGGCTTTTTCCTGCTGGTGGAGGGGTCACAAATTGATTGGGCCAGCCATGCGAATGATGTGGCCTCGACCATGGCTGAAATGGACGATTTACACCGTGCTTTGTTGTGGCTGGAAACCTATGTGAGTCAACACCCCAATACCTTGGTGGTTGTTACGGCTGATCACAATACCGGTGGTATGACGATGGGAGAGCGTGCAGGCGGCTACCGCTGGGAACCGGCTTATTTGCGCCAATTGTCGGCCTCACCACGTACCATAGCCGTGACCCATGCCGAGCAAACGTGGGAGCCTGCTTCATTGAATCAGCAGTTGGGTTTCACACTGACGAAAGAGGAAATGGCGGTCTTGCAACCGGCGCATAAGGAGGGGGCAAAAGCGTTTTATCAAGCCATCAAGCAAGTGGTGGATCAACGTACCAATACCGGTTGGACAACAGGCGGCCATACCGGGGTGGATGTGCCAGTCTTTGCCTTTGGGCAAGGCAAAGAGCAGTTCATTGGGCAAATGGATAACACCGATATTGCCAAGAAGCTGTTTGCGATGCTGGGTAGAGCGCCAGAGAACGAGAGCAATAAGCCGTAACGCGGCAGGAATAAGACATATAGCATCAACCCGAAAAGTAACTAAAAACACGAATGCTATCGGGAAATATGGTACTCATTAATTTAATATGGTATGTATGGTCGTGATTATAAATAAGTACTTATTTCTTGGAGGAAATCGAAATGATTTTCATGGCCAAATATTTATATAAAATGAATTTTATGCGGAAAAACATCATATTAAGTAATGTCGACTGTGTGAAAATTTGAATGGTATAGGGTTGTGCAATTTGTGTTGCTGCAAAATAAGTTTGTGATTCTGATTCGATAAGTGGTTAATGTATTCTGTCAAACTTGACAAGTGTTTTTTATAAGCAGACTATTTATAGATAATTAACAACGTTATACTAGCTTGGTAACTATAATTATTGAAGTGCTAACTAGTCATTCTGGAGCAACGGAGTTTAGTTTGAATGCTCATCAATTAGCCGTTATTATTGCAACAAAGAATAGAACTGAATTATTAAAAGATCGAGCAATTCGTTCAGTTATTAATCAAACGATAGTTCCGAATTACGTCATTGTTGTCGATGATTCCTCAGTAGAAGATCGTAAAAAAAATAAAGCAATTGTCGATGATCTATCAGAAGCTGATTTCCAAATTAAATATTTGATAAATCAACGAACTCCTGGTGCTAGTGGAGCGTGGAATACGGCTATCGATTATCTATGCACTCAGCGTAGCAAAAATATGGATTCTTTGTTTCTTGCATTCCTTGATGATGATGATGAATGGCATCCAAGCTATTTAGAGAAATGCTTAGCCGTCGCAAGTGAAAATCAGTGTAATATGGTGGCTGTAGGGTTCTACCGATTTGAAGGAAATGGCCGGAGTTATATCAAGTGCTTACCTCCTAAATCGTTAAGAGAAGACCAATTTTTACGGGGTAATCCTGGTATTCAAGGTTCTAACCTGTTTTTATCACTCGATATCATGCTGATGGTAGGTGGTTTTGATGAGCATCTATGCAGCTGCACTGATCGTGATTTGTGCATACGTCTCTGTGAATTAGAAGCGATCCGCTACCTCAGCATAAATGACTCACTGTTAAATCATTATGCAGATAATGATCGCCAGCGGCTTAGTACACCAAACTCACCAGCTAAGAAAAAAGGTTTGTCAGCATTTTGGTTGAAGTATCATGGGCGTATGAGTAACTCGCAGCGTAAAGCATTTCTTAATCGTGCGCAGAGTCTATTTAACTGGGAACCAGAAACATCATCGGAAATAGAATCAAAGCCTGCAATTCAAATAGCGTTAACACTTGGTATTGAGTTAGGATGTATTTCGTTTAGTAAGTTAAGTCAAGTAATCGAGCGAATTCACCAAGTAGGCCAACAGCATCTAGTTGGTTTTAACCTAGTCTTAACTGCAATTCAAGATGTAAACTTGAACGAATTAAGCGCGTTTCTTGAATTTGTGAGACAGCAGGGAATCACTTGCTACAATTTATGCGCTCAGCAAACATGTATTGAGACGGCTACTGCTTTTGTAGCCAAAGAGAACATCGGTCATAGCGCATGGGTATTAAGAGATTGGCCGCTGCAAGGGCAACCATATTGTAAAAACAAAAATGTTATTTCAGTACTATTGACAGAATTAGGTGCTCGTCAGATGTGCGACGACAGCCTTAATGAGCAGCTCAAAAAGGAGCAAACAGAACTAGTTCATAAAATAACACAGTGCCGAACTGACGAAGCCCGTGCTCGTATCAATAAGTTATTTTGTATCGATACGGACGATCTGCAGCTACTTGGTATTGGCTCTGAAGCCATTGTGATGACTGACGGTAAACGTGTTTTTAAGTGTATAGATTACTGGAAAACGCGTATACCGGCTGAGCAAATCAAGCTTTTACAACAGGACGGTTCACAATGGCGTGATCTGCCAGGATTATATGCCCTTGATGAAGTCGTTTCAGATGGTAAAAACTTAGTTCTCACTTACCCCTATGAGGTGAGCATCCCTTACCAAGGTGGCTACTGTGAACAAGTGATTAACTTACTTCATAGTTGCAGTAAAGTGGGTATTGTATGCAATAACATTCATCCGAAAAACTTGATCAAAACCCAGAATGAAGTGAAGTTGATTGATTATGGTTCGGATATTCGGCCATGGAGTGAGTTGGGTTTCGAACACATGGTGCGGCGCGCTTATCTGAGTATTCATCATGCGGATCATCCATGTCTTAAGTTCTTAATGCGTCAATCGTTGCATACCACAAATATGCCGGAGATGGAGGGCTATCAAGCGTTTCGTCAACGATTAACCGGTATTGACTATAACCTGAAGCTAGCACAGCAAGTCAGGTTGCCCCTAGCTCCGCTAGCAGAACTGTCGGCACCTTTTTCATTAACTATTGGTGTGATTACAGGTGATGCCCATAAATTATTACCATTGCTTAACAGTATTGCCGAACTTTCTCAGTGTAGTTATTTATCAGAGGTAAACACTATTGTTTTGTGTAATGGTTGTTCAGCGAGCTCTTTGACAGCTGTTTTTGAAGATAGCAAGCGGCCACTCGGCAATGTGCGAATAATTACCGAGGAACAACAAATAGAAGACTCTGAAAGAGGTTTATTTGGTTTAGGCTTCGCTAACCGTCAGAGGGGGCAAGTGGGTATAGCACATGCACGCAGTATGTTGCAAAAGTACGTAGGGTTAATATGCGAAGCGAATCCGGATAGCATTGCTTGGATTCTTGATGATGACATGCGCCTAGATGCGCGTGCAAAGCAGTACCTTCCTTGGTTACCAAGGTTTAAACAAGAGGGTATTGATGTTGTGATTGGGCAATATCAGGGTTCCTCACCCAATCCACCATTAAATGGCCTACGTGGTCAGTTGGTAGATCTGCTGCATAATTTACGTTGGCTAGATACACTATCAAGTAATATTGAACTGCCTGACCGCAGTGGAGAAAACACAATACTTCGAAATAAGTACCCTGATTATTACTACGATTTATCTCGTAAACATTCGGGACATTTAGAAGTTCCATTTTGGCTTGAACCTGCTTACAAAGGCGAAACTGTAGCGGAAGCTCGTGCACGCTTGTTTGCTCATGCTCCGTTGTTAGTCACAGGCTTCCCACTTACTCGGAGTATAATTCCGGAATGCTTTTCATACTCCCTGATGGCAATGAAAGACACGGTCAATCGTGGTGGTAATACCTTTGTATTAAATCCTAAGGCGTTAACACAAACACCTAACTTAATCCCTAAAATTAATGGCCGTGAAGCACGCCGTTCAGATATGGTTTGGGCAATGGTTAATAAGCATTATCGTCGGCTAAGTATTAAAAGTGCCCCTTTTCCTGTGCAACACACTGGTCGTGTGCAAAACGAGAAAATTTTAGACTTAGAGAAGGTACAGGATGAGATTATGGGATCAGCTCTGTATGCAGGTTTGCAAAATTTTCTACTTGCAAAAGAACAGCATAATCTGGTTTTTACCCCTGCTGAAATTACCAATGTTTGGAAAGCTACTAGGGCTGCACGCAACACTCGTCTTGCACGTTTAAAACATAGTTTCTATCGAATCAATGGCTTGGCACAAGCATTATCAAAATTTCCAGAACTTACGGAGCTGTGTGAATACCTTACTCGCTCCTTTAACTCTGCCACGATTGCAACACTCGAAGCTCAGGTTAAGCAAATGAACGAGCACCATATTTATGAGTTTTTAAATCAAATAGTGCCGCAGAGTACTAGCTTTGCAAATGCACACCAGCAAACTGTTGAGATATTAGAATAAAATGCCTTATATAAATTACTGCGAACTACCTACACCTCATGGCACATTTAGAATGTATGATACTGGTAACGAATTGCTACGAGTGGTTACTTTTGGTGATATAAATAAGCTAGGAAGTAAGCCAATGGTGCGATTACATTCCTCATGCTTAGCTTCAGAAGTCTTTGAAGCGCGAGATTGCGACTGCGCAGACCAATTGCGCGAAGCCATGAAATCCATGGCACACGACGGAAGCGGCATAATTTTTCATTTGCATCAAGAAGGGCGTGGCCAAGGTCTGTCAAAGAAGATTCAAGCAGTATATAAAATGCAGACCGAAGCATTAGATACCGCTGAATCATTCCAAGCTATGGGCTTAGAACAAGATATTCGTGACTATACGCCAGCTATCAAAGTGCTAAAAAAAATGGCAATAGAACAAGTTCGTCTAGTGTCAAACAACCCGCGAAAACGACGTGCACTGGAAGAGGCTGGTATCGCAGTAGAGGTGGTTAATACTCACCCACAAGTGCGTCCCGAAAATGCAGATTACTTACAGAGTAAGAATGACAAATTAGGACACTGCTTGCCCTTGGGCCTTGAACATGACAATACTAGCTCAATCCACTTTTATCATTCCGATCAAACGTGGGGGGAGTTTTCCAACTTTTCACAACATGCTGTTTATCTGCAGGGTAAAATTTGGCGTACAACTGAGCACTTTTACCAAGCACAAAAGTTTAGTGAGCCAGTATTACAAGAGCGAATTCGTTCAGCAGTAACCCCAATATTAGCTAAACAAATTGCTCAACAACTGGAATCACAGTATCTCAAGGCTAATTGGTACGATGTAAAAGAAAAGGTTATGTGGCAAGCACTTGCAGCGAAGTTTACCCAGCACCCTGAACTCAAAGAGTTATTATTATCTACGCAGCAACGTAATATAGCCGAACATACACGTAATGACAGCTATTGGGGTGACGCCGGGGACGGTACAGGATTAAACCGACTAGGTAATTTGTTAGTGCAATTACGCAGCGAGTTACTGAATAATAAAGAACCACAACTATGTGCGGAATAGCGTTACTTTATGGTGACACTGCGGAGCAAAGCATGTCAGCCACTCTCGCTCGACTTTCTCATCGTGGGCCAGATGATCAGTACTGCTGGGTAAGCAATCAATTAGTTATTGGCTTTGTACGTTTGGCGATTAATGATGAAAGTATCGCTGGTCGTCAGCCATACAAAGCTGGTGATTTAATAGGGGCATTTAATGGCGAGATATATAATGCAGATGCACTTATTAAACATCACAACCTAACCCTAAATTGTCAATGTGATACACATGTTATTACACCGCTATTTACGAAATTAGGTACTCACGTACTAGCTGAGTTAGACGGGTTTTACTCAGGGATTATCTATGAACGTGAGACGCATACTCTTTACTTATTGCGCGACCATATGGGTAAAAAACCACTATTTTATGGTCGCGACAGCAATAACCTATTTGTTGTAAGTGAACTTAAAGCCTTGCAAAACATTGAATGGTTCGAGCAAGTACCACTTGGTATTAGCCAGTTAGATTTAACCACTGGAAAGCTAACACAAATAGCAGTACATCAACTACCAGCCAACACTACGTCCAGTCTGGCTGTAGCGATGGAACAAGCGGTTATTAAGCGTTTGCCAAAACAGCCGTTTGGTGTTTTCTTGAGTGGTGGCTTGGATAGCTCGATTATTGCGGCATTAGCTCATCAATACCGCCAGGACATCACTTATTTTGTCCTTGGCGATCCTGATAGTTCTGATGTCGCAATGGTTAATCATCTTGTTCAGTTCTTAGGGTTAAAACAAGTTCACTACATTCCATTGCCAACTGAGCAAGAGTTACCAGCATTGATTGCCAAAGTGCTTTACACAACGGAGAGCTACAACCCATCGATCATAAGCAACGGCTTGGCGACTTATTTATTAGCAGAAGCTGTAAATAAGGAGGGATTAAAGGTCGTACTAACGGGTGAGGGTGCTGACGAACTATTTGCTGGGTACCATGAGCATCTATTAGAACAAGAATGGCAATCAATCCGTACAAAACTAATAACCGACATGTGCTTTACTGAGCTTCGCCGGCTAGATATGTGCAGTATGGCGCATAGTATTGAGGTTCGATGTCCATTTTTAGATCGTGCGGTTAAGCAGATAGCGGATACTTTGGAACACAAAAAGTTCTATTCGAATGGTCGTAATAAGGTAGCTCTTAGGGATACATTTGGTCACTTATTACCTACTGAAATAGCTATTCGAAAAAAAACATCATTTGATGTAGGTAGTGGCATACGTAAGTTGGTAGTGACCTATTTAACCCGAAATGGAAATATGGAAATGGTCGAACTTAAGAAAATTTGGGAACAGTTATTTACTCACGATGTGGATAATACTTATTTTTTTAGCTACCCAACATTTGATGCCGTTATTGCAAAACGCGGGGATACTCACAGGTGACAGTACAATTAGCTCAAAAAATATTGTTTGATAAATTCAAGCAAGAACCATTTCATAACCTTTACTTACTCAATAATGTGCGGCCCACCACAACAGCATATGGAGGCACTTGCTCAGACAAAACATTGAGTTATTTAGAGGCAGGTAGAGCTGCCGGCCTTGATGTTCACTTACATTCTGCTCGTATTGACGGACAAGAAATCCACCGGTTGGTAAGGCTTGAAATTGGCCACCAACGTTATTTTGCTGATATCGGTAATGGTTGGCCATCTATTCAACTGTTTCCAGCAGAAAACCCTATTGTGTATGAATGCTACGGAATGCGCTATAGAACTGAAATAGTAAACGGTGTCATCACTGTTTACCATTTCAAACATGGTGTCGAAAAGAAACAAATGGAAATAGATATTGCGGAAAAACCAGAAGCTGAAATCCGGCAAGGTATAGCTAACCGTTTTTCTACCGATATAACTTACCCGTTTAGCAATCAGTTACGATTCTCGATGGTTGTTGGTCATCGATTTTTATTTATTCGTGACACTCAGTTAGAGATATACAGCCATAGTGGTTATAAGGAAATACATAATGTAAGTAAAAGCAATTTATCAAAATTTATAAAAGAACACTTTGACTATGATATAAAGCCAATTGAGTTTGATATTATAAACGCAAGTTGTATTAATGAATTAGATGTCGATAATTGATTTACCTAGAGCATTAATATTGCTTTGTTGTACCTCTGAATAACATATATTGGTTAGTGAATTTTCTTATCAAATAAGGATTAAGGCGTTGCGCAGTCAGAGGGTGTTCATAGATATGTCTTCGCTGATACAGGATTTTGAACACTACCAGAACCAACAAAAAAGCTGCCGAAGCAGCTTTTTTATTATCGGTACAGGCTCACTTGGTCGGACTTAACCGCACTTCGAATCGCCGCAGTTCAGGCAGGTCTGGCAGCCGTCTTTGACGATCACGGATTTGTTGTGGCACTTGTAGCAAAGTGTCGCACTCGGTGGAAAGTTACCGCCGGTTTCTTCTTCCGCTGCTGGCTCTGGTTTGCCCGCCAGTTCCGCCTTTTTCGCTTCCAGAAACGCTTGCTGGTGGGCATCCACTTCCGGTTTGCCCAGCATGCCGATCTCTGTCAGGTGCTGTTCAATCACGTTACCGATTTCTGCGATCAGAGAAGGGACGTACTTGCCTTTGTTCCAGTAGCCACCGCGTGGATCGAATACCGAGCGGAGTTCTTCAACCAGGAACGTGCAATCGCCGCCTTTACGGAATACCGCCGACATAATGCGCGTCAGTGCCACAATCCACTGGTAGTGTTCAAGGCTCTTTGAGTTGATGAACACTTCAAACGGACGGCGGGTTTCATGCTCCGTGCCTTCGTTCAATACCACATCGTTAATGGTGATGAACAATGAGTGCTCTGAAATGTGCTCCGGCGTTTTCAGCTTATAGGTAGTTCCCAGCAGCTTTTCCGGGCGCGGCATGTCTTCGTGCATGTGCTGCACTTCAACTTCCGGCGTTGCGGGTGCGGCTGGCTGCGCAGTTTCTTGTTCTTGGCTTTTTACTTTGAATGCAACGATTTTGCCGTCAATCTTTTTGACCATGAGTGTATGACCTATATACCTTAAAATTTACCGTAGTAGCCTTCTTTCAGGGCATCGTAGAGGTTAGCCGCAGTGTGCGTTTCGCCATCATACTCAATTTCTTCGTTGCCCTTCGCTTCAAAGGTGGAACCGTCTTCCAGTGTGAACACGTACGTGGTGTTTTCCAGATCTTTTTCCTTCACCAAGACGCCCTGGAACACTTCCGGGTTGAAACGGAATGTGGTGCAGCCTTTCAGGCCTTTGTCGTAGGCATCCATGTAGATGTCTTTGAAATCTTCAAACGGGAAGTCTGTTGGGACGTTCGCGGTTTTCGAGATCGATGAGTCAATCCAGCGTTGTGCTGCTGCTTGCACTTCTACGTGCTGGCTTGGGGTAATGTCGTCTGCCGTGATGAAGTATTCCGGTAGGCGGGTCGCTTCGTCGGTGCTGTATGGCATCGCCAGTTCGTTCACCAATTCACGGTAAGCTAACAGCTCAAAGCTGTATACATCCACGCTTTCTTTGGTTTTCTTGCCCGGCACAATCACGTTACGGGTGTAGTGATGGGCAAAGCTTGGCTCAATCCCGTTACTCGCATTGTTCGCCAGTGACAGAGAAATCGTCCCGGTTGGCGCAATCGAACTATGGTGCGTAAAGCGGCCGCCGTGTTTCGCCAGTTTGTCGACAAGTTCTGGCTCAATCTCGGCCACTTGCTGCATGTAACGGCTGTATTTGGCGTGCAGCACTTTACCTTTCACCTTGTCGCCCAGTTTGATGCCGTCTTGGGCCATTTCTGGACGCAGGCGTAACATTTTTGCTGTGATCTCGAACTCTTCGTTCATGATCGGAGCAACGCCTTTTTCTTTTGCCAGGCTCAGCGATTCTTTCCAGCCGGTGATCGCCATTTCTTGCGCCACTTGCTCGGTGAACGCCACAGAGGCCGCACTGCCGTATTTGTGTTGCAGCATGGTGATGGTAGAGCCTAAGCCCAAAAAGCCCATACCGTGACGACGTTTGTGTTCGATTTCATGGCGCTGTTTTTCCAGCGGCAGCTGGTTGATTTCCACCACGTTGTCCAACATACGGGTAAAGATAGCCACTACGCGGCGGAAGCTGTCCCAATCAAACGAGGCATCATTGGTAAATGGCTGACGAACAAATTTCGTTAGGTTAATGGAGCCCAACAAACATGCACCGTATGGTGGTAGTGGTTGCTCACCACATGGGTTGGTCGCGCGAATGTCTTCACAGAACCAGTTGTTGTTCATCTGGTTCACTTTGTCGATCAGAATGAAGCCCGGCTCAGCGTAGTCATAGGTGGATGTCATGATCACATTCCACAGGTTACGTGCAGGCATGGTGCGGTATACCTTACACGCGACACGGCCTTCGCTGTCTTCAATCAGTTCTTGTTTGGTTGGCCAGTCTGCCCACACGATGGTGTCATCGTTGTCGAGATCGACCTTGTCCTGCTTGGCTTCTTTGGCTGTGATAGGGAACAGCAGTTGCCACGGAGCATCGTTTTTCACCGCTTCAATGAAGTCTTCCGTGATCAGCAGTGACAGGTTGAATTGGCGTAAGCGGCCATCTTCACGCTTAGCGCGAATGAAATCGATAATGTCAGGATGGCGGATATCCATCGTACCCATCTGTGCGCCACGACGACCACCGGCAGAGGAGACGGTGAAACACATTTTGTCGTAGATATCCATGAACGACATAGGGCCAGATGTGTAAGCACCGGCACCCGATACGAATGCCCCACGTGGACGCAGGGTAGAGAAGTCGTAGCCGATACCACAACCAGCTTTCAGGGTCAGGCCTGCTTCGTGCACTTTGCCCAGAATGTCATCCATTGAATCTTCAATGGTGCCAGAAACGGTACAGTTGATGGTTGAGGTGGCAGGTTTGTGTTCAAACGCACCCGCATTAGAGGTAATACGACCCGCTGGGATAGCACCGTTACGCAGTGCCCACAGGAATTCGTTGTACCAGTGTTCTTTGACGTCTTCTTGTTCTAGATCGGCCAGTGCGCGTGCAACGCGTTGGAACGTGTCATCTAGCGTGATATCAATCGCGTCTCCATGCTTTGATTTCAGTCGATACTTGCTGTCCCAGATCTCCATAGAGGTCGATTGGTATGCAATATCAATTGCTTGAGATACTTCCGAAGCCGTTGGAGTTTTCGCCATTATGCATGCACCTTAATTAATGTCGTGTGTGTTGCCTTTTTCCAATCGCCACTGTTCATAACAAACTGTTTTATATTGGGTTCACGTTGTTGAGCGTGAAAGACGTGAACGAGGCAAGCCGCAGATCAAACCACTAACCCTGATGATCTTCAAGTCTTGACAGAGAGATAATTATGGCATGTAACCAAATGATAAATGAGATAACGCTGGATAGATTGATTGGTTGTATTCGGCAGATTGGCATGGAATCTGAGGGGGTAGGCGGTGAAAAAAAAGCAGCCACAGAGGGCTAATGCCGTTCACTTAAGGTGAACGGCATTGTTTTTTCTTGGGTATCTACAGGGTTTTTTCTTAACAACCCTTGGGAAGGATCGCT